>NZ_JBKBWN010000004.1:0-389229 GCF_046314235.1 Anaerobacillus sp.
TTTTTATAATCATGAAAGATACCAAAAAAGATTAAACGGCCTTAGCCCTATGGAATTTAGAGCTAAAGCCGCTTAAATCATTTTTATTATTTCCACTGTCTACTTGACAGGGGGCAGTTCAAAATGAGGTATAACTAATATGGCACTACGGATTGGAGTAGTAGGTACGGGTTGGTTTAGTAAAATGCATGCAAGTTTATTATCAAAAATGGACGATGTTCATGTACAGGCATTTTGTGGATCTAGTAAAGAAAAAGCTGAGAAATTCGCATCTAGCTTTAGTGGAGCAAAAGGATATGGAAACTTAAATGAGATGCTAGATAAAGAACAAATCGATGCAGTGTATATTTGTGTTCCACCATTGGTACATGGTGAGATAGAGAAAATGTTAATTGAGTACGGTATTCCTTTTTTAGTAGAAAAGCCAATTGGTAATGACATAGCCATACCTAATTCTATCCTGGCTGAAGTCAAAAAAAAATCCCTAATTACCTCGGTAGGCTATCATTTTCGCTACAAGCCATCTGTTCAACTATTAAAACAAAAGCTAGAAAATCAATCGCTTGGTATGATTTCAGGTTATTGGATGGGCGAAATGCCACAAGTAGGTTGGTGGAGAAAGCAAGAATGTTCTGGTGGACAATTCATTGAACAAACAACCCATATTGTTGATTTGCTTCGCTATGTAGCAGGTGAGGTTGTTGAAGTATATGCAGCTTATGGAAATCGCGTTTGTCAAAATTTATATGAAGAGGTTTCTGTACATGATGTAGGCACTGTGACGATGAAGTTGAAAAGTGGGGTAGTAGCTACGATATCAAATACTTGTATACTACCAAAAGGAGTATGGCAGATGAACATGGCCTTTTTTACTGATCAAGGTGTGATGACATGGGAGCCTGACAGGTTAACAATTACTGAATCAAGTGGTAAAAAAGTAGAAGAATTAAATTCGAGTAATCCTTATCTACAAGAGAGTGAGGCATTTCTATATGCAGTTCGAACAGGTGATCGATCAAAAATCCTCTCTGACTATAACGATGCTTTTTTAACACAAACCATAACTTGCCAAGCCTTGGAATCGGCAAACACAGGACTTCCAATCAAAATTAATAGTTAGGTTATTAGTGAAAGAAACACTGTTTTTTAATTAATAATAACTGAATTTTACATTAAAGCCTCCAAATACATTAGTTATAATAAAATGAATGATATATCTTCGATAGAAATCCTTTGATAAATAAGAGGAGGCAATTCAAATGAATAGACAAAAAATTGAACAAAAGATCGAACTCCTAATTGATAACCTGATTAACTTGAGTGATCCAGATGGAAAATATGCAATCCCACTGGCCGATGGCCGCAAAATTGATAATAAAAGCTTTAACTACTGGGAATGGACAGCAGGGGTTGGTCTCTATGGAATGATGAAATATTATAAATTAACCAAGAAAGAAGAAATCCTAAAGATTATTATTAAGTGGTTTGATGACCAATTTAATGAACCACCAGTCGAAAAGAACGTGAACACTATGGTACAAATGTTAACGCTTTCTTATTTGTATGAAGAAACGGGCAATCCTACATATCTTCCTTATTTAGAAATTTGGGGAGACTGGCTGTATTATGATATGCCACGAACAAAGGATGGCGGGATTCAACATGTGGTCTTCGGTTCTGAAAACAATCAGCAATTATGGGATGACACGCTAATGATGAGTGTTCTTCCTTTAACAAAAATCGGTTTATTACTAAATAAACCGGAGTATGTGGAAGAAGCTAAAAAACAATTTTTAGTCCACATAAAATATTTGTTTGATAAGAAAACTGGATTATGGTTCCATGGTTGGACATTTGAAGGAAATCACAATTTTGCTGAAGCCTTGTGGGGGAGAGGTAATTCCTGGATAACCATTGCAATTCCTGAGTTCCTCGACTTAGTTGATCTTCCTGAGAAAGATCCTGTTCGACAAGTCCTCATAGATACTTTAGAACGACAATTAGAAGCATTGTTAGCCTGTCAAAATGAACGTGGTTTATGGCATACGTTGTTGCTAGACCCTTCATCCTATGTGGAAGCCTCTTGTACGGCAGGTTTTGCCTTTGGTACCCTAAGAGCAGTTCGTAAGCGTTATGTAGATAAAGAATATATGGTAATGGGATTAAAGGCTATTGATGCTGTATTGGAAAATATCAATGATAATGGAGAGTTGCAGCATGTTTCTGCTGGAACTGCAATGGGAGAAACCAAAGACTTTTACAAGGAAATTCCTGTTACAGCGATGCCTTATGGACAATCAATGGCGATTCTTGCATTAGTAGAATATCTATATTACCGAATTTAAGAATAATATAATGATGTATTAATTTTGGATAAACGGTGTAAACATCAATCAAGAAACCTGTGGAAAGTTTAGTGCCTCCACAGGTTCTTTACCTTATGATTGTTCCTGGTTTTATCGATATTTACAAGGATATATAAAGAGGAGGTTTTTTAATTGGATGAAATTTTAAAAGGAAAGAAATTGATTCATATTTATTTAGCTGGAGATTCAACTGTGGCCAATTGCCCCCCACAAGAGGCACCAATGGCAGGGTGGGGGCAAGGTTTTCAATCCTTTTTCACGGGTGAGGTAATCGTTCATAATCATGCAAAAGGCGGAGCTAGTACGAACACGTTTATTAATGAAGGTAGGTTGGAAACTATTTTTCAGTCAATTCAACCAAACGACTACCTTTTTATTCAATTTGGGCACAACGATCAGAAACCCTTTGGAACTGATCCTTTTACCACGTATCAATCATTTTTAACAGAATATGTGAAAGGTGCTTTTGATCGAGGTGCCTTTCCAATCCTGATAACGTCTGTACATCGAAGAAATTTTGATGATCAAGGACAATTAGTAAATACCCTTGGAGAATACCCAACGTCGATGATTCAGTTAAGTGAAACCCTTGAAGTCCCCCTTATTAATTTATGGGAAAAAACAGCAAGACTCTATCAATCATTAGGACCAGAAGGGTCAAAGCAGTTATTCACGAGGTTTTTACCGAATGAGCATCCTAATTATCCTGAAGGGATAGAGGATGATACACATTTCTGTGAATATGGAGCAAAAGAGATAGGAAAATTAGTCATCGAAGGAATTAAGGAACTACAGTTACCAATTGTAACGTTTATTAAAGAATAATTAATAGAGGAGGAAACAAGATTGATAAAAAAATTGTATCACGGTGCCGCCTATTATCCCGAGCTTTGGGATGAAAGGGTCATAGAAGAAGACATTAGGCTTATGAAACAAACGGGCATTAATGTTGTCAGAATGGGCGAATTCGCTTGGTCAACAATGGAGCCTATAGAAGACCGTTTTGAGCTAAGTTTCTTTAAAAACATCATTAAAAAATTATATGAAAATGGTATTGAAACGGTTATGTGTACACCTACGCCAACTCCTCCTATTTGGTATACACACGGACATCCCGAGCGAATGTATGTAGATAGGGAAGGAAAGGTAATGGGGCATGGTTCAAGACAGCATGCTTGTACCAACCACCCTTATTTTAGAGGTAGAGCAACACTCATAACAGACAATTTAGCAAGAGCGGTAGGGAGTATGCCTGGAGTTATCGGGTGGCAGATTGATAATGAATTTAAATGTCATGTCAGTGAGTGTATGTGTAAGACCTGTAAAGAGTTATGGCATCATTGGTTAGAAAAACGTTATAAAACGATTGAAAACCTAAATGATGCTTGGGGGACAAAGATTTGGAGTGAATACTATCATAGCTTTGAGCAAGTTCCGCAGCCAGGACCAGCGCCTTTTTTACACAAC
This sequence comes from Anaerobacillus sp., assembly GCF_046314235.1. Lineage (NCBI taxonomy): Bacteria > Bacillati > Bacillota > Bacilli > Caryophanales > Bacillaceae > Anaerobacillus > Anaerobacillus sp. Next base: position 3,834 of record NZ_JBKBWN010000004.1, read on the forward strand.
TCATCATTAAGCACCATGTATCAACTATTTTCGATGGAGAAAATTGCTGAGTTTTCTGATGAGCAAGCGGAAATCATTCGAAAATATTCTAAAGCACCAATTACTCATAATAGTTCAGTTTTCTTTAGTGTCGATAACGAAAGACTGTATAAAAACCTTGATTTTGCATCGTTTGATACATATGCAACAATCGATAACATCCCTGCGTATTTGATTAATAGTGATTTGTGGAGAAATTTTAAAAAGGGGAAAGCTTTCTGGGTAATGGAAACGAGTACTTCGTATGCAGCATCATTGGAAAGCTATGCAACCCCTCATCCAAACGGATATCTAAAAGTCGAAGCAGCAGCAGCTTATGCATTAGGAGCAGAAGGATTTTCTTATTGGCTTTGGAGGCAGCAGCGTGCAGGGTGTGAACAGCCCCATAGCTCAGTTATTAGTGCGTGGGGAAGACCGACAGTGGGATATGTAAACGTGCTAGAAGTAGAAGAGATGAGAAAAGCAATTGAACCGATTATTTTAGCGACTAAACCGAGTCAAGCGGAATTGGCCATTACCTATTCGGATCGGTCCAAGGCATTTTTAAATACAGAACCACATCGAAAACTAAACCACCGCAGCTTAGTAACGGAGTTTTATCAACGGATCTTATCAATGGGAATCCATCGTGATCTTATACCAGAAGGGGCAAGCCTTGAAGGGTATAAAATGTTGTTCACACCATTTATTCACTCTCTTTCTTCAGAGTATATCAATCGCGCAAAACAGTTTGTGGAAAATGGCGGGATCTGGATCGTTGGACCATTAACCGGTGGCCGAACCGAAGAGCATACTGTTCATACTACTCGAGCGCTAGGGGAACTAGAGAAAGTAGCAGGAGTGGAAGTGCTATTTACTTATCCAATGGATGGTAGCGGTACAGTAGGTCGTGCTTTTGATATTTCTGCACCATTAGGATTGTGGAGCTCGGTGTTTGAGTATAAAGAAGAGACAGCTGTTGGCGTTATTGAGGAAGGTCTTTCAGTAGGGAAATCTTTTATCACAGAGCACCCTCTTGGGAAAGGGAAGATTGTAATGCTTGGTTCAATGCCATTAGGTGAAACTGGAGATGTACTTCTTCAGAAACTAGTAAATCATTATTCACAAGAAGCGAATATATGCTTAAGGACGGATGTAACGAATGGTACGATAGTTGCTCCAAGGCAAGGAGACGGATATTCCGTTTGGTTTGTGATTAATATGGACGGCAAAGGCGGGAGTGTGACACTGCCACAACCAGGGGTTGATTTAGGATCAAATCGTAAAGTAGAGCCTGGAAACCTTAAAGTTGGAAACTTTGAATATAGAGTCATTCAATTTAAAGATCTTTAATGCCAAGGCTATTGTAATAGGAATAGCAGGAAGTATCTCATACCTTTAGGGTAAGCACTGAAAGATAATGAATTTAATAAACATTAGGAATGGGATATTAAATTCTAGCTCTTTGGAAGGAGATAAACTTAATATGGCTGATAAAAATGAAAAAGAAAATGAAGCATATATATTTGTACATTTTATTTATGAAGATGAGAGCAGGGATGACTTAGAGCAAGTTTACTTTTCAGTAAGCAGGGATGGATTAAGATGGGAAACGCTAAATGATAAGAAGCCTGTCTTGATATCAATGCTAGGAGAGTATGGAGTAAGAGATCCATTTATTATTCGTTCACCAAAAGAAACTAAGTTTTATATTATAGGTACTGATTTATCAATGCATTATCGAAAGGATTGGGAAGAGGTTCAAAGATCTGGAAGTCAGCATATTGCGGTTTGGGAATCTGTTGATTTGGTTAATTGGTCAGAACAACGGTTGGTTAAGGTAGGTCCTGAAACTGCAGGCTGCGTTTGGGCTCCAGAAGCCATATATGATAAAGAAGCCGATGATTTTCTAGTATTATGGGCTTCGAGAGAGGACTTTGGGGTTGAGAAACATAGAATATACTATTCGAAGACCAAGGATTTTAAAGCTTTTAGCGAGCCTAAGATTTATCTTCATAGAGAGAACCATATTATTGATACAACAATTATTGAGGATGGAGATAGATATTATCGTTTTTCAAAAGACGAGACTGTTAAAAGTATTACTGTAGAGGTTTCTAATACGTTACTTGGAGAGTTCACGTTATTGGATTCAAATCTCGAAAAAATAATTGGTGTTGAGGGTCCTGCATGCTTTAAATTAAAAAATGAAGAAAAATGGTGCTTATTACTTGATCATTACGCGGTTGAAAAAAAATATGTACCATACTTTACAACAGATTTAAAAACAGCAAAATTTACGAAAAGTCAGGAGGATTTAGACATACCTGTAAATGCCAGGCATGGTGGGGTTATGCCAATAACGATGGATGAGTACAACACTTTAGTTAAAGCCTATGGGAAAATTAGTGTCTAGAACAAAAAGGCAATGAAAAAACACGCAACCTTATTCTTTCGACTTGTTTTTCAACAATTCAAGTATAAAAGAATAGGAAGTTTGCGTGTTATTTTTTTTGCAAAGGGGTTGCTCCGAAAGGCAATGTAAGCTCATGGGGAGATGGTAATGGAAACAGAGTAGACCGATTTTTGGCTGGAGTAGCCTACCTCGCTGGAGAACGTCCTAGCTTTGTGATGGCTCGAGGTTATTATACTAGAACTGTACTAGCAGCAAATAACTGGAGAGATGGAAAGTTAACACAAGAATGGGTATTTGATAGTAATGTCCCTGGGAACGAAGGGGACGCTGGGCAAGGAAATCATAACCTTCACTAAAGTGGTTTTGCTAGTCTTTGTTTATGAAATGTGAAAGATTTAATATTTTGATTGTTGTTAAGTTGTTTGCACATTTTTATAGGTGACTTTTTTTACCTAAGCCCCAATTGACTTACGTTTCAAACCAAATAACAATTTCATTTAAAATTAATATTAACATTAATAACCAAAAGGAATTATGATAAAATTAAATAAATATAATTTACTAGAAGTTAATATCTCCATAAATGACTCAACAAAATTATGCTAAAATGAAATTAATTTAATTGAAAAATCAGAATTCTACCTATGTTAATTTAAAGCAATCTAATGGAATAAATTTTTGATCGGAAATTTAGGAAGAAACAAGAAATGTAATAAAGTAAGTTCAATTTAGGAGGTATGGATAGGTGTTGAAGATACTTTATTCTAATTTGAGAATTAAATATAAATTGTTTCTATTAATCTCGTTTATTACCCTTGCTTTTAGTGTTGGGGGCATATCAATATTACAATATGCTTTCCAAGTATATAATGAAGAAATTTACAGGCAATCTGCGCAATCATTAAGTATTACCTCCACATCAATAGAAAATGAACTTATGAAACTAGAAAGACTCTCCTTTAACGTTTCAACCGATCAAGAAATACAGCAATATTTAACACAGTTAAAGAATAGTGAGACGGATTACCAACAATATATTGTTGGTAGGAAAGTTAGGAAGCGCTTGTCTGATCTTGGATCATTAAATAAATATGTATCATCCGTTCAAGTGTACGATGTTCATGACAATGAATATGCTTCAGGCAATAAGATAGTTGTTTTACCGGATGAGCGAATTCAAAAAGTAAAAGAAGATACTCAAATAAAAAAAGGGGGAGTACAATGGATTTTTCCAGATGAGGACGACCCTTCCTTAATCATTGGAAGAGAGGTACGTTCCTATTCCCACTTAGCTTTACCTCTTGAGCATTTAGGAACAATGATTGTTCGAATTAATATGCAGGAAATTGCAAATTCGTTTTCTAATCGTTTAGCTGAAAAAGGATCGAAGCTATTAATTTTAGATGATTCAGATCATCTATTTTATCCGCTTAGCCATGAAACTCCAGAGGGGATTATCAATATTAAAAGGAACGATTCAAGAGGTTTTAAATTAATACAAAATTCAGATGAACGATTTTTTATAACATATAGCACTGCTAAGCATACGAATTGGACATATATGATTGTTACTCCTTATAGTAATCTGTTTGAAGCTATCTCGAAAGTTCGAAACGCCGTTTTAATTACATATAGTCTTATGTTTGTTATCATTTTGATTTTAGCTATGCGATTTGCTAGTGGTATTACCAACCCAATTGAAAGCTTAAATAAAAAAATGAAAAGGATTGAAACAGGAGATTTGGAATCGGACAATAATGAGTATCTTACTTTTCCAAATGATGAAACAGGTCAAATGCATTATAACTTTAAAGTAATGATGGACCAAATTAATTTTCTCATGCAAGAAAATTACCGAAAACTTATCCTGATAAAAGATTCAGAGTATAAAACCTTGCAAGCTCAAGTTAATCCCCATTTCTTATATAACACATTAGAATCGATCAATTGGGCTGCTAAAATGAAAGGTCATCACCAAATATCAAAAATGGCGGAAGCGTTAGGATATATCTTACGTTCTTCAATTAATATGAAAGAAACATTAATAACTCTAGAGGAAGAATTAAGGATTGTTGAAAGTTATATAACCATTCAATCGGTCCGTTTTGAAGAAAGACTATCTTTTCATATCGACATTCCTAAAAGTATTTACACATGTACCGTTCCTAAATTTATTTTACAACCACTAGTAGACAATTCTATAAAGTATGGTTTGGAACAAATTGTCGGAACAATTCATATCTCCCTTTATTGTGAAGTTGAGAATAATTACATTGTACTTACGATAGAAGATGACGGGCCTGGTATTAAAGAAGAACTAGTAAATGGGATTCGAAAAGGAGACTATGAATCGAATGGAAATGGGATAGGCTTAAAGAATGTTCATGAAAGGATTCAAATATTATTTGGAGAACAATACGGAATACAAATAGAAAGTCAATTACAGATAGGTACAAAGATACATATACGATTACCAAATAATAGGGGAGATCAAAATGTACAAAGTGCTACTAGTGGATGATGAGAGAATAATTTTAGAGGGGATATCCTCCATAGTTAATTGGGAACAGCAAGGAACCGTGCTTGTTGGAACTGCAAGAAACGGAATAGAAGCATTGGAATTTATTTCAGAAGAACAGCCACATATTGTTATTACCGATATAACAATGCCGGGTCTTGATGGTCTAAAATTGATAGAAATGGGCAAGGAAACATATCCTTCTATCAAGTGGATTCTCTTAACAGGGTTTAGCGAATTTGAATATGCCAGAAAGGCCATGAGTTTTGGTGTTAAGCATTATCTTCTTAAGCCATGTAATGAAGATACAATATCCCATGCACTTAAAAAAGTAGTTTTGGAGCTAGAGCAAATCGAGGAACAATCTACCTATATGAAAAATGTAGAAAACGAGTTAGGACATCGCACAAATGAGAAGAGTGAAGAGCTGCTTAAACAATTATTTAATCTTGATGACATGGAACTGGCAGAAGAGAGAGTTAATCATATGTGTAAGGTGTTCAAACTACACAATGATAAACAAAAACTGAGGTTACTATTATTTCGTCTAGAACGTAATATAACTTCAGAGAACATGTTAACACTTAAAAGGTTTTTCTACGAAACATTTAAGAACGTTGTTACTTATACTATCGAAAAAAATCTGCTTTTTCTTTTAATTAAAGATTATTATGAGCAAGAAAAATTAAGTAGTTTGATAACTCAGTTCAGGGATATAGTGTACACAGATTATCACATTACCATTACAACTGTAATTAGTAATACTTGTGAAATAACAGACCTTCCCCTTGTTTATATTGAGATGTTAAAAAAACTGGATGAATGTTTTTACTTAGGTATTGGAAATATTATTTCTTTCAAAGTACCATTGCATAGTACGGATGATAGTGAGCTTTATAAATATGATTATGAAAAGTTAATTCAAATGTTAAAATGTGGCTGCATTCACGAGGCGAACGACGAAATAAGAAGTATGATGAATAAAATAGAGACGTTAAAAATATCACCTTATTTAGTTAAATCATATTTTACACATTTATATTTAACAATTGCTAAGGCAAATGTTTATTTATGTAGTGAGGATCGAATAAAAGATATAGTAAAGATTGATAATATAAAACTTTTACGTGATTTTTTACCGTTTTTTGAAGAAATATTTAAAAACTTCTATTCTCATATTAGAAATGAAGCAACTAAAAGATATTCTGATGTTGTTTTAAACTTAATAAAAATGGTTGAGGAAAATATTGAACATCCAGATCTATCTATACAATGGATAGCATCTAAAAAACTATATATGAATGCAGACTATCTTGGGAAATTATTTAAAAAAGAAGCCGGTCAAAAATTTTCAACTTATGTTACGAACAAAAGAATTGAAAAAGCGGTAGAAATGATACAAAAAGAAAGAAATATTAAAGTCTTTGAGTTGGCAGAAAAATTAGGGTTTGGTGATAACCCACAGTATTTCAGTCAGATCTTTAAGAAAGTAACAGGAGTAACACCATCGGATATTATGAAATTACCTTGAGTTTCAAAATAATCACTATTTTTTGAACATTCATCTCTGTTTTTTCACTAATTCTCTTTGTAAATGATTTGGTATATTAATTTTGTAATCGTTTTCAAATTAAAAGGAGGGTTATAAGAAATGAAAAAAGTAATGGTATTATTGCTTGGACTTGTTCTGATTTTTATGTTAGCAGCTTGTAGTAGCAACAGCGGTACATCCACGAGTACTAGTGAAAATGAACCTGGTACTGATAACAAACCGCAGGAAAAAGCTAATGAAAAAGAAGAAGAGATTACATTACGAATAGCTTGGTGGGGGAGTCAACCAAGACATGATTTAACGCTCGAAGTTATTAAAATGTTTGAGGATCAAAATTCTAATATAAAAATCGAGCCTGAATATGCAAGTTGGGATGATTATTGGCAAAGATTAGCGCCACAGGCTGCTGCTAATCAATTACCTGACATCGTCCAAATGGACCTTTCGCGAATAAGCCAATATGCAGAAAATGGTCAATTAGCAGATTTGACACCATTTATAGGTAATGAAATTGATGTTACAAATATCGCTGATACAATTCTGTCTGGTGGTAAAATTAATTCTAAACTTTACGGTTTTAACTTAGGAGTAAATGCAATTGGGTTCCATTATAACCCTGAATTACTAGAAAAGATAGGTGTTGATTCCCTACCTACAGACTGGACATGGGATGACTATGTTGAATTGTCACAAAAAGCTGCAGACGCAGGTATTTTCTTTGATACTGGAATGAAAGCAGATGTATTTTTTAACTATTATCTACGAACACAAGGAAAATCTTTATATGGAGCAGATGGTAAGTTAGGGTATGACGATGATCAATTATTTGTAGATTTCTTTACAATGGACACGAATCAAGTCCTGAAAAAAGCTACGCCAACTCCAGACTATTTAGCACAGCTAAGTGGACTAGAAGATGATCCAGTCGTAAAAGAAGAGGGAATTGGTATTTGGCAATGGTCGAACCAATTCGTTAACTTACAACAAATAGCTGGGAAACCATTTAAAATGCACCCAATGCCAGGACCAAATGCAAAAGAAGGATTGTTCTTAAAGCCTAGTATGTATTTCTCTGTGTCTGAAAATTCAAAACATAAAGAAGCCGCGGCCAAGTTTATTAGCTTCTGGGTAAATGATATAGAAGCCAATAAAATTATTAAAGGTGATCGTGGAGTGCCAGGATCTTCAGTTGTAAAAGATGCATTACTATCAGTAGTTTCTGAAGAACAGGCACAAATCTTTGAGTATATTGGCTGGGCAGAACAAAATAGTTCTGATTTAGGTGCATTAGATCCTGCCAATGCTGGTCAGATTATTGAATTACTTGATGGTCTTGCAGAGCAAATGAAATATGGTCAGATTACACCGGAAGAAGCAGGGAAAACTTTTAGAAGTCAGGCAGAAAGTATATTAAACTAACATAAATGTAAAAGTGATGATAGCTGATCGAAAAGGTCAGCTATCATCACTTTACAATAGATTGGAGATGAGTTAATGAGTACACGTCTTCGAGAAAACTTATGGGGATACTTCTTCATCGCACCTTTTGTCCTAGGTTTTCTAGCGTTTACAATAATACCGATGATTTCTTCCTTATATTTTTCTTTTACTAAATACAATCTATTTTCTCCACCTGTATGGATTGGCATAGATAACTATATCAAAATGTTTACTGATGATGCTAGATATTTACATTCTTTAAAAATAACTTTTTTATACGTGATTGGTGGTCTCCCTTTTCGTTTAGGCTTTGCGTTACTAGTAGCAATGTTACTAAATACTGCTTCAAAAGCTGTAGGACTTTATCGGACAATGTACTATTTACCCTCACTTATTGGTGGAAGTGTTGCAGTCGGGATCATGTGGCGTAACATTTTTGGTGATGGCGGTATTGTTAACCTAGCACTACAATTCATTGGACTTGACCCAGTTCGTTGGTTTGGAAATCCAACAGCTGCACTTGGCATGTTAATCTCATTATCTGTTTGGCAGTTTGGCTCATCCATGCTTATTTTCCTAGCCGGTTTGAAATCTATTCCGAAAAGCTATTATGAAGCTGCAAGTGTAGATGGAGCTAATTTCTTTCAGAAGTTCACATCTATTACTTTACCAATGTTGAGTCCTGTAATTTTATTTAACTTAATTATGCAGATGATCGCTGCCTTTATGACATTTGTTCCTGCGTATGTCGTATCAAAAGGTACTGGTGGTCCATTAGATGGGACACTACTTTACTCTTTGTATTTGTTTAAACAAGCGTTTGAATTCTTTAATATGGGTTATGCCTCTGCAATGGCATGGGTAATGTTGGTTATTATCGGGATCCTAACTTCAGTAATTTTCGTAAGCTCTAGATATTGGGTTCATTACGAATCAGAAGGAGGGAAATAACAATGAAAATTGGAGAAGAAGTTCCTCATAACTATGAAAGACAATTGAAAAAAGTTAGTAGATTACGGTTTAACCCTAAGTGGTTGATTTATCATTTGTTAGTTGGTGGTTTTGCAATTCTATTGTTATATCCAGTAATTTGGTTATTAATGAGTTCTTTTAAAGTAAGTGAACAAATATTTATCACCGCAGATTCATTAATTCCAGATCCATTTATTTTTAGTAACTATGCACAAGGCTGGAAAGGCTTCGGGGGACATAGTTTTGGAGTGTTTATTAAAAATACGCTAGTTTTTGTGATTTTAGTGGTAATTGGTACTTTAATATCCTCTTCCTTAATTGCATATGGTTTTGCTAGATTGAAATTTATAGGACGAAAGTTTTGGTTTGTGGTAATGATTTTTACTTTACTACTACCTGGTGAGGTTATCATGGTCCCACAATACATTATTTTCTCACACCTAGGATGGCTAAACTCCCTAAAGCCGTTAGTAGTACCAGCATATTTCGGGCATCCATTCTTTATATTTTTACTAGTACAGTTTATTCGTACAATTCCAAGAGAATTGGATGAAGCAGCAACTATTGACGGTTGTAATACGTTTCAAATTTATTATCGTATCATCCTACCGTTAATCACTCCAGCGCTGGCTACATCAGCGATCTTCACATTCTATTGGACTTGGGATAATTTACTAGGGCCTTTACTCTACCTGAATAGTCCAAGTAAGTACACGGTTTCGCTGGCGTTAAACATGTTTTTAAGTAATGAAACCGTATCAAACTGGGGTGCAATGTTCGCAATGTCGATTGTTACATTAATACCGGTATTCGTCATATTCTTTATTTTCCAGAAGTACGTAGTTGATGGAATTAGTACAAGTGGACTAAAAGGATAATGACTAAGGAAAAATAGAGAGGTAATTAGAGCATGTACTTTTATTACTAATTACCTCTTAAAGCTATTAAAATTGTTATCAATGATTAAGACTTGAGAGGTGGAAAATTTGGCAGCAGTGAATAAAGTGTTAGAATGGTTTACAAATTTAGTTTACTTAAATGTTTTATGGGTGATTTTTTGCATACTTGGCTTAGGGATCTTTGGAGTATTCCCGGCTATTGCTGCTACCTTTTCTGTCACTCACAATTGGCTAACAAAGAGAACCGATGTACCAATATTTAAAACATTTTGGTTTACTTATAAAAAGCAGTTTATTAGAAGTAATTTACTAGGATACCTACTGCTGATCATAGGATTAATTTTATACATTGATATACTAGTCTTTAATTCATCCACTAATGCAATTTTAAATCTATTAACGATTCCACTAATTGCTTTCTTTTTTGTATACATCATGGCAATGTTTTATGTTTTCCCTGCGCTAATCTATTATGATATCAAACTATTTCACGTAGTAAAAAACGCATTTTTTGTGATGATCTTAAACCCACTACCTACCATTTTTATGTTAGTAGGAATCCTTGTTGTGTCTAGTTTTGTTTTCCAATTCCAAGCGTTAATTCCAATCCTCGGTATGAGTTTGTTTTCTGTCGCTATTATGATGCCTGCTCTTCGTGCGTTTGAGATGATAAATAAAAAACAAGAAAATAAAGTTCCAAAATCTATCTAACACTATTAGAGTATCGGGTGTTTCAGTTAGCTGTATATTTGCATTATACGGTCTACTCGGTAGAGTAGATGATCAAGGAAGAGTTTGTGATGTATCAACTGGGACAGCGGTAATGAATAGTGACGATGGTTACCGTAATACTTCTAAAAAGAGAATTGAAGGGTGGGGGCAAGGTCTTGCTTTGGCATTTTTCTCAGCAGTCTTGGCTTCAAAAAAATGATTCCCTCATAACAAAGAATTTTATAGGGAAGATGCTTGGATTTCTTTTATTTATCGGAAATGGGGTGTATCTCAATGAATTATACGTTGGAAATAAGCCATCAGGCTAATTGGTCATATAATTTTCAAGAGTTCATGCCTAATTTGCTAAAACGAACTAGCTTAATAGATAAACTCTATTGGTATAAATTAATGAAAACAAGTAAAGAGTTGGCCGAGGCAATTCATTATGGAGGCGAGCCAACAGTTGAACTTTTAGTTAATAACTTTGTTCACTCTTTAGAGGAAATAGACTTTACAAAATCCATAGCTATTCGTACTGGGTTTGAAATGTGGGTAATTATTTGCTATTCATTACATGATAAAGGAATTCATGTATATGAAATGACAAATGAAGATGAAAATTTTTACGATAATCTATCTACTATTCAATCGTGGGCAGAGCTAGCTGTTTTTATGAAAAATAGGACGAAAGTGCTTTGTAATTTGCAACTTAGGAATGAAAATTTAAAGCATCGTCAAATAGTGGAGCAGCTAATTGTATATATACAAGAAAATATAAGTGAACCGATCACATTACAAGGAATGGCTGAAAAATTTAATATTTCTAGAAATTATTTAGGTAAAATATTTAAAGATACTGTTGGGGAATCGTTTAAAAATTATATTACACGTATGAGAATGGAAAAGGCAAAGGAAATGATCCAAGAAGTTCAATATTTAATATCTGATTTAGTTGGTTATGTGGATCCTGCCTATTTTACAAAAACCTTTAAAAAATATACAGGATATACCCCTAAAGATTTAATGAATAATAACATCAGTATCTGTTAAAGAGACAATATATAGTCGACCTTCACGAAGACGTATAAAAAGGAGAATTCGCATTGAAAAAAGCCAAATATGCGCTAATTGGAACAGGTGGTAGGGCAGAATTTTTTTACGGATCGCTAGCAAAAGATTTTAGAGAAACAGGGGAACTAGTAGCATTTTGTGATGTGAACCAAACAAGGATGAACTACGCAAATAAATTACTAGTTGAAAAGTATGAGCATCTTGAAGTAAACACATATTTAGCAAAAGATTTTGAAAGAATGATTGAAAGGGAAAAACCTGATTATGTCATTGTCACAACTGTAGACCGTACACATCATACGTACATTGTTAAAGCACTAGAGGCAGGATGTAATGTTATTACTGAAAAGCCAATGACAGTTGATACAGAGAAATGCCAAGAAATTATTGATGCAGTAAATAGAACAGGGAGAGAAGTGCGAGTAACATTTAACTATCGTTATGCTCCTCATAATACGAAAATTCGTCAGCTAATTCGTGATGGTGTCATTGGTGAGGTGTTTTCCGTGAACTTTGAATGGGCATTAGATACACAGCATGGTGCAGACTATTTCCGTAGGTGGCACCGTGATAAGCGAAACAGTGGTGGATTGCTAGTTCATAAATCCACTCACCATTTTGACCTAGTTAACTATTGGCTTGGCACAGAGCCTGACACAGTTTATGCTCAAGGTGGACTCCGTTTTTATGGAAAAGAAAATGCAGAATCCCGAGGAGAAACGAAATTCTATCAACGTGCATATGGAAGTAGAAATTCAAAGGGTGATCCATTTGCCATCCAATTGGCTGAAAATGAGCATTTAAAAGCAATGTACTTAGATGCAGAAATAGAAGATGGCTATCAACGGGATCAAAGTGTGTTTGGCGACGGAATAAGTATTGAAGATACACTTGGTGTAATAGTTCAGTATAAGAACAAAGCGATCTTAAATTATTCATTAAATGCCTACCTTCCATGGGAAGGTTTCATTATCTCCTTTAATGGAAGTAAAGGAAGAATTGAAGTTAAAGTAAGAGAGCAAACGTATATTAATTCTGGTGGAGATAAATCAGATGAAGGAGCCATTCAAGAAAAGTTCATACAAGTATTACCCATGTTTGGCAAGCCTTACGAAGTGGAGGTAGAGGAAACTGGTGGTGGTCATGGTGGTGGGGACCCAGTGTTACTTAGAGATTTATTTGGAACTCCTGCAGAAGATGAATTTCGTAGAGCTGCTACCCATGTAGATGGTGCAATGTCTATATTAACAGGAATAGCAGGAAATATCTCATTGCGTACAGGCCAAGCAGTGAAAGTTGATGAATTAATTAAATTGTAGAAATTAAAAAATTTGTTTAAAAGAAAGTAGGAAGCTAATCTAGCTTCCAATTTTTTTGAGTAAAGGTTGGTGGTAGAGCCGCTTCAGGGAAAACTATGGGAGTTTGATGAAGATTAACTTGTTGAAAGGAGCATTTTAATGAACAGTTTTGTTTTAACTAGATATTCAACTATTTTAATTCCAGAACATAGGTCAAAACCAGTCCAGCATGCGTTGGATATGCTTATCCGAGATATGACAAAAGTATTCGGGTCAAAACCAAACATAAATACCTCAATACAAACCCCTGACATAATCATTCGATACAAACGTACAAAAGAACAGCTAGCGGAATTACCAGAATCCTTTTCTATCCGTTTCAAAAAAGATCATTCTCATACTAGTTTACAAGTTATTGGCCATGATGACTTAGGTGTAATTTATGGAATTTTGCATATTAGTACTAAATATCTTGGAGTAGATCCATTTTGGTATTGGGCTGATATTAAGGTGCTTAAAAATGAAGAGATCGTTATTCCGATACGAGATTATGATTCTCCTAAAGCAAAGGTTCGCTATCGCGGCTGGTTTGTAAATGATGAAGTTTGTCTCATTGGTTGGAAAGACGAATATCCCCCGACGAAGGAAGTTTGGTTTCCTGTTTTTGAAGCCTTATTAAGGTGTGGAGGGAATATGTGCATTCCTGGTACAGATTTACCTAGAAATGGAGTACACTTTGATTTAGCTTCTGACATGGGTTTATGGGTGACTCATCATCATGCAGAACCGTTAGGTGCAGAGATGTTTCTACGCGCATTTCCAGATAAAAAAGCTAGTTACCTTGAAAATGCTGTTTTATATGAAAAGCTTTGGGACGAAGCAATTCAAAAACAAAAGGACAAAAAGGTTGTTTGGGTATTATCCTTCAGAGGTCAAGGGGATCAACCATTTTGGGATCATGATCCTGGTTTTGATACACCTCAAAAACGCGGGAAGTTAATTTCGGATGTTGTAAAACGACAACTAGAAATGATTACGCAATATGTGGTGAATCCTGTTTGTTGTGTAGCATTGTATGGGGAAATTTCAGAATTATATCGTAGTGGACATATCGAAATTCCAAATGGTGTAATTAAGGTATGGGCAGACAATGGCTATGGAAAAATGGTTTCAAGACGAAATGGAAATGAAAACTATCGGATTTCTTCCCTTCCTGAAAAGGCTGACAAAGGAAAACAAGGAATTTACTATCATGTCACATTTCATGATCTCCAGGCTTCCAACCATTTAACGATGTTTCCCTCACCGCCCACCTTGATAAAAGAGGAAATAGATGCTGTTTTTGAAAATGGTGGAGATGATTATTTACTCTTAAACAGTGGTAATATTCGAATGCATTTATATTCATTAGATATCATCAAGGAGTTGTGGAATAACGGTACTATCGAAGTGGCTGGGCATATAGAGCAGTTTATTCATCGTCTATATTCGTCCAATCAAGGTGAGATTGCTAATCTTTATAAAAACTATTTTGAATGTACAATTAAATACGGAGAAAATCACGATGATCGAGCAGGAGATGAATTTTATCATCATCCAGCTAGAAAAATCATAGGTCATTGGATCCAAGGAAAAACGAATGAGTCTCTTATAAAGCTTGAATGGGCAACTGGAAAGGTTCCCTTCCTGCATCAAATCAAATGGTTTAAAGCAAAGTGTGAAGAAGCCTTGGAGAAATGGAGCCAATTGAAAGATGATTGTATTAAAATATGCTCATTACTAAACGAGGAAGATCGCATCCGATTAATAGACCAACTTCTTGTACAAGTAGAACTCCATTACTCTGGTTGTAAAGGGTTTATTTCATTGTGCAATGCCTATTTGAAATCTAAGGAAAATCAGTATCCAATAGCTTTTGTTTATGCTTCACAAGCGATATGGGATTATCAGGAAGGCCTACAAGCGATGTCTAAGTCTGAACACGGAAAGTGGAAAAATTTTTATCGAGCGGATTGGCTTACAAATGTGAAGTGGACAATAGAAAGCCTAGTAACGTTAAGAAAATATTTACGAATGCAAGGGGATAGTCCTGATTTCTTTTTATGGTATAAGGAATTCGTTATGCCTGAATCTGAGAAACACATATATTTAGAAAATACCCACCGTAATCCTCTATCAGACGATGAATTGGCATGCATTTTAAAAGAAAAGTTTTTTTAAGAGGTTGGTAATTGTTAACTTTAATATGATTAAAGTTTCAAAGAAATATATTATTTATGAGAGGACTTTACGAGATTTTGTAGAATAGTGTAACTAATTGTAGATTTATTTTAATAATAAATCTACAATTAGTGTTAGTAGATATCAAAACGCTTACATTTTAATTGTTATAAAGATAGTTGATAATTTATATAAAAAGGAGAAATTGAGAAGCTAAAAAACGAAGGCATTAAAATATTTCTAATATTTTGTTGAGATACATTAATTTTATAACTTTACAAGAATAGTTCGCTACTAGGGAGGTATTTCAATGTTCATAAAGACAAAGGTTAGGCTTCTTACACTCATATCAATATTAGGAATTATAACTTGTTTAATTGCGTTTGTCTTATCAATAAATAATCTGGAAAATATGACTGCTCAAGCAGAACGAACATCTCAAGCAGCAAAGGTAGGAACTGAAATCATTTATCATTTTTCTAATGCCCGTACTTTCGAACTAGACTACATATACGCTAATAGTGTAGGTAGTAAGAGTGAAAGTGCTCGTGAGCAAATAGAGTTAGTTAATCAAAAAATAGGGCAATTAAATGCTTTGACCGCTAATGATACTGTTCAAGGTTATACTGCGGAATTATTCGGATTTTCCACTCAGTATCTTGAAATGTATGACCAATTAGTAGATATTAATGATCAAATTGGATCACCTTTGAGTGGAATGATCTATAATGTAAATTCCACTAGGCAAACCCTACAAACGAGGTTTAACATGTTATTGGGATTGTTTGAAGAAGCTGAGGATTACGAGAAATTTCAGAAGAATTATATGGATTTATTAGCTTTTGAAAATGAATTTATTATGCTTCCAAACCAATCATATTTTGATAGAGTTGTTACTCAATTAGACCTCGTTGTTGAACAGACGAACAATTTACCAGAGGATTATGGTGGTATCGAAAGTATGTTTATCAGTAGGCTGGAAATATACGGTAGTTATATACAAACTTTAGGTGATTTATTTTTAACTCAACAAGAGTTAAATCGTTCATTTTCTAATTTGGTATATGAGATAGAGGTCTTAGTTAGTAAAATTGAACAAGAGCTAAACAATGACTTTCTTACTCTTCAAAGTGAAAAGAATAGTTTTAAACAAAATATGTACGTTACGCTCACAATAATTATTAGTGGTATTCTCATTATTTTAATCCCTTCTAGTATCTTGATCATTCGGTCTATAGTTCGTTCTGTTTCACGGTTGCAAACCGGGGCAAAAATCATCGGTGATGGCGACTTGACATACCGAGTCGATGAACGCTCTAAAGATGAAATGGGTGAATTAGCAAAGGCATTTAATCAAATGTCAGAGAAAGTACAAAGTTCCTTCTCAATAGTTCGAAAAGTATCAGGTGATCTTTCAAATTCATCTGTAAATCTGGAGAAGATTTCAAAAGAAACCTTGCTACAAACAGAAGAAGTGAGTGAAGCGATTGAACAAATTGCAAGTGGTGCTCATAGCCAAGCTCAAGACGTTGACTTTAGTTCACAGACGCTAACAACAATGTTGGAACAAGTGTATGAAGCAAACCAATCCGCTCAAAAAATAAATGAACAGGTTGATTCTTCTTTGCATTCTGGTAAGGATGGTTTACAAGCAGCACATGATTTGGGACAAACTTCTGTAGAATTTATAAACTTAGCACATGTTTTAGTAGATAATGTAGAAAAGGTAACAGATTATTCCGTTCAAATAGGGGATATTGTAAGCATTATTGAAAAACTATCCGATAGTACTAATTTGTTAGCTTTAAATGCTAGTATTGAAGCGGCTCGTGCTGGAGACCACGGTAGAGGGTTTGCGGTAGTCGCCAATGAAGTAAAAGTGTTAGCTGAAAAGTCGAAGCAAGAAGCAAATCATATCCATGATGTTATTTCGGAAATGAATAGCCAAATGCAACAGTTAGCTGTTGGTGCTCATTCATTGGATCAATATAGCGTAAAACAAAAGGACGCCGTTAATAAAACCGTTTCTTCAATTGAAGCGATCTTAAAGCAAATTGAATTAATTGCGTCATTCACAAGCGAAATACATGTAACGTTAGGTAATTTAAGTAATTCTTCAAAAGACGTTGGCGAGAAAATGCAAAATATCTCAGCAGCATCAGAGGAATTTGCTGCGACTTCAGAGGAGGTTGCAGCATCTAGTGAAGATCAAATCACTACGGTGTTACAAGTAAGCGAGTCTGCCAAAGAGCTAAATGAATTAGCTAAAGCTTTAACTGAGGAAATAAAGAAATTTACTCTAGGCAATGTAGCTCGGCAAGAGGTTGATCAGCAGTCTTCAAGTAAAGAGACAGGTAACTAGTGAATTCTAATAAAAAAATGGAACAAACTAGCAAAAAAATGCTAGTGGAGATTTTTTAGAAATGTAATTATAATGAGGCCGTCCCAAAAACAAAGTATCAGTCACCTCGTCTAATAGAAATAGGTGTACAAAACAGACCTTCTATTTCTATTAAACTTCGAGGTGAACTGACACTTATGGGGCAGCCTCATTTTTCAATTATAGCGCTACATAACAGATTACGGTTGAACTGGAACTAAGTAATTTCTCTGTTGAGTTTGACCGTCTCTTTCAACGATGACTCCCATGACATAAGTTCCAGTAGCGATTTGTTGCCCGTTAATTTTTCCATCCCATTGATACGTATTAGAACCTACAGAAGCTTCTGTAAATGTTCCAACTGTGCCGAGAAAAGTTCCAATTGCTCCATTTGTAAATCGAGAAAGGGTAAATGTCACCTTATCAGCTCCACCAGGGAGGAAAACTGACATGTCATAGTTACCATCCGCATTTTTTCCATAGGAGAATGTTTCAAGGAAATATGGACTTTGAACAAAAAGGATTGTTGGAACATCAATCGATTGTTTACCATCACTTATTTTAATCGTACCTTCATAATAACCAGCAGAAAGCTTCGATGCATCAACTTCGACCTTGAAGTTAATGTTTTGGTTTTTCTTTGCTGGTACATTTAAGTTTTTACTAGTGACAACTTTTATTCCATCAGGATTTCCTTTAAATTGTACATCAAACGTATATCGTTTTCTTTCGTTAGAAAGGTTTTTAATTGTAATGAATTGTTGTCTCTCTTCAGCTTCTTCTAAATTACTAAAGACGCCAAAAGAATGGCTTCCTGGAACTGCCAATGTTTTCGTTTGAATTGCCTGAAGGACACGAATGCTTCCAGCGCCTTGCGTGTTATGTGGATAAACGTTACCAGATGGATCAACCATTTCTTCCGCAGTATTCATTAAAGCGGCTTTAACATCTTCTACGCTCCAAGTAGGGTTTGCGTGTAACACTAATGCTGCAGCCCCTGCAACATGTGGCGCAGCCATACTTGTTCCTTGTTTTGCACCATAGCCACCTGGGATTGTACTTGAAATGTTAACACCTGGAGCAGATACATCAGGTTTGATCATCCAAGTCGTCTCTACAGGACCACGAGAAGAGAAGCTTGCTACGGTTTCCCCGACATATTGTCCGAATGCAGTAGCGAACGTGACGGTGTTATTTCCTGCTGCTAATTCCGCTAACATTTTCTGACCGTCCTCTAACGTTAACCGAACGGAAGGTACAGCCATTCCGGCAACATCAGGGATTTCTCCTGCTAGATGATTATAAATAATTGCGCCAACAGCACCAACGCTTTTGACATTATCCGCTTTTTCAACAAATGGGATATCTCCACGTCTTACTAAAGCGATTTTCCCTGTAAGGTCTAAATCTTGAACATCAGCCGCAAGTGCCAAACCAACATCGACAAATTCGTATTCATTCCCATTTAGATCTAGAATTGATTGGTCGTTTGGAAAGCCCATCACAGCAGCGCTAGGGTAAGTAACGGCTTCAGAAGTGAATAAAGATACGTTGTAAATATTAAATGGCAATTGTGTTGCTCCAACAGAGATCGCTTCACGAGATGTTCCCGGAGAACCGACCGTCCAGTTGTTTGGTCCACTGTTTCCATTAGAAGTAATCGCTACTACACCTTCAGCCATTGCCCAATCTAAAGCAATACTAGTGGCAAAATCAGGATTGTTTAAAGTATTTCCTAAAGACAAATTCATAACATCAGCGCCATCTTGAACAGCACGTTCAATACCAGCGATAACATTTTCAGTTGTTCCTCTACCACCAGGACCTAATACACGATACGCTAATAAAGTAGCTTCTGGGGCAACACCTTTAATTTCACCATTCGCTGCCACTGTTCCAGCGACATGCGTACCATGATCTGTTTGATTACCACGTGGGTCACCAGGTGGTGTTTCTTGAGGATCGCTATCATTGTCAACAAAGTCATACCCTTTGTATGTACCAAAGTTGTCTCTTAAATCTGGGTGTGTGTAATCTACACCAGTATCAATGATCGCTACGGTAATTCCTTTACCAGTAAAGCCAGCGTCCCATGCTTCATTCGAACCAATAAAAGGAGCGCTATCAGCCATCATTGGACTAAATGAATCTTCATCAATGACTTTTGTATCAGATGTAACTGTATATTCTACATTTGGATAAACGGCTTTAATCCCTTCAGTAGCAAGTAGTTCAGTGATTTTATTTGCAGGAAGTTCAACTGCAAATCCAGAAAATACGTAGTCATATTCTCTACCAACTTTTGCGTTCGCTACTTTATCCTTAACAGCCTTTAGAACTTTCCCACGTTCAGAAGCTAGTTTTTGCTTTGTTTGCTTTTTGCCTTTTTGTTTTGCTTCAATAATTGACTCTTCTTGTAACTCAATGATTACTGTCGTTAGCTTGGAAGATGTTAGATCAATATCGCCAAATAGCTCAACAACTGGGAGTTCTTTTTGAGTAGTTGAATTTGCAAATGCTCCGATACTAAATGTTGATAAGAGAAGGACCGTTATTATTAAAAATGTGATAAAACGTCTAGCTTGTCTACTAATCATCAAATCAAAACCCTCTTTCTTTTAATAGTTTTTTAGAGAAACAATAAAATAGTAGGCTTCACCTCCAAAATGATAGAAACCCTTAATACACCTTCATTATAATTCATAATTTAAAGAATTTTCTGTAATCTAATAGTCTTATTTTTGTACTCGAAATAATTTTAGGGAAATGTACTTTTTTGTAGTTTTAAAAGTATGACTAAGGCTGATAGCCTAATAGAAGCGGAGGGGAGTTGACCTAAGTAGCTAAAAATAACTATTTAGTAGAAGTGTTTACCACTATGTGTGGGTGAAAAAGGTATGAGTTTTTTATTATGACATTTACAAAGGGAACCATTCTAATTTTGGATACTATGGCCTCCAGCATGGAGACGGTGTAAGTGACATATCAAGTGAAGAACAACATCAAAGGGTCGCGAATGCTCTTTTTGAGATGATTATGAAATCTAAACAAAATTGACAAAGAAAAAATATTTTCAGTAAAAGTTAGGCAAAATGCGATAAATGTATTAAAATTGTGAACTGGTGGGATTTTTGATGGTAATCGATAGATAAACGATGTATGATCCTATCTATAGAAAAAAACTATAAAGTTAAGTTAAGGTTGGAGGGTTATTGATGAAAAAAATATGGTGGAAAGAAGCAGTTGCTTATCAAATATATCCTAGAAGTTTTATGGATTCGAATGGTGATGGAATTGGTGATATCCAAGGAGTTATCCAGAAGCTTGATTATTTAAAGGAATTAGGCATTGATGTTATTTGGATTTGTCCTATTTATACATCGCCAAATGATGATAACGGCTACGATATCAGCGATTATAAAGGGATTATGGAAGACTTTGGAACAATGGCTGATTTTGATCAGTTACTTAAGGAAGTTCATGCTCGTGGGATGAAGTTAATCATGGACTTAGTGATCAACCACACATCTGACGAACATCCTTGGTTCATTGAATCACGTTCGTCAAAAGATAATCCATACAGAGATTTCTACATATGGCATCCAGGGAAGGATGGCAAGGAACCAAACAACTGGGAATCAATCTTTGGTGGTTCAGCTTGGGAATACGATAATAAGACAAATGAGTATTTCATGCACGTTTTCTCACGGAAGCAGCCTGATTTAAACTGGGAAAATCCTGAAGTTCGCCATGCTTTATATGAAATGGTGAATTGGTGGTTAGATAAAGGAATTGATGGTTTTAGAGTTGATGCGATTTCACATATTAAGAAAATCGCAGGTTTTCCTGATTTACCTAATCCAGAAAATAAGAAGTATGTTCCTTCCTTTCAAGGTCATATGAACCGTGAAGGTATTCAAGTATTCTTAGAAGAGTTAAAGAAGGAAACCTTTGATAAATATGATGTGATGACTGTTGGAGAAGCTAGCGGTGTTAGCATTGAACAAGCAGAAGACTGGGTTGGTGAAGAAAACGGAAAGTTTAATATGATTTTCCAATTTGAATATTTAGATCTTTGGGGTCAAAGTGAAATTAATGGTCTTGATATTCATGTACTGAAAAAGTCATTCACTAAATGGCAAAATGGTCTTGAGGGCACTGGCTGGAATGCGTTATTTGTTGAAAATCATGATTTACCACGTTCTGTCACGACTTGGGCTGACAATGCGGAGTATTGGAGAGAGTCCGCGAAGGCTATTGCTACAATGTATTTTCTAATGCAAGGAACACCGTTTATTTATCAAGGCCAAGAGATTGGCATGACAAACGTTAAGTTTGACTCAATTGATGATTATAATGACGTTGCGATTAAGAATTTTTACCATAATGAAAGCGAAAGTGGTAAATCTCATCAAGAAATCATGGAAGTCATTTGGGCAAAGGGTCGCGATAATTCAAGAACACCAATGCAGTGGAACACTTCAGAAAATGCAGGTTTCACTTTAGGACAACCTTGGCTGAAAGTTAATCCGAATTACCTTGAGATTAATGTTGAAGCAGCACTACAAGATCCGCAATCAATTTATCATTATTACAAAAACCTGATAGCGCTTCGAAAAAACGAACCTGCACTTATTTACGGAAGCTATGGTCTTATCTTGAAAGAAGACGATAAGATCTATGCGTATACACGCAGCTTTGAAGGCGAAACAGCATTAATTATTGCAAATCTTTTTGGAGAAGAAGCGAAATTTGTTTTACCTGAAAACCTAAAGAATAAATCAGCGCAGCTAGCGATTAGCAACTATGAAGTTAATTCAGACGAAGATATAACTGAAATCACTTTAAGACCTTATGAAGCAAGAGTCTATAAACTATCGTAATCTAAAACGAACTAATGAATAAAGAGGGTTCCAAAAAATATCATTCATCGCATTGATTGTGGCTGATGGTGTTTTAGGAGCCCTTTTTTATGTGAAAAAATGTTTGAGCAATTAATAATTTTTATTCGGCAATTCATCATTACATCATTAAAATGATGCAACTCTCTAATAGATGTCGCTGGATTTCCTTGAACGAGCCTCAAAAATTCGTTAGAGTTTTACAGCGAAGAGAAAGGGCTAGCGACTTTTTAATGAATAGGAAGGCGATTTTATTTAGGGTGTTAAACTATCTGACCAAAGAATGGAATTCAAAGTTAATGATCTTTAAGATAAGGGTAAGTAAAGAGTAGGCTAACAAAGTATATGTTTAATAAGTTTGGAGAATAATAGTATTAAAATTCAATAGTGAAGGGGATATGTATTCGTGAAACAGTATATCTTTTTCTGTAGTACTAATAAATATAATCACCAATACAAAGAATATAAAATTGAGGCCAATGGGATGATGGATGCTTTAGAAAAAGCAAGCCAAATGAAACAACGTCTCGAATCGGAAACTCTCTCAAATATTCGCTTTGAGTTCAAGGGCGTCGTTTATTAAATCTATTTAACGGTAATCAGTAGACTTTCAAATTAGGAAGACGAAGCTCGTAACAGATTGGATCGAATTCATTCGAAACAATCTGTTTTTTTGTTTTATTGCACTTTAGCCAAAAGTGATCAATGCATTTTTTTCCATGCCGTTTGTTGCTATGTAGTTTCAAATGCCTGATAATTAATTTAAACCCTATCTAAAAGGAAAAATGAAAACGTAGTTGTATTGACTTAGTATTTGATGTTTTTTGTTAAAAAATATTGTAAGGAGTTGAGTGGAAATGAAGAAAAAGACGATTTTAAAAGGCTTTATTATTATTAGTGTTATTAGTCTATTACTTTATCTTAACAGTGAACATTTTCAACTAACTCCTGAGGAAATTCGGCATTGGATCTTATCTTTTGGTTGGTTTGCACCGTTTCTTTATATCATCCTCTATACGCTTCGACCAGTAATTTTGTTTCCAGCCTCAATACTTTCATTAACCGGTGGTTTAGCTTTTGGTTCTTTATGGGGAAGTTTATTTACCCTAATTGGGGCAACGACTGGAGCCATTTTATCATTTTTTATTGCAAGGAAACTAGGTAAAAACCTAGCCAAAAAAGAATGGACAGGAAAATCTGCAATCATTCAGAAACAGTTGGAGGAAAAAGGTTTTTTCTATGTGCTACTTTTACGCCTAATTCCAATAGTCAACTTTGATATGATTAGCTACTTAGCAGGCGCGTCTAAGGTTCATTTTCGAGCGTTCTTGTTTGGTACAATCATTGGAATTGTACCTGGTACAATAGCATACAACTTTTTAGGCGCAAGTTTTGTTGATGGTGATTGGGTAACAATTGCTTTGGCTTTGGTAATCTTTATATTGGTGATGATTATTCCGATCTTTACTAGTAAACGGCTTAAGGAGAAGCTTGGAATTACAGGTAATAAGTGATGATTTAAATAGGTGCCTGGCACCTAAAATTAAAGAAAGTTACCATAAGTCCGTCCAGAATGACAAAATTTTATCAGAGATGATTATCTCTTTTGTTATATTCATTTCAGGTTGTATCTCATGGCAACATCACCATTGGAAGAAAAACTTAAGGGACATTGTAATAGTGGTATAGGAAACAACCCCGATCGCGAACGTTGGGAAATGCGCTTCATCATCTGGAGGCAATTCATATTTTAAAACGTTTAAGATCATTGCCCCTGAGATAAAGGCAAAGATCATTGACTCGGTTAATGGTGATAAATGAACCTTCATTCCCATAAACCATCCAGCTATAATCCCAGTAGCAAGTACGTACCTACCTACGTGATTATAAATATCTGCATACTCTCGCCATAAGTCATGTGCAACAGCTACAAAATGAAGTCCTACCGCAATTCCGTAAAAGACTGCTTGGACTCCTGAGACATTGTGCGAAATGACTGTATAAGAGACTAGCATATTATATACACCAAAAAACATAATTTGTAACCAAAATAACGCTCTAGCTTTCCCAGGTCTTGAATTAAGTTGCGCTTTTCGGACTACTTTTTGAATGCCGTAAAAAATTAAAACGCCAACTAAACCGATGAAATATAACTCAGATTCCATCGTAAAATAATTACCATATTGTTTAACTAATATTTGTTCCTTATGTAAAGAAGGTAAGACATATACAAATACATAAGATACAGCGAGCCCACCAGAAAATGAGAACCACTTTAATTTATGAATTCGGTTTGAAGGGATAAGTTCGTTTGCAAGTAAATGGATCATAATAAACGAAAACCCCATTATAAAAGCATCGAAGGACATGGTTATTACTCCTAAAATGGTTATTGTTAATTTTAGGATATCCAAACTAGGCAATTCTATCTAACAAACGAGGAGTAAGAAAAGAGGAAGACTGTGGCCAAGAAGGACGTATTATACCGGGTTCGAATTAGTGTTAAATTCCCATTAACTTTAGCAAGATAATTTATTTACTCACAAACTTTAATTTGTTATATTTAGTTAGGCGAAATATTTTTTTGCATGAAGCGGAGGCGTAATTATTGAACGGGAATACGAAATTACCAGTTAATCCGCCCTTTTATTACGGGTGGATTATTGTTTTCATGTCGGCATTGGCGATCTTTTTCTCTGGACCAGGTCAAACCTACTCAATTTCAATTTTTATCGATGCGTATTTAAGTTATTTTGGTTGGAGTAGTACGTTAATATCGACCATGTATTTATTTGCAACATTACTAGCAGGTTTTCTGCTCTTCATCGTTGGTAGGTTAGTAGATAAGTTTGGTCAGAGACGAATGACGGTAATTGTAGCTACGCTATTGGCTGTAGCTTGTCTTTTTAATAGTTTTATTTTAGGACCAACAATGTTGTTCATCGGATTTTTTATGTTGCGATTGTTTGGTCAAGGGTCGTTGACGCTTTTACCAGGTACTCTAATTCCACAATGGTTTGTGAACAAGCGTGGCCGTGCTTTAAGCTTTATGGCTTTTGGTAGCTTCTTAAGTGCTGCTGCTCTTCCACCTTTTAATGCTTGGTTAATCGACCAGGTTGGTTGGCAAATGTCATGGCTAGTTTGGGCGAGCCTAATGATGTTCGTTTTTGTTCCGCTCGCTTTTATCTTCATTCGTAATAAGCCTGAAGACGTGGGGTTACATCCTGATAATCTATCGGACGCTGAAGTTTCGGAAAAGGGATCAAAGAAATCTTCCATATATGAAGAGGCTTGGACGGTTAAGGAAGCAATGAGAACAAAGGAGTTTTGGTTACTCTTGTACTGTGTAGCAGTGCCATCAATGGTAAACACAGGGATCGTTTTTCATTTTGTGCCAATCTTAGCGGAGAGCGGAATTGGTAGAACACAAGCAGCATTTATTTTAAGTATTATGGCAATTGTCGCCTTTCCAATCACATTTTTAGCAGGATTTATTGTTGAAAGAGTGAAGGCAAATTATGTTATTGGGCTAGTATTTCTAGGTCAAATTGGAATTATGTTTTTGTTAGTGCAGACAGATTCTTACTCAGCAGCGATTTTATTTGGAGTTGCCCGTGGTCTTGTCGGTGGTTTTGAGGCGATTAGTTTAGGGATTATTTTTCCAAATTATTTTGGTCGGGCGAATATTGGTAGTATTAAAGGTGTATCCGCGACGATTATGGTCATTGGTTCGGCTTTTGGTCCGCTACCTTTTGCCCTTGCGTACGATCGTTTCGGAAGCTATCAAGAAATCATCTATTTAATGATGGTGTTTCCATTAATAGGGGCAATTTTCGCCTTTATTTCTAGGAAACCAGTAAAGAAGGCAGATAAACTAGAGATGCAAGCGTCATAAGAAATCTCGACCCTCATATGAAGGTCGAGATCTTTTAGTGAATTCTCCCTTTTGTCTGGTGGGAAAAACGAGAAAAAAGAGATCGCCGAGATGATTGCTGTCGACATTGATGAGGATACTTTCTGATTTATTAAACTTCTCAAAGTGTGACGGTTTTATGAAAATGAAAGCATGCGAGAGTTTATACGAGAAAAACTAAGATTAATAAGGTTGTTTTACGCTTACATCCACATTTCATTTCTAACGCACCCGTGTTAGAATTCTCTATGTTAATAACGGACTGACTTTCGTGAGAGTCGAAAGTCGAAAAAAAATTAAAACTAAATATGAAAGAGGTGTTAGCTTGAATTTACAAGCAATTAAACAAGAGTGGTTTGGCAACATCAAGGGAGACGTATTAGCAGGAATGGTTGTCGCATTAGCGTTAATTCCTGAGGCTATCGCCTTTTCAATCATTGCAAAAGTAGATCCAATGGTAGGATTGTATGCTTCTTTTTGTATTGCGGTTGTTATTGCCTTTATTGGTGGACGTCCAGGGATGATATCAGCGGCAACTGGTGCAATGGCCTTAGTTATGATTACTTTAGTAGCTGATCACGGGCTACAGTATTTATTAGCTGCTACGATTCTAACGGGGATTATTCAGATTTTCTTTGGAATATTTAAACTAGCGAAATACATGAAATTCATACCAAGGTCAGTTATGGTTGGTTTCGTAAACTCGTTAGCGATCCTAATTTTCATGGCCCAGCTGCAACATTTTGTTAATGTAACATGGGTAATGTACGCGTTAGTTGCATTAACCTTAGCGATTATTTATATTTTACCTAGATTTACGACAGCAATTCCATCGACACTAGTCGCAATTGTTGCTGTGACAGCTATTGCAATCTTCGGTAACTTAGGAGTAAGTACAGTTGGTGGTATGGGGGCTTTACCAAGTACGCTTCCAATTTTCTTAATTCCTTCTATTCCGTTAACATTTGAAACACTGATGATTATATTACCTTACTCTCTAGCATTAGCAATTGTCGGTATCCTAGAATCACTACTAACAGCACAAATTGTGGATGATATGACTGATACAGAAAGTGATAAAAATAAAGAAAGTCGTGGTCAAGGTATTGCCAATGTCGTGACAGGATTTTTCGGGGGGATGGCTGGTTGTGCAATGATTGGTCAATCGGTTATTAATGTTAAATCAGGTGGTCGTGGACGTTTATCATGCCTGGTCGCAGGTGTTTTCCTTATGTTTTTAATCATTGTTCTAGGTTCAGTCGTTGTGCAAATCCCTATGGCTGCACTAGCTGGTGTAATGATTATGGTATCCATTGGTACATTTGATTGGAACTCTTTAAAAACGTTGCACAAAATTCCTAGAACTGATGCTACGGTCATGGTAGTAACTGTTTTAACAGTTGTACTGACGCACAATTTAGCGATCGGGGTATTAACAGGTGTAATTCTAAGTGCACTTTTCTTTGGAGCAAAAATTTCAAAGGTACATGTTACATCCAAATTAACGCACACCGGTCAGAAAAAGGTTTATTATATTGAAGGCCAACTTTTCTTCGTATCTGTGACTGATTTTATTGATTCATTTGATTTTAAAGATGACGTAAAAGAAGTAGAAATTGATTTTAGTAGTGCACATTTATGGGACGACTCTGCGATCGGTGCCATTGATAAAGTCGAAATGAAATATGAGCAAAATGGAATTACTGTTCATCTAACTGGTTTAAACAATGAAAGTTCGTTATTAATGAATAAAATCGGTGGTTTATCGAAAAACTCCGGTCACTAAAAAACTTACTTTAAGAGTGTCAACTATCTAAGAATGCCTAAATCGCCTTCAAACTCCAGTTTTAGGCGGAGTAAGCCATAAAGTTACTAAAGGCGCAAAGTGCCCGGTAATGATTGTGAAATAAATACACTCTTACAATAAGAGAATAGAGAGACTGCTGAAGCTATACGCCAGTAGTCTTTTTTTGTATGAGAACTGCTGTTTGAGTATTAACTATATGTAGCTGGATTTCCTTGAACGGGCCTCTAAAATTCGTTCATCTTCCGTTCATAAAACTGTTTTATAATGCAATGAGACCTAGCTTTACTCAATAAGGAGCGATTTAAAATGATGGAAGTAATGACAATGGATGTTAAACATTTAAAAACTTTAAAAACAGAGTTAACTCGCTTTATGATGTACTATAAGTTTGCATTAGATGAACTAAATACAAAAATAGATATACTTAAACAGGAGTTCCAATATGTTCATGACTATAATCCAATTGAGCATGTAAAATCGCGAATTAAAACGCCTGAAAGTATCGTCAGGAAAGCGTATAACAAAGGCTATGAAATTACCCTACCTACAATTAAAGAAAATATTAAAGATATTGCTGGAATTAGAATTACTTGTTCCTTTATTTCGGATATCTATGAATTAAGTGAAATGCTGCAAAATCAAAAAGATATAAAGCTCATTGAATGTAAGGACTATATTAAAAATCCAAAACCAAATGGTTACCAAAGCTTACATCTAATCTTAGAAATTCCTATATTTATGTCTGACCGCGAAGAAAATGTCTGTGTTGAAGTACAAATCAGGACAATTGCGATGGATTTTTGGGCTAGTTTAGAACATAAAATCTACTATAAATATAACAAAGAAGTACCTCAAAAGTTAAAGGACGAACTAAAACAAGCTGCTAATTCTGCTGCTCAGCTAGATAAGAAGATGGAGAGCATCCATAAAGAAATGAACATACTAAAAGAATTTAGTACGGAAGAAGATGAATTACAAGAACTGTTCATAAATAACGAAAAACTTAATCTGCCGTATGAGTTCTTGCGGTTACAATTAAATAATATTACCGAAAAAAAACTACAAAGGGGAAAAGGAAACTTAAACTCAATTTATTAGTAAATTAATTAATGGCCTTTTAATTCAATTTAACTAATTTCATTATTTAAATTATTTAACCACACAAAGCTAATTTAGTTGAGTACTGGTTAACTCCACTAGATTAAATATCCTAGTGTTGCTAAACATCGATCAATAAATGTCGATTAATCTTAGAAAAATAAAACTAGAGGGAATGGTTGCCCTCTAGTTTTATTTTTTTATAATAACAAATATAACTAATATTTGAGGTTACTTGTTTTTGAAAGGGAGTTGATGAAAAATTATTTTGTATAGAAACTAAGCGATTGTTAAACAGAAAGAAACAGGTATCAACAGACTAATTTTTAAAAGTAGCCAAACAAGCTAATGGTGTGTTATCATAACAAAAACAATTTAAAATAACAAATATAACAAATTACGTACATCAAATCAAACAAGGAGTAGGGAACTATATGTCAAAAAAAGTGACGATGCAGCAAATTGCTGATTATTTAGGGGTTTCCAAGTTTGTTGTTTCAAGGTCTCTTTCTGGAAAGGAAGGGGTTAATAGTACTACACGTGATCAAGTTTTTGATGCAGCCGCAAAATTGGGTTATTACTCTCAAAAGAATAAGAAAATAAATCAACCAATTGAAAACCAAGAATCTAGGCCAAACCGAAATAATAAAAATGAAATTGTGTTAGTACTTATGCAAAACATCAGGCATCAAACAAAGGATTCGTCTTATTGGGGGAAAATTGTTGATGGAATTTCTTGTACATTGGAAGATTTAGGTATAGGTATATTTGTGATGACAGAAAGTAATGTAGAAAAATTAACAACTGTTCTTAATCCTAAACATTTTATTGGTGCTATAGGTGTTGGTGTAATTTCTGCTCCCCTCTTACTTGAAGTAGATCGAATGAAACTTCCGATAATCTTAATTGACTACGAAGATCCATTAATACGTTGTGACACGATTTTTAATAATAACTTTGATTGTAGTTATCATTTAACAAATCATCTCATCGGTCTAGGTCATAAACAGATCCAGTTTATTGGTGATATTAATTATTCCCGCAGTTTCTATGATCGTTGGTTGGGATTTCGTAGTTCATTAGAGCAAAATAATCTTACTGCAAAAAGAGATGCATCATTAGAAACGATTGATAATAGTGAAATAGAGATGCATTTCGAAAATTGGTTTATAGAGAAAACGAATAGTTTTTTATCAACCGCTTTTGTTTGTGCTAATGACAACATTGCAACCCGGGTTATTTCAGTATTAAAAAAATTTAATATGAACGTGCCAGATGATTTATCAATAGTAGGCTTTGATAATAAAGAAATAACCTACCAAATGTCACCAACATTAACAACGGTAGATATTGCGAAATCAGGTCTTGGTAAAAGAGCGGTAGAGATGCTATTGAAGAGAATAAGTGAGAAGAACGCACCTTTTGAAAAGGTATTGTTAGCTGGAACAATTATGCTTCGGGAATCTACCAGTAAAGTTAGAGACGTGGTAAATGACTTTGAAGATTAAGGAGTGAAAATATGAAAGAACTATTTATAAAAGGAATGACTTACGGTTGGAATACAACGAAGGGTGCCTATAGAACACCTGATGCTGTTGCATCATTAAAGAAATTGAAGGAAACGGGAAGTGAGTGGATTGCACTTTCTTTTTATACATTTCAACCATCATATTCTTCAACAGAAATCGTATTTGACTATGGTCATACAATGACAGACAGAGATATTGAGTTTGCAGTAAAACAAGCAAAAGATTTAGGTCTAAAAGTTTGTTTAAAACCAGTTGTAAATTGCAAAGATGGAATTTGGAGAGCGCGGATTGGATTTCCTCAAGAAGCCACTGAATATTGGGATAATTGGTTTGCGTCATATGAAAATTTTTTACTTCATTATGCCGAGCTTGCTAATGAGTTAGGCTGCGAAATGTTTTGTATCGGCTGTGAAATGATTAGTACCGAGACGAGAGTTAGTCAGTGGGAGCGAGTCATTAAAAAGGTGAGAGCAGTATACAGTGGCCCGTTAATTTATAATGCAAACCATGGTAAGGAGGAAGGTGTCGAATGGTTTGATAAAGTTGATCTCATTGGAACGAGTGCCTATTACCCTGTTGGTGAAAAACCTGACGACAGTGAAGAAAATATGATTAAGAATTGGGAAAAAGTAAAGACAAAAATGATTAAATTACATGAGAAATTTAATAAACCAATCGTATTCATGGAAATCGGCTGTAGAAGCGCTCTAGGATGTGCAACAATGCCTTGGGATTTTACTCATGTTGACTTACCTTATTGTGAAGAAGAACAAGAAAAATTTTACAGTTCAGTCATTAAAGTGTTTTGGGATGAACCATGGTTTGCAGGTTTTTTTTGGTGGGATTGGAGTACTAAATTGTATCTGCTAGAGGAAGCGAAAACAAACAAAGGTTTTGATATATATGGAAAAAAGGCGGAAAAAGTAATTCAAGAATGGTACGCGAAGTAGTTGATTGATTAAAAGGTTGTTACAGAGGACGTAAAGGGTGGGTGATCTCGAGAACAATTCGAATTGCCCATGCTCCACTCTTAAGCTAACAGTGATGGTCAAGAGAGGGAAAGTACTAGGGAATATGATAAATTGAATTAATTAATAATTAATTAATAATTAATTATAATGTCTCGTTGAATGTAGTATTACAATTTTTAGTAGTAGGAGACTTTTATGATAGAAACAATAGCTGAAAAAAAGCAGTTTTATAGAAATATGTTAGCATTCGCCATACCGATAACTATTCAGACCTTGATAACTTCGTCATTAAATATGGTAGATTCAGTGATGGTCGGCCAACTTGGCGTAGAAAGTATTGCTGCCGTAGGTTTAGCAAATAAGATCAACACAATGTTAATCATAATTTTACAAGGTTTTGCAACTGGAGCAGCCATCTTTTCAGCTCAATACTGGGGGAAAGGTGACAAAACCGGCATATCGAAAGTGTTAATGATTACCTTCGCAATTATTAGTTCCGTATCACTATTGTCGATGATTTTAGTTGTATTTAATTCTAATAGTATCATTGGTATTTTTTCTGATAATTCGAGTGTTATAGTTTTAGGAGCTAGTTATATAAAGCTAATTTCTTTTAGTTATTTATTTACAGGTCTAACGATTTTGATCCAAGTTGTTTTAAGGTCCATGGGTGAAGTTAAATCCCCAATGTATATAAATATATTTGTTATTGTTCTTAATACAGTTTTAAATTACATCTTTATCTTTGGTAATTTTGGTGCGCCAGCATTAGGAGTGGAAGGAGCAGCTCTTGCTACCGTTTTTGCTAGAGTCATCCAAACAATGCTACTATTTCTACTCATTCAAAAGTTTGGCATCCTTACTGAACTGAAGCGATTAACCGCAAAGGAAATTTTTGATGTTACATTGATAAAAAATTACTTAACGATTAGCATCCCTTCAGTTATCAATCATGTTGTCTGGACGGTTGGTGAAATGACATTTTTCTGGATGTATTCTCTAATGGGCACAGATGTCATTGCAGCAATAACGTTAATTGATCCGTTAGTATTTATTTTTATGGCAACTTTTATTGGAATAAGTGATGCATCCTCGATTATGGTTGGTAACAGAATTGGTGCTAGTCAAAAAGAGAGAGCTTATTTATATTCAAGAAGATTTCTGTTTTTGACGTTCATACTTTCAATTTGTGCTGCATTTGGAGTAATATTGGTATCGCCGTTGTTTATTTCTCTATACAAAGTTACAGATACTGTTGCAGGATATGCGAGTAGTGTACTGTTAATCTATGCACTAATTATTTCGCCGAAATTTCTTAATATGGTCAATAATATGGGTGTATTAAGGGCAGGCGGGGATACAAAATACGTATTATATTTAGATTTATTAGGGGTTTGGCTCGTAGGATTGCCTCTTGCCGCGTTAGGAATTTATTTAAAACTGCCACTTTACATCGTTTTTGCATTAGGAAACTCTCACGAATTAGTACGCTTATTTTTTGGGATTAGAAGAACACTTACAAAAAAATGGTTAAACGAAATTACTAATACAACTGAAAAAAAAATAGACAGCCATTATTAGCATGACAAAGGAAAAGATGGTAAAAGTAACTTTAATTAAACTTTTTTCGAAAATAGTGGCGATTAAGTTACTAATACTATATAATGAAGTTATCGATAACTTAATCGTTTTTTTAAGAAGGGAGTTTTTTACTTGATACATGAAAAGTATTTTGAATTATTAAAAGGGCAAGAGGAATTCTTATCAAAAAAGAATGAAAAGAACGACGAATTTTATAACGGGGTTTACGACAGATATAAAAATCCAGTTATTACTCGGCATCATGTACCACTTCATTGGCGCTTTGATCTAAACAAAGAAACGAATCCGGAGTTTATGGAGAGGTTAGGCATTAATGCGGCGTTTAATCCAGGGGCTATATATTTTAACAAAAAGTTTTATCTAGTAGTTAGAACCGAAGGGTTAGACCGAAAATCATTTTTTGCAATGGCAGAAAGTGATAATGGTATCGATGGGTTTAAATTCATTGACACACCACTGACTTGGGATGATGTCGATAAAGAAGAAACGAATATATACGATATGAGATTGGTTCAGCATGAAGATGGTTGGATCTATGGTATCTATTGTTCAGAAAGTAAGGACCTTGATGCGCAGCAGTTTGATACATCGAGTGCAATTGCGCAAGCGGGCTTAGTAAGGACGAAGGACTTAAAGAAATGGGAACGATTGCCAAACATTAAAACACCATCTCCTCAACAAAGGAATGTTGTGTTACATCCAGAGTTCATTGATGGAAAATATGCTTTCTACACTAGACCACAGGATGGATTTATTTCCACAGGATCAGGTGGAGGAATAGCATTTGGCCTATGTGATGAGATCACGAATCCGGTAATCACTTCCGAAACGAATATTGACGAAAGAGTTTATCACACTGTTTATGAGGTGAAGAATGGTCAAGGTCCTGCCCCAATAAAAACAGAAAAAGGGTGGATCCATATTGCTCATGGGGTTAGAAATACTGCTGCTGGTTTACGCTATGTATTATACACTTTTGCAACAAGTCTAGAAGAACCGTCTAAAATTATTGCTAAACCTGGTGGTCATTTTATCGCACCGTATGACGAGGAACGTGTGGGGGATGTTTCCAACGTGATCTTTTGTAATGGGGCAATAGTCGACGAAAATAATAATATATATATATATTACGCATCAAGTGATACACGGATTCATGTAGCGACTACTACACTAGAAAAATTAGTCGATTACACATTCAATACACCTGAAGATCCTTATCGCTCATTAAAGTGTGCTGAGCAAAGAATAAATTTAATTAAAAAAAACCTTCAATTATTAAGTAAAAACGGTTAAAATGAAACTATTGGGCTAAAGTAAATACGTAAGGAGAGGAGGCGTTTTTATGAGAAGTAATGTAACAATGAGGGATATAGCTGAAAGGTTAAATGTAAGTAGTGTAACCGTCTCCAAAGCGTTGAATGATAAAGATGGCGTTAGTGAAGAACTAAAAGAGAAAATAAAAAAACTTGCCGAAGAAATGGGTTACCGCTTTAATACGGTAGCGAAGTCAATGAAGGAAGGCTTGTCTTATAATATTGGAGTTATTATTCCTGAAAGGTTTACTGGCGAAGCACAATCCTTCTATTTAAAGTTTTATCAGCATATTTCAACGGTCTTAGAAAAATACAGCTATTATGGCATTATTCAATTATTGAGCACAAAAGATGAGGAAAATTTAATTCTACCTAAAATCTACTACGAAAACAAAGTCGATGGATTTATTATTTTAGGTCAAGTTAACAGTAGTTATATTGAATTATTGCGCAATGTCGATATTCCGAAGATATTTTTGGATTTTTATACGGATCAATCGGACATTGATTCTATTGTTACTGATAACTTTTATGGGGTATATGAACTAACTAATTATTTAATAAAAAATGGTCATAAAGACATTGCTTATGTCGGTAATATCCATTCGACTAGTAGTATACAAGATCGCTTCTTAGGATATTATAAATCGTTACTTGAACATAGAATTCCTCTAAGGCAGGAATTTATTATCAATGATCGAGATGAAGAAGGGAAATTTATTGATATTGACTTACCTAGTAATTTACCATCAGCTTTTGTTTGCAATTGCGACCAAGTCGGTTATTTACTAATAAACAAACTTAGAAAATTAGGCTATAACGTTCCAGAAGATTGTTCCGTAGTTGGCTTTGATAATGATATTTATGCAACTATTACTGATCCTCAACTTACAACAGTCGAAGTTGATATTGAGGAGATGGCAAAGGTAGCAGTTAAATTCGTCATTGAAAAAATAAAAAATAAAAATAAAACTTACGGTAGAGTTTTGATTAAAGGGAATATTATCTTTCGAGACTCTGTAAAAGAAATAAAAACAAGGTGATTTTGCCTTGTTTTTTTATAATCAATTCGAAAATGAGGGTAGATGTAAAAGATGGAACTAATTATTACAAAGTTATATCAGTATGTTAAGGCAAGTTTATTATTTTGGATTTATTTAATAAGGGGTTTTGTAGTATATGGTTTAGTTCCTGCATTTTGTTCATTAATTGCCGTAACTGAGGATGTTAAAAAGGATCAGGACCATGAAAAAATAAGCGTCTTGTTCTCACGGTATTATCAGAAATACAACATCTTTAAATTACAATCATTTTTATTGTCATTTTTGCTAATAATAACGTATAATTTGCTATTCTTTACTGTGCAAAGTCAAGGTTCTTACTCTTTAATAGTTATTTTTATATTGTTGTATATTTTAGGAATTACGATTATAGTTATTACCTACACATGCTCTTTTTTAGTATTTTGCCCTGAAAAAGTAAATTTTAAGCAAGCAATAGCTCTAGCTTTTGTTTCGACAATTAAACATTTTGGAGTTTCAATAATTCTTTTATGTCTATTAGGGCTTCTTTTTGCTATAGCAGGGATAAATTTCTTACTTTTTATCTTCATTGCTCCTGTTCTATATACTTATTTAATTTCCTTTGTAATTCAAGTGATGATTAAAAGAATTTTTCTGATAAATAAAAGTTTATTTTAAGTTAACGTTAACTTAAAATAAACTTTTTTATATGGTTTTACGCTTCTTAAAGTTGTATATTTGCATAGCCTTTTTTTGAAAGCGAATACTGTATTTAAAAATATCTTCTCAGTTATGGTTTAGTTCGATACAAACCTAAGTTGCATATGTGAAGCTAATGGTTACGCTTTCTAATGGATATTAAATAATACTTTATAAAATAAACCAAAAAAGTGATTGACAAGAAAGCGTTCCCATAATAAACTTAACTTGTAAGCTAAACGATAAACTAATTATTGAGGGGGAAACGAAATGAAAAAGAGTAAAGTTTGGTTAATGTTATTAGTGTTTATTCTTTCTTTATCAGTTATTGCAGCTTGTGGCGGGAAAGATACGCCTGCTCCTGCTGAAACTGAGATACCGAATGAAACACCTACTGGTGAAGATGCAACATCTGTTGAAGATGTTAAAGGTGAAATCACTGTTTTAACGAATAGAACTGATATTGTTAATACAACGTTTCAAGAGTATGCAAAACAATTTAACGAAATTTATCCTGATGTAAAGGTTAATTTTGAAGCAATTACTGACTACGAAGGTCAAGTGAAAATCCGTATGAACACAAAAGATTACGGTGATGTACTATTAATTCCTAATGATGTGGCAGCTCCTGAATTAGGTCACTTCTTTGAACCACTTGGTTCTGTTGAAGAACTAAGTCAAAAATACTTATTTACAAATGAAATGGCCTACGATGGCTTGTCTTATGGTATTCCTGTAATGGTAAATGCTATGGGAATTGTTTACAACCAAAAATTGTTCGCAGAAGCAGGGATTACAGAATTACCAAATACACCGGAAGGTTTCTTAGAGGCGATGCAAGCAATTAAAGACAATACAGATGCAACTCCTTACTATACGAACTATGCAGCTGGATGGCCGCTTGATCAGTGGGAAAACCACCGTTTATCAGTAGCTGGGGAAGAGGATTTTGTAAATGTTCAACTTCCAAATATGGATGATCCTTTCTCACCGGGTAGACCACATTATGTTATCTATAAATTAATGTATGATTTAGCAAAACAAGGTTTAATTGAAAATGATCCATTAACAACGGATTGGGAAACATCTAAAGTTCTACTAGCTGAAGGTGAAATAGGGGCAATGGTATTAGGTTCATGGGCTATTGGTCAAGTTCAGGAGCTTGCAGAAGATCCTAACGATATTGGATATATGCCGTTCCCTTCAAATGTAAACGGAACTGTTTATGCTCAAAGTGGTGGAGATTATAAAATTGGTATTAACGTAAACTCTAACAATAAAGAAGCTGCAAGAGCGTGGTTAGATTGGTTTACTAATGAGTCTAACTTCGCATTAGCTCATGGTGCAATCTCTCCAGTGAAGGCTGATCCGTTCCCTAAGACACTAAGTGCGTTCGAATCGTTAGGAGTAGTACTAATTTCTGAAGCTGATCCACAACCTGGACAGGAAGGTTGGGTTGATTTAATTGATCGTGAGGCAGAAGTAGGTTTATGGCAACCAATCTTTAAACAACGCATAATAGAAGCGGGTATTGGAAATAGAGCAGAATCATTCGATGATATCATGAACGATTTAAATCAAAGATGGGCAAAGGCTCGTGAAAAAGTAACTCAATAGTTACAAAAGAAGAAAAAAATAAGGGGAAGTTGCTAAGCTACTTCCCTTTCTATCTAATTATGTTGAAATGCTAGCTGGAGGTATCTACTTATGGAAAATAAACATTCTAGCTACGAAAAAAAAACAGGTTCTAGCAAACCTAATCTGTTTAATCTTAGCTACCCTACACAGAAAAAGATTATTATTGTAGCCTTTTCCTTTTTGCCTTTATTATTACTTATTACTTTCTCTTATTTACCTTTGTATAGAATGTTTTACTATAGTTTTCATAGTTGGAATGGGTTTAGCCCGAATATGACTTTTGTCGGAATGGAGAACTATAAAACGGTTTTTACTAGACCGGAATATTTCGGTGTTTTTAAAGTGAGTTTATATTATTTTGCTGCTACTTTTGTACAGATGGGTTTAGCACTTTATTTTGCGACAATTTTAAGCTTTAAGGTAAAATACAAAAATTTTTTTAAGGGAATTATCTTTTTTCCGTATTTGTTAAATGGAGTTGCGATAGGATTTATCTTTCTATTCTTTTTTAGGCCAGATGGTACTTTAGATAGCTTATTATCTTTTATTGGATTAGGTGAGTTGACTCAACTATGGTTAGGGAATCCAAATATTATTAACTTTTCATTAGCAGGTACGTCTGTTTGGAGGTATATGGGTTTTAACTTTATTATCTTCTTAGGGGCAATTCAATCTATCTCTAGTGAGGTTTATGAGGCTTCGGAAATAGATGGTGCTAATAAATGGCATCAGTTTAGATATATTATTTTACCGAGTATTAAAATAATTGTTGGTTTGAACTTAATCTTGGCTGTAAGTGGAGCTATTAGTGTTTTTGAAATTCCGTATATTATGACAGGCGGTTCTAATGGAAGTGCAACGTTTGTTATTCAAACGGTTGATACGGCCTTTAAGTTTAGTAAGGTTGGTTTAGCTTCTGCAATGGCGGTAGTATTGCTTGGGATTGTTGTAATTGTCACAGTTATTCAACGACTTATATTTAGTGAAAAGGAGGCCTAATATTGATGTATAAATTGAAGTATAGACTATTTAGTTTTCTAAAATATCTATCATTAGTATTAGGTGCTTTTGCTGCGATATTACCGATCGTCGTAGTTTTATTTGCCTCATTTAAGACACCGGAGGAGTATAACAGAACTAATCCATTAACACCACCGGAAAATTGGCTGAATTTCACAAATTATAGCCGAGCTTTTTTTGAAGGGAATATGTTAACTGGTTTTATCAACACATTAATCATTTTAGTAATTTCATTAACCGGTGCTGTACTTATTGGGACAATGATTGCTTATGTGTTGAGCAGATTTAAGTTTAAAGGTAATAAAATTATGATTACGTTATTTTTATTAGCTACTTTAATTCCTGCTGTAACAACTCAAGTAGCGACATTTCAAATTATTAATGACTTAGGTTTATTTAACACAAGGTGGGCGGCAATAGCTTTATTTATGGGGACTGATATTATTGCTGTCTATATATTCTTACAGTTTTTAGATAAAATATCTTATTCATTAGATGAATCTGCGATGCTTGATGGGGCTTCATATTTTACAATTTATTGGAAAATTATTTTACCGTTATTAAAGCCTGCAATCGCAACGGTATTTATTATTAAAGGAGTGGCGATATACAATGACTTCTATATTCCATTCCTTTATATGCCTAAGCAAGATTTACAAGTAGTATCGACAGCTTTGTTTAAATTCCAGGGGCCGTATGGATCTCAATGGGAAGTGATATGTGCAGGGATTATTATTGTAATAATTCCAACGCTAATTGCCTTCTTATCGCTACAAAAGTATATATACGATAGTATGGCAGGATCAGTGAAGTAGAAATCTTTAAAGTAAAATCATAATCTAGGAGGATTATTTTAATGACAACAGTGAAGATTATTGGAGAAAGTTTAGCAAATATGCCGTGGCAAGAAAAACCTGAAGGGTTAGAAACGCCTGTTTGGAGACATTCGGAAAACCCCGTTATCAAGCGAAATCCGGCGAAAGGAATTGCGAGAATTTTTAATAGTGCCGTTATCGCATATGAAGGGAAATTTATCGGTGTATTTAGAGCTGAAACAATCAATGGACGTCCTCATTTAAGTTTAGGTTGGAGTGATGATGCTCTAAGTTGGACGATTGATGAGAAAAAAATTGAGATGGTTGATGAGGCGGGGAATAGTTTTAATCCTAATTACGCTTACGATCCAAGGCTTTTAAAAGTTGAAGATACTTACTACATCATTTGGTGTACAGACTTTTATGGTGCTTCAATTGGGATGGCTAAGACGAAGGATTTCAAAACGTTTGTAAGACTAGAAAACCCTTTCTTACCCTTTAACAGAAATGGGGTTTTATTCCCAAGAAAAATAAAAAATAACTATGTCTTATTATCTCGTCCAAGTGATAGTGGTCATACACCATTCGGAGATGTTTTCTTAAGCGAAAGCCCAGACATGACATATTGGGGGAAGCATCGCCATGTCATGGGTAAAGGTGGAGATGGTTGGTGGCAAAATGTCAAAATTGGTGGCGGGCCTGCGCCGATTGAGACGAGTGAAGGCTGGTTAATGTTCTATCATGGAGTAACTGGTACGTGTAACGGTTTAGTATACAGTATGGGTGCAGCCATTCTTGATTTGGAAAACCCTTCTATTGTTAAATACCGATGTAAGAACTTTATTTTAACACCTGAAGAGTGGTATGAGGAAAGAGGTTTTGTAGCAAATGTAATATTCCCTTGTGCAACACTTCATGATGCAGATACAGGGAGAATAGCTATATATTATGGTGCGGCAGATACGTATGTTGGAGTTGCTTATACTAAAGTTGATGAGATTGTAAACTATGTAATAGAGAATCACGAAGCTGTTGATGATGATCAACAAGAAGGTAAAATGTAAAATCGAACATTGACCAATCAAAAAGGTAAACCAATTGGTTTACCTTTTGTTGTAAGTTTGGGAATAAAATCTTAAAGGAGCGAAAGCGAAAATGACTGTTAAACGATTGGAACAACTAGAGGAAAGTATTGAAAAAGAATTAGAAGAAAATATATTGCCTTTTTGGAAGGACCATACAGTAGATGATGAAAATGGGGGTTTTTACGGCTATATTACGCACTCAAAGGATATCCAAAAAGAAGCAGATAAAGGAGGTATATTAAACTCGAGGATTCTTTGGACGTTTTCGAAAGCTTTTAACAAATATCAAAATGAAACTTACTTAGAGGTGGCGACAAAAGCCTATGAATTTTTAATGACGAAGATTTATGACCGGGAGCATAGTGGTTTATACTGGATGGTTGATTATAAGGGCGAGCCGAAGGAGACGAGGAAACATATCTATAGCCAAGCCTTTGGGATTTACGGTTTAACTGAATATTATATTGCGACGAAAAATGAAGAGGCTTTAAAATTAGCGATAACTCTTTATGAATTAATTGAGAAACATGCCTATGACCAAGTGAATAAAGGGTATTTTGAAGCCTATACACGAGAATGGCAGGTAGAAGACGATTTACGACTAAGTGGAAAAGATATGAACTCGCCAAAATCAATGAATACCCATTTGCATATTCTTGAAGCCTATACGAATTTATACCGTGTATGGAAGAATGAAGCCTTCAAGGAGAAATTCCTTGAATTAATTGAAGTATCTATTGAAAAAATCGTTGATAATGATACGTTTCAATTTAAATTGTTTTTTGATGCAGAGTGGAATTCCCTCTCGAATGTAGTTTCTTATGGTCATGATATTGAAGGTAGTTGGTTACTTTACGAAGCGGCTGAAGTCGCCGGTGATCAAGGATTGCTCGCCAAGGTTAAATCGATTGCGATAAAAATGGCAGAGAAAGTTTTAAGTGAGGGTATGGATACAGATGGTAGCTTGTTAAATGAGTCCAAGGATGGCGTTATGATAGACACTGATAAAGTTTGGTGGATTCAAGCGGAAGCGATGGTCGGATTTATGAATGCTTATCAACTTACGCTAGATGAGAAATATATAGAAGCTGTCGAAAAATTGTGGAAGTTTACAAACAAATACATGATTGATCATGAAAACGGAGAGTGGTATTGGAAGCTAACTAGAGACCGTAAAGTGTTTTCTGATATGCCGAAAGTGGAACCGTGGAAATGTCCTTATCACAACTCGAGATTTTGTTTTGAGATATTAGAGCGTATTGACCTTTTCAGAAATTAAAAGATCGACCATATCTAACAATAGAATTATATAGGACTTATCGCCATAGTTACGCGGGGGGAGGTTCTAAATGTCGGTGTTAGTGAATGGTTGGAAAAGCAAAATTATAGAACAAATACTGAATTAAGGAAAATAATTACAGAATAACAAGGGAGTTTATATCATGTACAAAGAACCGATTTTTTTACAACCAGACTTTAAAGAAAGAATTTGGGGTGGAACTAAGTTACGAGATTACTATAATTACGAAATTCCATCCACCAATACTGGTGAATGTTGGGGGATATCGGCTCATGAAAATGGACCATCGATTCTAAAGAATGGTCCACTAAGAGGGCAGACTCTTACAAAAGTTTGGGAGAATCACCGCGAATTATTTGGTCATGAGGAAGGGGAAAAGTTTCCTTTATTAGTGAAAATACTAGATGCTAATGATGATTTATCAGTGCAAGTTCACCCTGATGATGAATATGCTCGGATTTATGAGAGTGGAGAACTGGGTAAAACTGAGTGTTGGTATGTTATTGATTGTGAAGTTGATTCTCATTTGATTTTAGGTCATCATGCAAAAACGAAAGAAGAATTTGTTCGGATGATTGAAACTGGTGAGTGGGATTTATTGTTAAAAAAGGTCCCGATTAAACCGGGGGACTTTTATTATGTGCCTAGCGGAACGATTCATGCAATCGGTAAAGGGGCATTAATATTAGAGACACAACAAAGCTCTGATACGACCTACAGGGTGTATGATTATGATCGTATTGATGACAAAGGTGATAAGCGCGAGCGGCATGTCCAACAATCCATTGAGGTCTCAACTATTCCCCATAAAGATGCTGAAGTTAAACAAGGTGCAAATCGTAAAGAAGGATTAATCACGAAGCAGCTAGTATCTGAAAAATATTTCACAGTGTACCATTGTCAATTAGACGGTTCAGTAGAGCAGAAGATGAACCGAAACTATTTATTATTGAGTATTTTAGAGGGGAATGGCTCGGTTATTATTGAAGGTAAATCCTATTCATTTACCAAAGGCGATCATTTAATTCTTCCTTCAACAATTTCTGAATATCAGTTAACGGGCGATGCTCAGTTTATTTTATCTCATACAACGTACGGTCCTTTAGGGGGGAATAATAAATGAATTGGAAAACGGCATATGAACGGTGGACGACCTTTCAAAAACTAGATCATGAACTGAAAGAACAATTAGCAAGAATTCAAGAAGATGAGCATTTGCTTGAAGACTGTTTTTATAAAACATTAGAGTTTGGTACAGGTGGACTTAGAGGTGAGCTCGGACCTGGAATTAATCGTTTAAATATTTATACAATACGTAAGGTGACAGAAGGTTTAGCTCAATATATCAATGCTCAGGGGGAAAAAGCTAAGAAACAGGGGGTTGTAATTGCTTATGATTCAAGGCACAAATCTTCTGAGTTTTCGTTAGAAGCCGCTAAAATTTTAACTCTTCATGGGATTCAGGTATATTTATTTGACGAACTTCAACCTACACCACTTCTATCATTTGCTGTAAGAGAACTCAAAGCGGCAGCGGGAATTGTGATTACAGCAAGCCATAACCCACCTGAGTATAATGGCTATAAAGTCTATGGTTCGGATGGTGGGCAGGTTACCTTAGAGGTGGCAAATGAAATCATTACTAATATTAATAAGGTGTATGATGAATTACATCTTCCTGTAGCCGATAAAGATGAAGTTCTTACTAATGGTTTATTGAAAATGGTGGGGCAAGAACTAGAAGATGAGTATATGAAAGTTATGAAGTCTATCGTCGTTAATGAAGGTTTGTTACAAGAAAGCGCTAAAGAGGTAAAAGTCGTATTCACCCCACTACATGGTACAGCAAATAAATTAGTACAGAGAGGTTTAACGGAATTAGGTTTTAAGCAAGTGTATATTGTGAAAGAGCAAGAGCAACCAGATCCCAATTTTTCGACGATTTCTTCTCCAAATCCTGAAGAACACCGAGCTTTCGAATGGGCAATTAAATACGGAGAAAAGGTTGGCGCCGATATTTTAATGGGAACGGATCCTGATGCTGATCGAGTTGGGGTAGTTGTTAGAGGACAAGATGGTAAGTATATTGTTTTATCTGGCAATCAAACTGGTGCTCTAATGCTGGATTATTTACTACGATATAAAAAGGATATTCCGAAAAATGGAGTTATTTTAAAAACCATTGTTACAAGTGAGATTGGACGTGTTATTGCGGAAAAGAATGGTTTAGAAACTATCGATACTTTAACAGGGTTTAAGTACATTGGTGAAAGAATAAAAGAGTTTGAAACTACCAAGGAGCGAAAATTTCTATTTGGATATGAAGAAAGTTATGGTTATTTAGTGGGAGATTTTGTTCGAGATAAGGATGCTGTACAAGCTTGTCTTTTCATTGCTGAAGTCGCAACTTACTACAAGAAGATGGGTAAGTCTTTATATGAAGGTTTGCTCGAAATTTACAAGAAATATGGGTACTTTCAAGAAGATTTACAAACGATTACCTTGAAAGGAAAGAATGGATTAGAGCAGATGGCTACTGTTATGGAATTTTTCCGAGGAATAGAAGATTTATCTGTTGGGGGAGCGAAGGTTACAATTCGAGAAGATTATAGACATTCAATAAGAAAATATATCAATAAAGCCACTAGTGACAAGATTTATCTCCCGTCATCAGATGTTTTAAAATTTATTCTTTCTGATGGTTCTTGGTTTTGTGTGAGACCTT
Source organism: Anaerobacillus sp. (assembly GCF_046314235.1). Lineage (NCBI taxonomy): Bacteria > Bacillati > Bacillota > Bacilli > Caryophanales > Bacillaceae > Anaerobacillus > Anaerobacillus sp. The sequence continues at coordinate 48,770 of NZ_JBKBWN010000004.1, forward strand.
CTGGTACTGAACCGAAAATAAAGTTTTACTTTGGGGTTAAGGACAATTCGCTAGAAAGTAGTATAACGAAATTAGCTACTCTTAAAGATATGGTATTGGCTAAGGTTGGTCCGTTAGTAAAAATATAATTGTACTAATTATTTTGGTAGACATCATTTATATACATCTGGTTGAAAGGGGAGGGGAAATTGAGCATTTGGGTGAAATTTAAATACAGATTAAGTGAATTTAGAAGGTCTAATAATAAAAAATCTCGTGAAAAACAAAAGCAACAGTTTTATAGAGTGGGAAATAGTGTTAGTCTCAAAACTAAGCTTATCTTGTCTTTCGTATTTTGTAGTATTTTGCCAAGCGTTGTTATTGCTAGTTTTGTATTTTCCGTATCTAAAAATGCAATTGAAGTCAAAGTTTCAGACTTGACAGAAGAAGTAAGCGTTCATTTAACTCACAATATTAATAACATTATTGAAGAAACTGAGAAAATTATGTTTATTCCTTTTTCGAATCCGAATTTATTGAACGATTTTTCTAACAGTGACTTATCTGATGCTGAACTATTTCAGAAAAAACAGGCTGCCGCAGATTATTTTTCGTCAATTATTTTTGCAAATTCCAACATCAATAATTTCTTTCTTGTAAAAGAGGATGGGAATATTTTTGGTAGGAATACTACATCTTTTCAATACGATGATTTTGTAAATTTAGGTTGGAAAGAAAAACTTAGTGAATTAAATGGTGAACCTTTGTGGGTATCAGGATTTAACAATAATCTAGATGAAATTTATCTCTTTCAAACTGTGAAAAATAATTTCAATAGAGAAATTGGGATGATGGTTTTAACGATTAACCGTGATCTTTTTAATACAGTATTTAAACTATCTGAGAATAGTGGTCAAGGAATATTTATTATAGACAATAAAAACCGAGTAGTTGCTAGCAATCTAAATGAACACCTGGGGAGTCAATATGCATTTGGAGAAGATCATCTTGAAGATAATGATCAATTAGTATTAAGAAATGAAAGCTCTAATGGGTGGGAAGTTATCATTACAACAGAAAGATCTTTGCTTATGAAAGAAATAAACAATGTTATTAAATATGTTTATATGATCGTTATCATTTTTGTTATTTTATCAATTTTATCTGGCATCATCATTACACTTACGATTACAAAGCCGATAAACAATATTGTTAGTTTAATGAAAAAGGCAGAACAAGGGAATTTAAATGTTAGTTCAACATACGTGCAAAAAAATGAAATAGGTCAACTTGGCTTAAGTTTTAATAAGATGTTGGAAAATATTAAAGGAATAATTGAGGAGAGCAAGAGAGTCTCAACATATGCCGTTGGTAGTGCACAAGATTTAAAGAGGATTTCAAGCGAAACGATGCATACTTCTCAACAAATAGCTGCTGCTGTTGAAGAAGTCGCAAAGGGGGCAGCGGAACAGGTTGATTTTGCAGATAGAACCAATAAGGAGATGCAAGAATTATCTTATCAAATTGGGGAAGTAGAAAATGTGATGGTCAATGTTATCAGCGCCACCAACAAAACGAAACAGTTAGGTAGTCAATCAATTACAAATATAAAAGAGTTGACGGATAAAAATAAGGAAATGGGTAATAATATTGCATTGGTAGATGTTACGATTACAAAGTTAGATAAAGAGATAACAGAAATTACTGATATTATAAAATTAATAGATAATATTAGTGAACAAACAAACCTTCTATCACTAAATGCGAGTATCGAAGCAGCTCGGGCGGGTGAAGCAGGAAAAGGGTTTGCAGTAGTAGCGCAGGAAGTAAGGAAATTATCTGACCAGTCGAAAATATCGACAAAAAAAATTACTAAGGTTATTGAGAAAATTCTACTTCAAACTGAACATTTGGTAAAGTTAGTTGAAGAGTCAATGATACTTTTTGATGAACAAACAAAATCGCTAAACAAAACAAAGGGTTCTTTTGAAGATATCATTTCTGATACAAGCACCGTTATTTCTGGTATTAGTGTTATGGAGAATTCAATCAAAAGGATTAATGATGTTAAAGAGCAGGTCGAAAACTCAATATCAGAAATGGTGGTAGTTGCTGAAATTTCTTCATCTACAACAGAAGAGGTAACGGCAACTACAGAGGAACAAGCTTCCGCAGCAAACGAGCTAGGTAGATTTTCTGAAAGTTTAGGAGAAACGATACTAGAATTAGAAAAAAAGATAAATGTATTTAAAATATCTTAATCGATGATAACTAAAGTGAGAGCGAAAAAGTACACTGCACAAGAGTGTACTTTTTTACGTTAAAGACAACGTTACTTTAACGATTAGTTTAAAAAAAATTCACTATAATGATTTATCTAAATAATACCACTGTCAGCAGAAAAATTAGAAAAGAATGTCTGTAAAAATCGTTAAATCACCTCAATAAACATTGACATATAAGTAATCTTATTATAAAGTTAACATAAGTTATCGTTAAGCTTACAAATACATATGAGGATGGTGATGTCCGACAATTATTGTTACTTTTGTAAAAGATCCTATTTTTTTAATTTTTTATGAAAACGCTGACATAACTATTATGTAATTTTCATTCCTAACAACTAAAGGAGGAAACAAATGAATAAGAAATTTCGTAAAAAAATATCGCTCTTTCTAACTATGATCTTAGTATTAACAGGGCTGATGCCTGTTTTCACACCTACTTATGCAAACGAAACAAACAATGAATTAATAGAAACTGAGTATTTAAGTTTTAATTTCGATGAAGGTTTAGATGGATTTGAACAAGAAGCCCCATGGGCAGCAGCTGGTACTTTGGTTGCCAATACCAAACATACTTCATTATTCGATGGTGCGATAGAAATTGATGCAGAGTTCATTGATGATGGAGATTCTAGTAACTGGACATGGCAAGAAGTAAAGGTCAAAAGATTACTTGATGATGTAGATATTAATAGAGCTGTTAAATTATCTTTTGATATCATTCTGCCAGATGAGATTCCTGCAAGTCATCAATTTCAAGCAACTGTAGGTTTTTCAACGCCATCTGGGTTTGTTAAACCAAACGAGAATTCTAATGTATTTAAGAAACAAGATTTAGAAGAGTATGGAGAAGGATACCTAAGTAAAACGGTAACGTTTGATTTATTTGAACATCAGGAAGCGGCCGATATGGTGCTATCTTTTATTGCAAGAGACATGGATTATAAAGGTTCCATCTATATTAATAACGTAACGATGACTCTTGCGGCTTCAAATACATCACCTAGTGATGATATTGCATTACCTGAAGGGGTAGTTGCGCACTTCGCATTTGAAAACGATATCATTGGGTGGCAAGATGCAGGGACGTGGCAAGCGAAGTTTGGTTCTCCTGCACTAACACATGCAGCTAACTTTGGTGATGGAGCACTTCAAGTGAATGCTAATATTGATGAACTATCAGGTTGGCAAGAGCTTAAAATTTCTAAAAATGTTCCGAAGTTAGGTGAAGCTTCAAAGGTGTCCTATGAAATCTTTTTAGAAGCTGATCGTCTAGCAAACTATCAAAACATTGAATTAAACCCACACGTTGCCCTAGATCCAGGTTGGGCGAAGTTTGGTGATGGTGAACATGCTAAAGCTATTAAAGATTATGAGTTAGTCACAATCTCAGAAAAGGAATATGTAAAAATTTCCGTTACAAATACACTATTTGGTCACCAAGACAAAAATGTATTTACAATTGCATTTGTTGCGAAAGGAATTCTATATACTGGGCCGATCTATATTGATAATGTCATATTTAAAAAGGCTGAAGTGAGGGAGTGGGGAGACCCAGAAATACTTCCAGTTCCTCAAGAAAAAATTAGTACAGTTGGATTTAATTTAGATCCAGTGAATCTAGTTGATCCGAATGCGACAGCAGAAACCGTATCACTTTTTAAATATTTACAAAATATTAGTGGGAAACATATCCTTTTTGGACACCAACATACTACAACACAAGGTGTTACGTTCTCAGGTATGGACGGAACACAATCAGATGTAAAAAATGCAGTAGGAGAGTTTCCTGCAGTTTATGGTTGGGACACTTTATCGATTGATGGTAATGAAGAACCTAACTCTCCCGAAGCTACAGCGGAAGTGATGAAATTAGCATATGAAAGAGGTGGTGTCATAACACTAAGTGCCCATATGCCTAACTTCTCATCAGGTAGTGGTGATTTCTATGATACCGGCAGAGTGATTGAACATATTTTACCAGGTGGGAAAGATCATGATGCGTACAATGAATGGTTAGATAGGTTAGCTTTCTTTGCTAACGAATTACTATTAGATGATGCTGGTAAAAAAATTCCTATCATTTTCCGACCTTATCATGAGCATAATGGAGCTTGGTTTTGGTGGGGAGCGCCACATGCGACAGAAGCAGAATACGTTAACATTTGGAGATATACAGTAGAATACTTAAGAGATGTAAAAGAAGTGAATAACTTCTTATATGCCTACTCACCAAATGGTTTTTTTGATGCAAATCCAGCAAACTATTTGGATCGTTATCCAGGAGACGAATATGTGGATGTACTAGGTTTTGATATGTATGATCGCAACTTTACAGAATCCTGGATGAATCAGGTAGTTGCTGATTCAGCAATGATCGTTAGACTTGCAGAAGAACGAGGGAAAATTGCAGCAATTACAGAGATTGGAGCAATGGATAATAACAACGGAGTTTGGCCAGAAAATAATAAAAATGTGGATTGGTGGCCTGAGCTTCTAAAGAAAATAAAAGAAGATCCACAAGCAAGTAAAATGGCTTGGATGTTAACGTGGAGAAACGGTGCACTTAATCATATGTGGGTACCGTATAGAAATCACCCTACACTTGGTCATAATGAAATGCTAAATGGTTTTATTGAATTCTATAATGATGATTACACAGCGTTTAATGGACGGTTGCAAGGTGTTTACGATCTGCAATCTTCAACAGTAGAAAAATCAGAGCCGTTTTTGTACATCGTTACGCCAACACATCGTAAAGAGGTAAATGGTGAAACAACGATTAGGGCTGGGGCGTATCACCAAGAGGTTGAAACCATCACTTATTCAACTGGAGCAGAAGAGTTAGAGATGGTGTATAATCCTCTCACTAAATATTATGAAGCTCCTTGGCAACCGACTGCTGAACAAAACGGTCAATCGTTTGATATTAAAGTGACAGCAACTTTTAAAGAGGGAACAGTAATTGAGAAAACAGCACTTGTCACTGTTTATGCGTCGATAGTCGTAGCGGAGTTTACATTTGATCAAAATCTAGACGGATTTGAGCATGAAAGACCATGGACAGCTGCTGGAACTTTAGAAGCTGAGCTAAAGTACAATGAATTACTAGCTGCGCTTGAAATTGAAGCTCTATTCGAGGATGATGGGGACGCTACTAATTGGACATGGCAAGAAGTGAAAGTTAAAAGAGATCTAGGTGATGTAGCAATTGAAAAAGCAAATCAGGTATCTTTTGATATCGTTCTTCAAAAAGATGCTCCAGCAAGCCATGAATTCCAACCTGTCATTGGTTTTTCAACACCAAGTGGTTTTATAAAACCTAATGAAGGCTCAATAAAGCTAACCTTAGCTGACTTTGAGGAGTTTGAGGGTGACTATTTAAGAAAAAGAGTAACTTTTAATTTGTTTGACCATGAGGAAGCAACAGCTCTTGTATTATCCTTTGTTGCAAGAGATTGGAATTTTGATGGTTCGATATTTATTGATAATGTAACCTTCCTGAATGTAGCAGAAAAGAAAGCGGCTGACCCTTATATAGTTGATGATTTCGAAAACTATAATGGTGATACTGGACTACTGAGAGCAACATATTCCAACAATGGAGACCCAGTAACATTGACTTTATCTCAAGATCACAAAAAAAATGGTAGTTTTGGTCTAGAGTATAGCTATAAGCTTGGAGCGGCTGGTTATGCTGGAAGACAAAAACCACTTGGTGGAATTGATTGGTCAGGTATGGAAGCATTGCAGTTTTGGATGAAACATGAAAGGCTAAATAACCATGTTACGATCCAAATCCAAGCAGGTGGTGTACATTTCGAGAGGAATATTAATGTAGATCAAGACTTTGAAGGTATTGTAGAAATACCTTTCAGTGATTTTGCTCCAGCTAGTTGGGAGTCAAATCAAACAGCAATATTCGATGATACACGCTTAAATCGAGTGGCACAATTCGCTATTTATATTGGTGGTAGTGGATCAGAAGGTACAATTTACTTCGACGACATTAGAGCTGTTGTTATAGAGGAAAGCCCAACAACTCCAGAGCAACCAGGTGAAGGTGAAGAGAACCCAACACGCCCAGAGCAACCAGGTGAAGGTGAAGAGAACCCAACACGCCCAGAGCAACCAGGTGAAGGTGAAGAGAACCCAACAACTCCAGAGCAACCAGGTGAAGGTGAAGAGAACCCAACAACTCCAGAGCAACCAGGTGAAGGTGAAGAGAACCCAACACGCCCAGAGCAACCAGGTGAAGATGTAGAAAATCGACCTAATCCAGAACAGCCTGGAAATGGTGACAAAAATCAAAAAGACAGTGGTAAATTACCAGATACTTCAACTAACTTGTTTAATCTTCTATTAGTTGGGATTATGTTACTGTCGATAGGATTAACTGTCATCTTTGTTAAATCAAGAAGTAAAGTAATCGAATAATAAAAGGAAACTCCGCTCTTGATATAAGTGAGGGGAGTTTCCTTTTTCACACCTAAAAAATGGAAAATAAGAAAAGCTAAAAAGTATATGGGAATAGTACTGAACTTAATTATGGGTATTAATGGCAATTATCGTTAGTATTAATTGAAAGGAGTGAAGATAGCATGAGACTAGGTGGTCCTGTTTATATTGAAAAAATCGATCCTGCAACCTGGATTTATGCCTTAAAACAGGAAGGTTACAATACTGCAGTTTGTCCTATTACATATGAAGTAGATGAAAGTTTGGTAAAAAATTTTCGGAATGCCGCTGAAAGTAGTGATATTATCATTGCGGAAGTAGGTGCATGGAGTAACCCGATTAGTTCTGACGAAGAGGTAAGAAGGCTTGCATTAGAGTATTGTAAGAACCAACTTGACCTTGCTGAGAGAATAGGTGCTAGATGCTGTGTCAATATTGCAGGGTCGCGTGCCGAACAATGGGACGGACCTCATCAAGAGAATTTCTCAACCTAAACATTCTCGTTAATTGTAGATTCAATACGAGAGATAATTGATGCCGTTAAGCCACAAAATACATTTTTCACATTAGAAACAATGCCTTGGATTTTTCCTGATACTGCGGATTCATACTTAGCCTTACTCAATGCGATTGATCGTAAAGCATTTGCCGTGCATTTTGACCCTGTAAATCTGATTACTAGTCCAAAAGTATATTACCAAAATGGAACAATGATCAAAGAATTTATTACAAAGCTAGGTCCTTATATAAAAAGTTGCCACGCTAAGGATATAAAATTGAATAGTAAGTTTACGGTACATTTAGATGAAGTAATGCCTGGGATGGGCGGCTTGGATTACCCAGTATTTTTAAGGGAATTAAACAAACTGGATCGTGAAATTCCAATTATTCTCGAGCATTTAACAACCAAAGAAGAATATAAGATAGCGGCTGATTTTATTAGAAAAATAGCTTCACGACTATAAAACATTGAGAGGGATAAAAATGCCACTAATTGATATGCCATTAAATGAATTACAAAAGTATCAAGGATCAAGTATACGTCCAGTGGATTTTGATGAATATTGGACCAGAGCCTTAGATGAAATGAGATCAGTAGAACCTTGTATCGAAATCATCCCGAATGAATTTACTGTATCATTTGCCGACTGTTATGATTTATATTTTACAGGAGTTCGTGGAGCAAGAATTCACGCGAAATATGTTAAACCTAAATATAGTAAAGAAGCTCACCCAGCTATTATTCAGTTCCACGGCTATACGGTAAACAGTGGTGATTGGAGCAGTAAGTTGGGATACGCAGCCCTAGGATACTCCGTCATTGCCATGGATGCACGTGGGCAAGGGGGTTATTCTGAAGATAAGGGTGGAGTGAAAGGAAATACCCATTATGGCCACATTATACGAGGGTTGGACGACGATAAGGATAACTTACTTTTTCGTCATACCTTCTTAGATACTGCTCAACTAGCTGCAATTGTCATGGAACTTCCGGAAGTAGATGAAAACTGTGTGGTAGCGACAGGTTGGTCACAAGGTGGAGCATTAACGATTGCTTGTGCTGCTTTAGAGCCGCGTATTAAAAAACTAGCACCTGTATATCCATTTCTTAGTGATTACCAACGAGTTTATAACATGGATTTAGCGAAAGATGCCTATGAAGAGTTACGTACGTATTTTCGTCTTTTTGATCCTCAACATAAAAGGGAAGTAGAAATTTTTACAAAACTAGGTTATATCGACATTCAACATCTTGCTACTCGAATAAAAGGTGAGGTTTTAATGGGGGTTGGTTTAATGGATTCTGTTTGCCCACCTTCAACTCAATTCGCAACTTTTAATAAAATAACGGCTCCGAAGCGGTTAGAAATCTTCCCGGATTTTGGTCATGAGGATCTACCAGGATTACATGATATTATTCTCGATTTTTTTTGTGACGTTTAAAGAAAAAAGTAATGGAGGAATATAAATGGCGATAATAAAATTTCCGGATGGAATGAAATGGGGAGCAGCTACTGCTTCATATCAAATAGAAGGGGCAACAAGTGAAGATGGAAGAGGTCCATCGATTTGGGATACGTTTTCTAAAACTGCTGGAAAAGTAGTGAATGGAGATAATGGAGATGTAGCTTGTGATAGCTATCACCGTTACGAAGAAGACATCGAAATTATGAAAGACCTTGGGATTACTACGTATCGCTTCTCTGTTGCATGGCCAAGAATATTGCCAGAAGGGACTGGGGAAGTAAATCAGGCTGGTTTAGATTTTTACCATCGTTTTGTTGACAAACTTATTGAAATTGGTATTGAACCAATGTGTACACTGTACCACTGGGACCTGCCTCAAGCACTTCAAAATAAGGGTGGCTGGGGTAATAGAGAAACGATCGATGCGTTTGTTAGCTATGCTGAATTAATGTTTAAACAGTTTGAAGGTAAAATTAAGTATTGGATAACATTTAATGAGCCGTGGTGTGCTTCTTTCCTATCTAACTACCTAGGTGCTCATGCGCCAGGTTTTAAAGATCTTCAATTAGCAACAAATGTTGCACACCATCTACTAGTTGCTCATGGGAAAACAGTGAAAAAATATCGTGAGCTAAATAATGAAGGCGGACAAATTGGTTATGCACCGAACGTTGAGTGGAATGAACCATTTAGTAATAAACAAGAAGATATTGATGCGTGTCGTAGGGCGAATGGATGGTTTATTGAATGGTTTATGGACCCTGTTTTTAAGGGGGAATACCCGTCATTTATGACAGAATGGTTTAAAGAAAAAGAAGGAGTAACTGTCCCTATCCTTGCGGGAGATATGGAACTAATCGCACAGCCTATCGACTTCCTTGGAATTAACTATTACACGGGTAGTGTAAGTAAGCATACTGATGAGGGGCTTCTTCATCATGAACAAGTAAATCAAGGTTATCAAAAAACAGATATTGGTTGGAACGTTTTCCCTGAAGGTTTTTATAAAGTACTTGTTTACATTAAGGACATGTACGGGAATATCCCTATTTATATCACAGAAAATGGTTCTTGTTACAATGACGAGCCAGTAAACGGTCAAGTGAAAGATAAGGGCCGTATAACGTATTTAAGGCAACATTTAACTGCACTTCGTCGGGCGATGGACTCAGGAGTAAACATTAAAGGTTATATGACATGGTCGCTTTTAGATAATTTTGAATGGGCGGAAGGCTATTCTATGCGTTTTGGAATTGTATTTGTAAACTATCGTACATTAGAGCGTACTAAGAAAGACAGCTTTTACTGGTACAAACAAACGGTCAAAAACAACTTTATTGAAATCTAAAATTGTTAAATAAGGGGTTGTCCATAGTTACTTTCTATAGGATAACCCTTCTTTTTGTGTTTATGATCATTTTTATGAAATGTAACATATATTTACATATAAACCATTTACTTGCTTTAAATTAGGTAAATATTCGCATTGTTTAAGTTATCGATAAGTGTTAAATTAATTTACAAGGAAATGTAAGCGTGTACATAATTAATTACTTCTTGAAATCTTTCACCTATGCTTCTTATCACTAATAACTTCGATTTCCTCTCGATATTTCTTTTCTTTTTATCTTATTATTTTCATGGTTATCTTTGTTCTCGGCAGAAAGGAGGAGGAGAAAAAGAGAGAACAATGTAATAAAACAATCGCCATAGACTTGCATAAAAATAAATTTGATGGAGGTTTTTTTATGAAGTTAAACAGTAAAGTTTTTTTGTCACTCTTGTTACTTTTTTCGTTAGTTTTTTCTTTTCCGCTTGAGGCACCTACAGAGGCTTCTACTAGAGGTTTCAGTGTAAATGGAACTCAAGTTCTCGATGCGAATGGAAACCCTTTTATTATGAGAGGGGTCAACCATGGGCATACATGGTTTAAAGATACGTATCAGACAGTAATTCCTGCTGCTGCAGCAACTGGAGCTAACACGATACGGATTGCACTATCAGATGGAGGTCAATGGCAAAAAGATGATATAAATACAATCAGAAATATTATTGCTTTGGCTGAACAACACAAGCTTATAACTGTTGTAGAAGTTCATGATGCAACAGGTTTTGACTCAATAGCTTCTTTGAATAGAGCGGTAGACTATTGGATAGAAATGAGAAGTGCATTAATTGGCAAAGAAGATACTGTCATCATCAATATTGCCAATGAGTGGTACGGTAGTTGGGATGATGGAAGAAATTGGGCTGACGGGTATAAACAAACAATCACTCGTTTAAGAAATGCTGGCTTAAACCATATGTTAATGGTAGACACTGCAGGATGGGGACAATATCCTCAAACGATATTTGATCATGGTCGTGAAGTGTTAAATTCTGATCCTCAAAGAAATGTGATGTTTTCAATTCACATGTACGAGTATGCAGGAGGAGATGCAACAACTGTTAGGAATAATATCGATCGTGTCCTTAACCAAAACCTTGCGTTAGTTATAGGAGAGTTTGGACATTACCACACAAATGGAGATGTAGATGAAGATGCTATTCTTAACTATTCTCAACAAAGAGGCGTTGGTTGGCTAGCCTGGTCATGGAAAGGGAATGGTCCGGAGTGGGCATACTTAGATATGGCGAATGACTGGGCAGGTACAAGCTTAACGTGGTACGGGAATAGAATAGTAAACGGTACAAATGGAATTCGAGCCACTAGCCGAATTGCTACTGTCTTTACTGGAGATGGAACTACACCACCATCGCAATGGGAAACATTATATAGTTTTGAAGGTGGTACACAGGGGTGGACAGGAGCTAGCGTAAGTGGTGGACCATGGTCCGTAACAGAATGGAGTTCACATGGAAGTCGTTCATTAAAAGCTGACGTTGTTCTTCAAGGGAACTCTAAACATGCCTTACGTTTAATCGAAACTATGAATTTATCAAATAGGTCAACGTTGTCAGCTACGGTAAGACATGCAAACTGGGGCAATGGAGGCAGTGGAATGCGAGCTAGAGTATATGTAAAGACAGGCTCTAGTTGGACATGGTATGACGGAGGATATGTAAACATTAGCCAAAATGCAACGGACATTTCTATTAATTTGTCCTCTATTCCAAACTTAAGTCAGGTAAGGGAAATAGGGGTAGAGTTTATTGCAGCAGAGAACAGTAATGGTAATACATCAATATACGTTGACAATGTTAGAGTTGAATAACTAGTAAATACTAATGGTGCCACCTTTTTCTTTGAAGAAGAAGGTGGCCTTTTTGATATTTAAAAATATTGGTACTGAAGACGCTCGATTAACAACTATATGGGGATAACAGTACAAAGATACTTCGTTTCTAACAGATCTGTACAATGCTAACTAGCGAAGGCGTTTAACCTATTTAGCAGAATAAGAATAATATTATAATAAGGTAGAGATTTAGTATAAAAAGGATTATAATAAAGTTATCGTTAACTTTAACGATAAGAAAACCTACAATATACCGGTGTTTCATAGTTAGCAAAATGTTGAACCATTAACATTATCAGGGAAATCGTATGTCTATTATTAGATAAGGTTGAAACATAGTTACTTTAATGAAGTGTTTGTAAAGTAGTCGCTAAAAATTTTTAGGACGGGAGTTCTGAAATTAAATTTTAAGGAGAGGAAAGAAAATTGTGTTTAGAAATTCAGCATTATCATTACTATCAAATCAAAAGTTAATAGAAATATATAAGAATGCAATAATTTTAAAACTAGATAAAGAGTTTATTGTACTTTTGGCTGAAGAGATGCATAATCGAGGATTTACTATTGAAGGATCTTCATCAATTGCAAAGACCACTAGTATTATTAATTATTAAAACAAATTTTGTATGACAACTTTTAGATTGTAAAAAAAGGGGCTCCACTAACAAGAATGCCTCAGTTGACTAGTTTGACTAAAAAAAATATGACCTGAAATTATAATCAGAAAATCAAAGTTGTTCATAAATAACGAAAAACTTAATCTGCCGTATGAGTTCTTGCGGTTGCAATTAAATAATTTAACAGAGAAAAACCACAAAGCTAATATAAAGGGTTACTCTTTTAGTTCTTAAAATTTGGTCTTTAAAGTTTTCAATGAATAGATCTCCTTAATTAGAAAAAAATAACGCTGTATTCTAGTAAATCTAAGGAGATGAAAAAATTGAAAGTAAGATGGTTGTTATTGATCATGTTGTTTGCAGTTATTCCTCAATTTTTTGGCTTAACCAATGTTTATGCTACTGACACGGGTGAAGTTGAGCAACAATGGTGGTGGAAAAAAGATCATCCAAAGGAAGACGATCTGCCACGTTTGGGTGGGGGAGCAGAAAACCCTGAACGAAATCGCCAGCAACCGATTTCAAACATCATTCTGCAACAAAGGTATCCAGAAACGGTGGTCCTACAAGGTCCAGCGACAGAAAAGAGAATTGCGATTACATTTGATGATGGTCCAGATCCACGATTTTCAGAGCAAGTATTAGATGTGTTAAAAGAGTACAATGTTCCAGCGACTTTTTTCGTAATGGGATCAAGAGCTATCGCTTACCCGGAAATTGTTAACCGAATGGTTGCAGAAGGACATATTATCGGTAACCATACTTATTTTCATCCTAACTTAGTAAAGGAAGCTGACTTAGCCACTCTTGAAAGGGAAGTTGTTAGGACAGAAGACACACTCAATGACCTCATTGGTTATCGTACAAAATTATTTCGGGCCCCTTATGGCTTTTTGTACAATGAGCTTGTTGAAAAGTTGGCTGAGTTAAATTATTCAATCATTGTGTGGTCAGTTGATTCGTTAGATTGGCAAGAAGATCCGCCAGCACAAATCGCTGCAAATGTTTTGGATAACGTCGAACCGGGTGCGGTTATTCTAATGCATGATGGCGGTGATTGGGATGCTGATCGCACCAATACAATTGAGTCGTTACGTCAGATCCTACCAAGCCTAAAAGAACAAGGCTACGAGTTTGTGACTGTTCCAAATTTATTGAACATTCCCTATCAAAAATAATCATTCGAAAAGGCTATCAATTCTCTAAACGTTGATAGCTTTTTTAAACGCATTTTAAAAACCACTTGCTTTTTAATTGAAATATGGTATCCTTAGTGTCATAAAATATTATACAAATCACGTGTTACTGATTTAAATCGGGCATGAGTGAATGGAGCTTAGCTTGTATACAATTTTCGTGTACAAGCTGCCACCCTTCTCTCATGCCTTTTTATGTGTTTTTTTTCATCATTACTCAAATACTAAAAAATAGTTACTAAATGAATGAATTTAATAATTACCTTAATTGAGCTATATCAAACTAAATGCAGTGCGAATGGTTTTAACGCAACTACATTTAGAACTTAGTAGCGAAAATAATGAATTATGAAATTCATTGAAATGTAAACACAAAAGGAGAAATGTTCAAATGGTTGAAAAACAATTTACAGTAGTAAGTAATTCAGGGTTACACGCACGTCCAGCAACGATACTAGTTCATGCTGCAGGAGGTTTTGAGGCTGACATTCAGTTAGAGTATAAAGGTAAGTCAGTGAACTTAAAGTCCATCATGGGCGTTATGTCACTAGGCATCCCTGAAGGTGGTCAAATTAAAATCACAGCTGCTGGGGGAGATGAGAAAGAAGCGTTAGAAAAAATTGAAGAAGTACTAAAAAGTGAAGGATTGGCAGAATAATGGTGAATAACAATAGAGCTGTTGCGGGCATCGCAGCTTCGAGTGGAATTTCAATTGGCAAAGCATATCGTTTAGAAAACGTAAAATTAAATGTTCAAAAGCGAGAGATCAGTAATTCTGAAACTGAAATTGAGCGACTAGATCGTGCATTATCAGTATCGAAAACTGAGTTAACGTCTATCAAAGACCATGCCCAAAAGGAATTGGGTGACGATAAAGCAGCGATTTTTTCAGCACATTTACTTGTGTTAAGTGATCCTGAGTTAATTAATCCAATTAAAGAGAAAATCGCAACTGAAAAAGTAAATGCTGAATTTGCACTTAATGACGTGAGCCAGATGTTCATCACAATGTTTGAACAGATGGATAACGAATATATGAAAGAACGAGCAGCCGATATTCGAGATGTTGTTCAGCGGGTCCTTTCACACTTACTAGACGTTAAAATTTCAAACCCGCGTGATATCTCTGAAGAAGTCATTGTTGTAGCCACAGATTTAACCCCTTCTGATACGGCGCAATTAGATCGTAATTTTGTCAAAGGTTTTGTAACTGACATTGGTGGGCGTACATCACACTCAGCGATTATGGCTCGTTCAATGGAAATCCCCGCTGTTGTCGGAACAAAGGAAATCATGGCAAGTGTTTCAAATGGCGAATTGATGATTCTTGATGGGATTGAGGGAAAAATCATTATTAACCCAGATCAGGAAACGATCACTCACTATAAAGAAAGAAAGCTAAAGTACGAAGAGCAGAAGCAAGAATGGGCGAAACTAGTAAATGAGAAAACTGAGACAAGCGATCATCATCATGTCGAGTTAGCTGCAAATATCGGCACACCTAATGATGTGAAAGGTGTATTGGAAAACGGCGCAGAAGGAATAGGTTTGTATCGTACAGAGTTTCTCTATATGGGAAGAAACGATTTGCCTTCTGAAGAAGAACAATATGAAGCATATAAATCGGTTTTAGAGAACATGGGTAATAAACCTGTTGTTGTAAGAACGCTAGATATTGGAGGAGATAAGGAACTTCCTTATCTTAATTTACCTCATGAACTAAATCCATTCTTAGGATTTAGAGCAATCCGCCTTTGTCTTGAACAAACAGATATTTTTAGAACTCAACTTCGTGCCTTGCTTCGGGCAAGTAAATATGGAAATCTGAAAATAATGTTTCCAATGATTGCGACGTTAGATGAATTCAGACAAGCGAAGGCAATACTGATGGAAGAAAAAGAAACACTAGTTAATGAAGGTGTTGAAGTACTTGAAAAAATTGAACTTGGGATAATGGTTGAGATTCCTTCTACTGCAGTAATGGCTGACGTTTTTGCAAAAGAAGTTGATTTCTTTAGCATCGGTACCAATGATTTAATTCAATACACAATGGCAGCAGATCGCATGAATGAAAAAGTAAGTTATTTATACCAACCATATAATCCTGCAATTTTACGTTTAATTGATATGGTGATAAAAGCTGCACATGCCGAAAACAAATGGGTAGGAATGTGTGGAGAAATGGCAGGAGACGAAATTGCGATCCCACTTCTTCTTGGTTTAGGTCTTGATGAATTTAGTATGAGTGCGACGAGCATTTTACCTGCACGTAGCCAAATCAAACAGCTTACAAAAGCAGAAATGATTACTCTAGCACAAAAGGCGTTAAACATGAGAACAGTAGAAGAAGTTATCGCGTTAGTGAAGGAAGCATTGTAATCGTCGTTTGTAACAAAAACTATAACTAAACAAATTTACCAGAGGTTGTCCTATCATGATAGTTCATCAACATTCCACGATTATTAACGTGTCGGTTGGTGACGGCATAATTAGGGCAGCCTCTTATGCTATAATAACTTGAACAGTCTGGCTTACAACAAAAACGCCATAGCTTATACCAGAAGCACTATTACTAGCAACAAAAAAACGATTTAAGCCGATGTGTAACCTGGCTGTTAAAACCTTTTTACATTATTATTCTTACATTATCTATTTAGAAGAGGTGAATCCATTGATACGTTTTGGAGTGGTAGGGACGAACTGGATAACAGAAAGCTTCATTGAAGCAGCTCGAACTATTACAGATTTTCAATTAGTAGCAGTATATTCAAGGACTGAAGAAAAAGCGAAAGAGTTTGCCGAAAAGCATGATGTGAAAACAACGTTCACATCATTAGAAGAGATGGCACAAAGTAAAGATATTGATGCTGTTTATATCGCAAGTCCTAACTCTTTACACGCGAGTCAAGCTTGTCTGTTTATGAACAATGGAAAACATGTACTCTGTGAAAAGCCATTGGCATCTAACTCAAAAGAAGGACAGTTTATGATTGATACGGCAAAGAGAAATAACGTATTATTAATGGAAGCTCTTAAGACAACACTAACACCTAATTTTCAAGTGATAAAAGAAAACTTACATAAGATTGGCAAGATCAGACGGTATACAGCATCCTATTGTCAATACTCATCGAGGTATGATGCTTATAAAGCGGGAACTGTTCTAAACGCGTTTGATCCTAAATTTTCAAATGGATCATTAATGGATATTGGCATTTATTGCATTTATCCATTAGTCGTTTTATTCGGTGAGCCTAAGGAAGTGAAAGCTAGTGGCTATAAATTAGCGTCAGGAGTAGACGGAGAAGGAAGCTTACTCTTAACGTACGATGACATGGATGCAGTGATTATGCATTCAAAAATTTCTAATTCCTATTTGCCATCAGAAATTCAAGGTGAAGATGGAACAATTATTATTGATAAGGTGAACCCTCCGGAACATATTGAAATTAAATACCGAGATGGTTCGAAAGAAGTCGTAAGTATTCAACAAGATAGTAATTCAATGGTTTATGAAGTCGCAGAGTTCATTAAATTATTGAAAGCTAATCAGCTAGAATCGTCGATCAACTCTTATCATAACTCATTGATCACGTTGAAAATATTGGATGAAGCGCGAAAACAAGTTAGAGTAATCTTTCCGGCAGATCAACAGGTAAATCTCTAGAAGCCATATAGGTTGTAGGATTTTAAGGTAAGAGGTAAAAGTTATTAACCTTTTGAGTGATTTTTTGGTAGTTAGGGCATCCTAATTCACAAAACAATCAATTCTAAAGGGGGAATATTAATTGAAAAGTGCATTTGGAACGTTACAAAAAGTAGGTAAGGCATTAATGACGCCTGTTGCGATCTTGCCTGCTGCAGGTATCTTGCTAGCCATTGGAAACGCGATGCAAAACCCAGATCTCGTAAGGCGATTACCAGTCCTTGAAACAGGTTGGTTCCCGTTGATTTCAAATGTGATGGAACAGTCTGGGGGGATTGTTTTTGCTAATCTTGCCTTACTGTTTGCCGTCGGTGTAGCGATTGGTTTAGCTAAGGGAGACGGGGTTGCAGCCCTTGCAGCGATCATTGGTTACCTTGTTATGAATGTAACAATGGGTGTTTTATTAGGTGTAACGTCAGAAATGGTTGCACAAGACCCTGGGTATGCAAACGTGCTAGGAATAAATACGCTTCAAACTGGTGTTTTTGGCGGTATTATTATCGGTATTTTAGCTGCCTATATGTTTAATCGTTATTATGAAATCGAATTACCGTCCTATCTAGGTTTTTTTGCGGGGAAACGGTTTGTTCCGATCATCACTGCGGTTTCAGCCCTTTTAGTTGGGATCGTGATGATTTATGTCTGGCCAATAGCCCAAACTGGCTTAAATATTCTTTCTCATAATATGGTCGATACGAATCGAACGCTATCAGCATTTATATTTGGGGTCATTGAACGGGCGTTAATACCGTTTGGTTTACACCATATTTTTTACGCACCATTTTGGTTTGAGTTTGGTTCTTATACGAACTTAGCAGGGGAAATTGTTCGAGGTGATCAACGTATTTTCTTCGAACAAATTAGAGACGGCGTCGAGTTAACCGCGGGTACTTTTATGACAGGGAAATTCCCATTTATGATGTTTGGTCTACCAGCTGCGGCACTGGCGATCTATCACTCAGCTAGACCAGACCAGAAAAAAATCGTTGCTGGGATAATGGGTTCAGCTGCGTTAACCTCATTTTTAACAGGGATTACTGAACCAATTGAATTTTCGTTTCTTTTTGTAGCGCCAATTTTATTTGGTATCCATACCATTTTTGCAGGCTTATCGTTTATGATCATGCATATATTAAATGTAAAAATTGGGATGACCTTCTCAGGCGGTGTGATCGATTATTTCTTATTCGGTATCCTTCCTAATCGAACCGCTTGGTGGCTTGTTATTCCTGTCGGGTTAGTGTTTGCTGTGATCTACTATTTTGGCTTCCGATTTGTGATTGCGAAGTGGAATTTAATGACGCCTGGTCGAGAAGCAGTAACAGTCGAAGAAGAAACGAATCGAAACAGACCACAGAGTGAGTTGCCGTTTGCTGTCTTAGAAGCGATGGGTGGGAAAGAGAATATCTCTCACTTAGATGCTTGTATTACACGGCTACGAGTTTCAGTAAACGATATTAATAATGTCGATAAAAATCGTCTGAAACAATTAGGGGCAGCAGGGGTAATGGAAGTAGGCAATAATATTCAGGCTATTTTTGGACCAAAATCAGATACGATTAAAGGGCAAATTCAAGATATTATTGAAGGTAGAAAACCTGTGCCAAAACAAGTATCACCAGAAATAGAAAATCAAGAGCAGATTGAAGATGTTTTCCCAGATGTATTAGAAAATGAGGGAGTCAGTGACGAGACTACTCGTTTTGAAGATGATGTATTGTCCTTCATCAATCCTATTATTGGAGAAATTATCTCGATGACTGAAGTCCCTGATCAAGTTTTCTCTCAGAAAATGATGGGGGATGGGTTTGCGATTGTTCCTACCGATGGAAAGGTTTATGCACCAGTTACAGGAGAAATAGTCAATTTATTCCCTACAAATCATGCGATTGGTATCAAATCTAGAGGTGGCCTTGAAATATTAATCCACTTTGGAATTGATACAGTAAAATTAAAAGGAGAAGGGTTTAAAGCGCTTGTTCAGCAAGGTGATAAAGTGGAAAAAGGACAGCAACTTTTGGAGGTCAATCTTGAATTAGTAAAACAAAAAGTACCTTCAATTATAACACCTATTGTCTTTACAAATTTATTGGATGGACAAGCCATTGTTATTAATCAAAAAGGGAAGTTAGCCGCTAAGCAAGAAAATGTTATTTCATTGAGAAGAAAGTAATGCGAGCATTTGCAAAAAGAACTAATTATCAGTTGTCGCTGGTAATTAGTTCTTTCATGTTGTTATTGTGCTGGTACGTCAACTGGTTCTTTTTCAAACGAGGGAGCTTCAATAGTCTCATCTTCTCTGAGAATCGTTTGTCGATTTCGATATAGAAGGATCACTGCTAATCCAAATGACAGTGCATCAGCTATTGGGAAGGCCATCCAGACACCATTGACCCCAAAAAGATGCGGCAATATTAATACTAATGGAATTAAAAATAAGATTTGCCGAGACATCGAAAGAATAAGCGATTCTTTAACTTTTCCAAGCGCTTGGAAAATCCCTCCACAAATAACTGGAACGCCGATGAAGAATGATGTTGCAAATAAAATTCGGATTGCATCAGTACCTGCTTTAATTACTTCTGGATCTGCGGAGAAAATGATCATGAAGTATTTAGGTAAGATCATCATGACTGCAAAAATAGCTGTAGATAAAATGGTAGATACTTTAAGACCAAGCCAGACCGTTTCTTTTAAACGGGAAAACTGATTAGCGCCGAAATTATAACCAACGATTGGTTGCATTCCTTGCATAATCCCTACTAAAGGCATTAGCATAAACATCGAGATGCGTTGGACAATTCCGAATAACCCAACATGAAATTCACTCCCAAAACGAATGAGCATCGCATTAATCGAGATAAACATGATCCCACCAGCAGCTTGTTGCATAAAACCAGGAAGCCCGACAGAAAATACTTCTTTTATAATCGCAAACTTAGGTTTTAAGTCAGCAAGGCTAAGCGAAAGTGAGCTTTTTCCTGTTAAGAAGTATTTTAGTAAAAGAACAGTTACAACTCCTTGAGATAGAACTGTGGCATAAGCCGCACCGCGAACACCCATCTCAAGAACGAAAATAAAGATTGCGTCTAAGATAATATTTAGTACTGATGAGATAATCATAATATTCATCGAAAATCTAGCGTTTCCTTCAGAACGAACAATGCTATTTGTCGCAAAACCAAAAGAAAACAGAAATGTTCCAATTAAAATTGGAAACATATAATCATAGGAGTATCCAAGAATATCAGGTGTTGCCCCAAATAGAATTAACATGGGTTCTAAGATCGTAAAAGCTCCGATAATTCCAATGATACTTACAAAAATAATCATGGCGACAATATTACCGAAAACCTGATTTGCTTCTTTTTCCCGCTTTGCCCCAAGGCGTCTAGAAATAACAGAAGAACCACCAATCCCCATAGCGACTGAAATGGCCATTATGATCATAATGACTGGAAAAGATATCGTTAAGCCAGCAACGGCTGAAATGCCAACAGCGTATGAAATAAAAATAGTATCAACAACATTGTATAAAGCCATGACGAACATTCCGACCATAGCAGGAATAGATAAGGAGCGTAAAAGCTTAGGTATTGGTTCAATTCCAAGACGTTCACTTTGATATTTTTGTTGCATGTTCATTCCCCTCTTTGTTTTCAAGTAAATTATGTTTTATTCTTTTTAAAGATGAAAGTAATAGTTGTTTTTCTACTTCGATAAAGCCTTTTAGTAACTCTGCATCCATGTCTTTCGTTCCTAACCAAAGTTTTTCCTCTAAGACTCTACCTTTTTCTGCTAAGGAAATTATTTTCGAACGGCGATCGCTATCGCTATCCTTTTTGTTAATTAATTGCTTTTTCAGCATTGACTCGATAATTCCATTCATCGTAGAACTTTTGATATAGAGTCGATTTTGTAATTCTAACTGCAATTGGTCCCCATATTTGACAAGCATGTATAAGACCTTTGCTTGAGCGATAGTTAAATCATATTCTGCTAGCTTTTGATTATAGCTATTTTGGATAAAATGCGCTACGATACCGATATGATAACCAACTCTATCATCCATATTTCGAATCATGAAATGTTAGCCTCCTAAGTAATTCTGCTGTTAATTGTAACAAACTAACAAGCTAGGAAGCAAATAATATATGACTGGAAATTTTTTTGTAACCTTTTTGATTCTGTAGCGACTAAGTTATTGAAACCAAAACAAAACACAAATAAGATGAATATAATTATGGAGGGAAATAAAATGAAAAGATATTGGAAAGTATTATCAAGTATTGCAGTGGCTGCATTACTAATGACGGCTTGTGGAACAGCAGATATAAAAGAGAAGGAAGTTGTTGGTGGCAGTCCTGATACAGGTTATGAGGAGCCAGTTGATAAAGAAGTAACAGTCATTGAAGAAGATGCCATTGCGGTAGAATTAATTGCGAAAGAAAACGGAAGCAAGTATCTATTTAAATTAGTGAATACAACTGAGAAAGATATTGAGCTAACATTTTCTAGCTTGCAGGAGTTTGATTTCATCATTAAAGCACAAGATGGCACGAAAGTATATCAGTATTCAGATGAGATGATGTTTGGCGAAGCCTTTGTAGAAAAAACACTTGCTGCAAATGGAGAGTTAGTCTTTGATGTTGATTTGACCGAGGTAATCCCAATGTTAGAAAGTGGAATGTATTCATTAGAAATTTGGTCTTCCGCTCGAGAATCTGATGGGCTAAGAACAGAGATCGAAATTGTTACTGATAAAGACTCTAAAGCTGGAGTTAAAACTGAGACTGCCACATTAAATGGTCTTATTGATAGCAATTCTGTTGAGATGACTGATGCAGCGGGAAATATTACTGTATATCGCTTAACAGATGAAGTCAAAGTTTATATAAACGACATACCTGAAGAAGAGCCTGTCATTATTAACTTCTACGAAGACAATGGCCAATTCTTCATCACAAGCATCATTGTTGATTAACTCATAGCGGTGTCAGGCGCCACTAAATAAGAAAAAGGTTAATGTCTTTCTTGTATGGACATTAGCCTATTTTTGTCTTTTTAGGGTGCCTGGCACCGCGTCTCACCGAGATTTATTTCTCATAACTAGGAACGAAACGTCCCCGTTTTTCAAATTCATCCTCATAGTTTGTCACTTCTTTGAGGGCATTCTCTTCTACTTTAATCCGAATAGAAAGAATGACCGCATTCAAAACAGTGAAGACGATCGCTGTCCAATATGCTTGAAAAACAAGCGGGAACATCAGTATTTCAGTAATGACAATCGCATAATTAGGGTGCCGCATAAAGCGATATGGACCCTGTGCAATTACTTTTGCTCCTGGTAATACCATAATTCTTGTATTCCAAAACCTACCTAACGATGTTAAAGCCCAGATTCGTCCAACTTGGGCGAGTAAAAAGATAACAAAAGGTATAACCATCCAACTAACAAAGTTAGGTCGATGTATTGTAACCTCAATTAAAAGTGAGACAAAGAATAGCGAATGAAGCAAGACAAGATAACGATAGTGTTCTCGCCCAACTTCATAGCCTCCTTGGCTTTTAATCCAGCTAGCATTTTGATTTGCAATGATGACTTCCACAAGCCTTTGGGCAATGACAATGAAAATTAGTAAGTATATAAAGATCATTGATAATCCCCTTTCCATTGAAGTAGCAGCAATTCTGAGGAAAATCCAGGCCCAAGGGCAGCCATAAGTCCGAAGTCGCCATTATTATGCTTCTTCTTCATTATTTCCTCAAGGACATAAAGTACTGTTGGTGATGACATATTGCCATGTTTTTTTAATATTTGTTGACTAGTACTAACCATTTCCCCAGTAATTCCAAGAGACTCAACATACGAATCAAGTACTTTCTTCCCGCCAGGATGAGCAATAAACTCAGCCAACTGGCTAAAATTAATATCTTGCGACTGTAAAAATTCCTCTACATTAGGGCGAAGCCACTTTTTAATGATGTTTGGAATATCTCTTGAAAAAACAACATGTAAACCACTATCCTTTAGAGCCCAGCCCATTACATCTTCAGAATTAGGCATTAACGTCGACTGCGTCGCTAAAATTGTTGGCTGGACGACTTGTTTCGCTTTGCTAAGGAGAGGGGACTCATCTCCCATTAATAACGCAGAGGCCACACCATCAGCAAAAAGAGAAGTACCGATGAGGTTACTTTTAGAACGATCATTCCGTTGGAACGTTAGACTACATAATTCAACACAAACGACTAAGATGTTCGCATCAGGATAAGCTTTACAATATTCATAGCCTCGAGACATCCCTGCTGCACCCCCAGCACAACCAAGTCCCCAAAGTGGAATTCGTTTTGTATGAGGACAAAAAGGAAGTAGGTTCATAATTCTCGCATCTAGACTAGGAGTTGCTATACCTGAACTCGACACAAAAATGATTGCATCAATCGCGCTAACATTTATGTTCTCCTTTAAAAAATAAGAATTTTCAAGACAAAGCTTAATGACCTCTGCACCGTATTGAGTAGCTAATTCAATATATAAATCATTACGTTCCTGAAAAGAATGCTCATCTTTAAACCACTCTAATGGTACTCCAAATTGTCTTTCTTCGATTTGACCATTTGAAAAAACAGTAAGGAGCCTTTCAATATCCTGATAACTTTCACTAAATAACTCCCGAGCGAATTCCATCGTTAGATCTTGTTTTAATGAATGAGGTGGGTTAAATGAACTAACTGAAACAATACTAGGCATATAAACCTCTCCAATAATTTAATACTGTTATCATTTCCAAAATTTGTTTATTAATTCTCTTATATCTAAATAGGATTTGTGAAATAAAATTTCACAAATGATAAAAAATAAGAAAATAAATTCGGTAAAACTGTAGATTAATGAAATTTTATTTCGTATAATTCAAATATATTAAAAAATTTTTCGTACTAGGAGGCCATTAAAGATGATACACGGTGTAATTCCAGCAGTACTAACCCCATTTACTAAGAACGGAGAAGTAAATGAAAAAGCGCTTCGTAACTATATTAATTTCTTAATCGAGAAAGGGGTACACGGTTTGTTCCCTTTAGGAACGAATGGTTCAGGTCCACTTATGTCGGTAGAAGACCGGAAGAAAGTGATTACAACTGTTGTTGAAGAAACGAACAACCGCATCCCGGTAATCGTTCACACCGGTGCTATTTCTACGGCAGAAACGATTGATGTGACAAACCATGCAGCAAAGGTAGGGGCGAGTGCTGCAGCAATTGTAACGCCTTGGTATTTTCCACACGATGATATTTCTCTTGAACTGCATTTTTCAGCAGTAGCAGAGGCAGTGCCAAATCTACCATTATATTTATATAACATTCCAGGTAACGCAAAAAACGATTTAAAACCTAAGCTTGTTCGTAAATTAGCCGAAAAGCATTCAAATATTAAAGGTATTAAAGACAGTTCTAAGGATTTATCCCGTTTACAAGATTACATTTGGGCTTTAGGCGAGGCATATGATGTTGTTGTCGGTACAGATGCGTTAGTGTACCCAGCTTTAGCGATGGGAGCAACAGGAGTTGTATCCGCAGTTGGAAATTGTTTTCCTGAAGTGATGGTTGAATTGTATGACGCTTATCAATCAGGAGATATGGCAAGAGCGAAAGAACTTCAATACCGTGCCAATCAAGTTCGAGATGTTTTAAAGTTAGGTTCTTACATTACTCCATATTATGAAGCGTTAAAACTTCGTGGAATTGATGTAGGAGAAGTAAAACTACCACTTAGACCATTAACCGATACGGAAAAAGAGAACTTAAAATTAGGACTAAAAAAACTAAATCTACTATAAAGGAGATCTCAATTATGGAAAACAAACTATCTGAAATTGCTCCATTTACTAGAGCTATATTAAAAGCACACCTATGCTCATGTGGTGTTGATTATAAAAACATGGATAAACCTATTATTGCAATTGCTAACTCTTGGAACGAAGTTGTTCCTGGACATGTACATTTGCGCGAACTTTCTGAGCGTGTAAAAAAAGGGGTTCGTGAGGCAGGCGGTTTACCACTAGAATTTAATACAATTGCTGTTTGTGACGGTATCGCTCAAGGTCATGAAGGAATGAGATATTCGTTACCGAGTCGTGAAACAATTGCCGATAGCGTTGAAATTATGGTGAAAGGCCATGGGATGTTTGATGGAATGGTTGCCCTAAGTTCATGTGATAAAATTGTTCCAGGTATGTTGATGGCTGCTGGTCGTTTGAACCTACCTTCTGTAGTCGTTCTTGGTGGAGTTATGCCAAATCATATAAAGCCATATGAATCGAAAGCGGCGAGAAAAGACTTTTTAGCAGGGAAGCTAGATGAAGAAGGGTTAGTTAAAATTACAAATCTGTATTATCCAAGTGCAGGGGCATGTCCATTCCTTGGTACTGCCAATACAATGCAAGGTCTATCAGAGGCTCTTGGTATGGCTTTACCAAAAACATCGTGGATGCAAGCCTTATCTGATGAACAGTTAGATGCTGCGGAGGAGGCAGGTCGCCAAGTGGTAGAACTTGTAAAAAAGGGGATTACTCCGAAACAAATTATGACTCAAGAGGCATTTGAAAATGCTATTTCAGTTCTTTTAGCAATGGGTGGATCTTTAAATGCATGTTTACACTTGCCAGCAATTGCTCATGAAGTAGGTCTTCAGCTTCCATTTGATTTATTTGACGACATTAGCCGTAAAGTTCCATTTTTAGCAGGAGTTACGCCAAATAATAATGAATATACAACAAATGACTTACAACGAGCAGGTGGAATGCCTGCGTTAATGCAAGAATTGCGTTCTTTACTCCACTTAAATGAAATAACTGTGAATGGCCAAACAGTAGGAGAAAATATCGAAGGCCATGATGTTCTAGACCGTGAGATCATTTATTCCTTAGAAAAACCAATTGATCAAGAAGGTGGAATCGCTGTTTTAAAAGGAAATTTGGTAAAAGATGGCGCTTTAATTAAACAGTCGGCGGTTTCCAAGGACCTTCTTACTTTCTCTGGTCCAGCAAAGGTGTTTAACTCCGAGGAAGATTTTGTGGCAGCATATGAACAAGATCAAATTTTTGAAGGAGACGCTGTCGTGATTCGTTATGAAGGTCCTAAAGGGGGACCTGGAATGCGAGAATTACATCGTTGTACAGAAGTGTTAGGGAAGTTTAAGCGAGTAGCCCTTATTACCGATGGACGTTTCTCAGGGGCAAGTGCAGGACTTTCCATTGGGTATGCTAGTCCTGAAGCTGCAGAAGGTGGAACACTCGCACTAGTAGAAGATGGCGATATTATTGAAATTGATATTCCAAGTCGCTCTATTAATCTAGTTGTTTCAGATGCTGAGTTAGCAGAACGGGCTTCAAGTTTAGAAATTCTTAAACGTGAAGCTAGTAAGTATTTACGTATGTATGCAAACAACGCTTCGTCAGCGGCTACTGGTGGTATTAGAAAATTATAGTTAAATGGAACTCCCACTAGGCTAGTCTAGTGGGAGTTTTTTCAATAATAAACACAGTAAAGAAAAAATCATTATTCATCAGATGATGCCTACAATTATCGACTTGTAGCGGCCTTCTTATTCCTAGAAAAAAATTAAAAAAAATTTAAAATAGTAGTGTTTAATTTTAATTGTGATCATATATCTTCTATAAATAGTGCTTAAAAGTCTCCAGAAATTTTAACGAAATGGGTGTGAGGAATTGGTAAATGTTGTTTACTATGAAAAAAGCGATATTCTATTAAGTCAGCTGTTAAATGAGGTACCATCAGAAGGACAAGGGATTAAAATTAAGGGAAGAAAAGGGGTAGTTCTCCGTGTAGAAAGAATTAATGAAAAAAAATTCCACGTACACGTAGAATTAATGAAAGAAGATAAGAATAAAAAAGAAGTAATCAAGAAAAAGTAAAAAAGCATGGAGGATTAAAATCTTTATTTACTCAATGTAAAGTTAGTAGGTATTTTTTTTGATATAATAACTAATTTAATAATTATAAAAAGTCCTGCATGAAGAGATGCAGGACTTTTTATAGGATACTAGTTTATAGTGGAATTACTATTTGTGAACCCAAAGTTAATTCTTACGGGTCGTCATTTGGATTTGCTTTAATCAAGTCAGCTACACTTACACATGCTCTTCTTTGTTAGTGTTTTCGCTGAAAATTAGCTAGTGTTGTAAAGTGTGGCTTTAAAGCCATATATAACTCTCGGTAGGTCTCGTATAGTTCTTTGTATATTTTATGTGATTCACCGTTAGGCTCATAAGTCTGTTTCATCGGAATTGATTCCTTTATTCCTTCTAAAGAAGAGGCTTCACCAACTGCAAGGAGGGCAAACCAAGCAGCACCCCAAGCTGAACTTTGGTGACTTTCAGGTACTTGCACTGAATGGCCAAAAATATCGGCAACCATTTGTAACCAGAGTGGTGAGCGGGCAAAGCCGCCACTTGCAAATAAATTAACAGGTTGTCCAGCAAGTCGTTCTAATGCCTCACCGACACTATAGAGGCTATAAACAACTCCCTCTAAACCGGCTCGAATTATATGCTCCTTCTTATGAGACAAAGTTAGTCCAATTAAGCTTCCACGAGCATTAGCATCCCAGTAAGGTGCACGTTCTCCGTTTAAAAACGGTAAGAAGAGAAGGCCGTTTGACCCTGGAGTAACATCGGAAGCTAATTTTGTTAATAAGTCGTAAGAATTTCCACCTTGTTGCAATGCTAGAGCTACTTCTTTTTCCCCTAACACATCTCGAAGCCATTGGAAAACAATCCCGCCATTGTTTGTAGGGCCACCCATAATCCAACGATCATCAGTTACAGCATAACAAAAGATTTCTTGTAGTTCGTCTGTTTTTGGCTTTGCGGACATTTGACGAATCGCTCCACTCGTTCCAACGGTTAAAGCGACATCACCAGGGGCAATGGCACCGATGCCTAAATTGGCTAAAGGTCCATCACTTCCGCCAAGAACAAACGGAGTATTGATATCTAGTCCCATTTCATTTGCGAGCTCGTTACTTAATCCTTGGCATATCGTTGTTGGAGCTACTGGTTTAGATAATTGTTCTCTTCGAATCCCTGCAACCAAAAGGACCTCATCATCCCAGTCAAACGAATGGATATTAAATAAACCAGTTGCAGATGCAACAGAATAATCAACTACAGCTTCACCAAACCACCTTAATAACAAAAATTCTTTTATAGAAACGAACTTACTAGCATTTTCATAAGGTAAATAGTTGTTTTCTTTCATCCAAACCAGTTTACAAAGAGGAGACATCGGATGAATAGGTGTCCCAGTTTTTAAATAAATGTCTGTCTGTAATCGAAGTCGTTTTGCTTGATCGACACTTCGTCCGTCTGCCCATATGATCGACGGAGAGAGGGGTTGGTCATTGTCGTCAATGCAGATAAGAGAGTGCATCGCCGTTGATAGACCGATCGCCGTGACTTGGCTCTTATCAGCATTAGCATTTTTAATAACAGTTCGGATCGCTTCAATAGCAGCTTTTTCTATGATGATAGGATCTTGCTCTGCCCAAGAAGGATGGGGGTGGTGAACAGGGTAAAGGCTTTCACTTTCTCCGACAACAAGACCATTTTTTCGAAATAAAACTGCTTTTGCACTGGTAGTTCCGATATCTAATCCGATAACGTATTTTTCCATAATTAAGGCACATCCTTTTATAGACGTTTTAATGAAATAGCTGACCTAATTCTCTGTAACGAATTTTTCATTGTTTCTTTTCTCGCAATACTAATGTTTACATAGAGAGCATCGATAATACTTAATTGTGCAAGTCTTGATGACAATGCTTCTGAACGGTACTCAGTTTCATCACTGACGGTAAAAAGGGTAATATCTGCTCCTTGGCTGAGAGGTGATTTAGCTAAAGTAGTAATAGCAATCGTAAATGCCCCAGCATTCTTTGCTACCTCAAGTGCTTCAAGCATGTCTTTGTTTGAGCCAGAATGAGAAATTAACACAGCGACATCATTTTTGTTGAGTAAGGCAGCTGACATGATTTGTAAGTGGGAATCACTATAAGCCACACTTTGCAAACCGGTTCGTAAAAATTTGTGATGAGCATCTTCTGCAACAGACCCTGAGCCGCCATTTCCATAAAATTCAATTTTATTAGCGTTTAGGATGGCTTGTACCGCTTCCTTAAAATGATCTTTCTCAATAATTCGTAACGTTTCTTCTAATGTTCTAATGTTTGCTTTGAAAACCTTCTCGGCTACTTCTTTTTCGCTATCACCTATCTTAATTTTCTCGTGAATATCATCCATTAAATTGACTACTTCAGAAGCTAAAGCAATTTTCATTGCTTGATAGCCTTTAAATCCGATCCGCTTACAAAATCGAAAAACTGTTGCTTCAGCTAAACCTAAATCTTCAGCTACCTGACTAATCGTTGAATGAACAATTTTTTTGGGGTTACTCATAACATAATCTGCAATTTGTTTTTCTTTATCACTGAAATCTGCATATGAAGATTTTATTCGGGCAATGCAATGCGTTTGAACCATACGTATTTTCACTCCTAAGAAAAGTATTTCTACTATCTATAATATATGATAACCGAAAATAAAAAAATATTTTTTCATAAAAAGTATTGAAAAAGAAATAATTTATCATATAATTAGTTTTGTAAGGAATTTTCTTTCAAACGATCAAAAAAGAAATAAAGTTTCATAATCGGTTGTAATAAGAATTGGCAATTATGCAGAAAGTAAACTAGAGCATAATTTCTAGAAATGGAAGATATTTGAGGAGGGTAGAAGATAATTTCGAAGGTAGGACTTCGCCATCTAAAGTAGTTATTGCATTAAGAAATGAATTTGGTGAGATCATACTTTTTGCAATTACATGTAAACGCTAACATTGTTACAACTGAACTAATTTTTATTCAGTTTAATAAATGAGAAAATCAAGGAGGAAATTTAAAAATGAAAAAAAAATTAGGATTATTTCTTAGCACAGCAATCTTAGCACTAGGTATCGTAGGCTGTGGGGGAGGCGCTACTCCTACACCGGAAACACCAGCTCCTGGTGGAGATACTACGACAGAAGCACCAACAGAAGTAAAAACAATGCGCGCAGGGATCGGTCTTAATGACCAACATCCACAGTACAAAGGGTTAGTTAAATTTAAGGAACTCGTAGAAGAGCAAACAAACGGTGCGATCATTGTAGAAACATACCATAGTGGACAGCTTGGCGACGATCGTACAATGACAGAAGCCCTGCAACTTGGTTCTCAGGAGATTACAATTCCTTCTACAGCAGTAATTGCTAACTTTATTCCGGAATTTAGTGTGTTCGATATCCCGTTTTTATTCCCTAATGAGGAAGTAGCAGACGCTGTATTAGGAGGAGAAGTAGGAGAAGAACTATTATCAAGATTAGCTGATCAAAGATTGGTTGGTTTAGGTTACTGGGAGAATGGTTTCCGTGATTTAACAAACAGTAGACACCCTGTTGCAACTGTTGATGACTTTAAAGGCTTAAAGATACGTACAATGGAAAACCAGTTACATTTAGAAGCATTCCGTGCACTTGGAGCAAATCCAACGCCAATGGCATTCACAGAGTTATTTGCGGCAATGCAACAAGGTACAGTTGATGGACAAGAAAACCCTTATGCGACAATCTATTTACAAAAGTTTTATGAAGTTCAACAGTACGTTTCTGATACTCACCATATTTATAGCCCATGGGTATTCCTAGTGAGCAAATCATTCTTTGATGGGTTAACTCCAGAGCACCAAGAAATCGTTACAAACGCAGCTTATGAAGCAGGAGCATACCAACGTAATATGAACCGTGAAACTGCGGCTGAGTATTTAGCGAACTTACAAGCTGAGGGAATGACATTCACTGAAGTTTCTCCAGAAGCTCGTCAAGAAATGGTGGACACAGTTGCACCTGTAATTGAAAAATTTGCTGATCAAATTGGTAGAGATGTAGTAGATGCAGTATTCCAAGCAGTAGCAGAAGCGCAACAATAATAATAAATCGAAGAGAGGGTGCATGGCACCTTCTCTTACTAATAAATTTTGGAAAGCACAAGTGTTTATCTGTTCGTACTTTAGAAAAGGATAAGGAAAACTGGGGTCTGTGCTTTCATGAATGTTGGCAAGTCAATTCTAAGGTAAACAGTTGTGCTTTCCTTAAAAACGATTGAAGTTTCATATTCCCATTTAGCTAGATGTCATGCTGATGCAGAGCAGAGAAGGTTCTATGATCTTCATTATAGAGGATATGTATTTTGTAAAAAGGAGAGGAAATAGATGAAAGTACTGAAATGGTTTGATGATCATACTGAAGAAGTAATTCTTGTTGTCTTTTCAGTAATAATGGTTTCTGTTATTTTCTTACAAGTTATTATGCGTTACGTCTTTGATGCGTCACTCTCATGGTCTGAGGAATTAGCTCGTTATAGTTTCATTTGGCTTGTTTATATTGGAATTAGTTACGGGGTTAAGAAACAACGTCATATTAAAGTCGATGTTCTTTTACTGTTATTTAAAGAAAGAGGAAGATTAGTTCTTACAATTATCTCAAATTTACTGTTTTTGTCTTTCTGTTTGTTCGTTATTCGTTATGGATCAGGTATAGCCATGACAATTCTTGAATTAGGTCAAAAATCGCCTGCAAATCAAATTCCAATGGGCTTCGTTTATTTAGCGGCACCGGTTGGGATGGGACTAGCGGCCATTCGTATCATCCAGAACTTAATTAAACAATTTAAAGCATTGTTCGGTGATGGTGAATTGGAAATAAAAACAACACAAGAAAAACTACAGGAAGAGTAGGAGGGCTAAAAGATGGTAGCAGCAGTTTTATTTATTTCATTTGCATTATTTCTACTATTAAGTGTTCCAATTGGTATCGCTCTTGGTTTATCCACACTTGTGACAATTTTATATTCCGGTTCACTACCACTAGAATTCTTAGCAAAAGAATTAGTTACATCAGTTGACTCATTTCCACTAATGGCTGTACCGTTTTTTATTTTAGCTGGTGAGATTATGGGTAAAGGCGGAATTTCTGAACGCCTCTTCCGCGTTGCAAACTCCCTAGTTGGTAACAAGACAGGTGGTTTTGCTATTGCCACAATCATCACTTGTATGTTTTTCGCAGCAATTTCTGGTTCAGGTCCTGCAACAGTTGCAGCTATTGGTGGAATTATGATCCCTGCAATGGTGCGTCAAGGCTATGACAAGCGATTTGCAACGGCTGTTGTTTGTGCCGCGGGATCATTAGGAGTTATTATTCCACCAAGTATTCCGATGGTCATCTATGGTGTAGTTGGGAACGTTTCAATTGCTAACATGTTTATTGCTGGTATAATTCCAGGACTATTAGTTGGTTTTGCATTAATTGTTTATGCATATTTCTACTCTAAAAAAATGGGCTATACTGGCCTAGATGAAAAAACATCAATAAGTGGTATTGCCAAATCAGTTTGGGATGCCAAATGGGCGTTATTAATTCCAATTATTATTTTAGGTGGGATATACGGCGGCATCTTTACACCGACGGAAGCAGCTGTTATAGCAGTTGTTTATGGTTTAGTTGCTGGCTTACTTTTATACAGAGAATTAAAAATTAAGGATTTACCAAGTGTTCTCGCAAATTCCGCACTAACTACAGCAACAATATTAATTATTGTTGGAACAGCTACAGCATTTGGTCGTCTGTTAACTATTCAACAAATTCCGAATCAAGTGGCTCAAGCGATGTTATCAGTTTCAGAAAGTCCAATTGTAATTATCCTATTAATTACATTATTACTCCTAATCGTAGGATGCTTTATGGATACGTTGGCAGCGATAATTATTTTAACACCAATCTTATTACCAATTGCAATCAACATTGGCTATGATCCAGTTCATTTTGGAATTATTATGGTGTTAAACTTAGCAATTGGTTTTATAACACCTCCACTCGGAGTAAATCTATTTGTTGGTTCGGGCATATCAGGATTATCAATAGAAGCTTTATCAAAAGCTATTGTACCGTTCTTCTTAGTAATGGTATTTACATTATTTATCGTAATTTTCTTGCCTCAAATTTCACTGTTTTTCTTATAAAAATATAATATAGAAGGATTGAAGCTGAAAATGGAGAAAGAATGTACTAAAGATATTATTGTAAACATTTCTGAAGACCAAACAATCACTGATTTAAGCAAGTCAATTCAACCACTTAAATCTGAGATTTTTCTTAAAAAACAGGTGAGAGGGATGATTGTTGAAGTCAATTTAAAAAGTTTCCTCGGTTTAATTACACTACAACTGCAAAATGGAGATAAATTATTCATTCGAGCCGTTGGTGATGATTGCGACCTAGCGGTAGAAGAGATCGAAAAATATTTAACCTAAGAAATGAAAGAAAAACGGTAGGGTCTTCCAACCGTTTTTCTTTCATACTTTATGAATGTAATGAATTTCAAATTCTATATTATCGTCAATAAGATACAATATGTAGTTCCGTTAAAGCGCTCGAAACTACATTGAAAAGCTATTAAATAGCTCTAATGGCGACACGAGAGGTAAAATATGGAAATATTTTTTCAAGTAGTACTGCCTGTAATCTTAGTGTTTTTATTTGGTTACTTAGTTCAAATTTGGAAAAGGCTTGATATTAAATCGATATCAACCGTAGCCATTTACGTCATGACACCGTGCTTAGTCTTCCGTGTTTTTTATTCAGCCGAATTAGATATGCAATATTTCTATATGGTCATTTTTTCCGCCATTTTACTAATTACGATTATAGTTATCAATGTGATTTATGCAAGAATTCGAAAATATAACCAATCCATTGAGAGTGGTCTTATTCTCTCTACCGCTTTTATGAATTCAGGAAACTACGGGGCACCAATTATTTTATTTGCATATGGAGATATTGGTTTTGCCTACTCTGTATCGTTTTTAGTTTTACAAGCCATTATTATGAATTTTTTCGGAGTTTATTATGCTGCAAGAGGTAAAGCTACCATTGGAGTGGCAATAAAATCAGTTTTTGAAATGCCTGCTACGTATGCGGTAATTATTGCCCTTTTGCTAAAAGGTTTTCAACTAAAAATTCCTAACAATCTTTTTCAAACAATCGATATTATCGCAGATGCAACGATTCCAACCGTGATGATCATCTTAGGGATGCAGCTTGCTAATATTAAATGGTCGAAGTTTGAATGGGGACATATTTCATACGGAGTAATAGTAAGACTAATCATTTCACCATTCATTGCTTATCTGATTACATTGCTATTCCCGTTTGACCCGTTACTCGCAAAAGTACTCATTGTGTCTGCAGCGATGCCTTCTGCAGCAACAATTGTTATGTATGCAGTTCAATTCAATGCACAACCAAGACTCGTATCCGCGATTACATTAATGACAACGGTTGTTAGTATTTTTACTATAACGATATTACTAGCTATTCTAGGCTAGGCTAAGGAGCGAACAGCATGTTTAAAGTAGTTGTCACCGATTATGAATATAAGAGTTTAGCTACTGAACAAGAAGTACTAAAAGA
Organism: Anaerobacillus sp.; assembly: GCF_046314235.1. Classification (NCBI taxonomy): domain Bacteria; kingdom Bacillati; phylum Bacillota; class Bacilli; order Caryophanales; family Bacillaceae; genus Anaerobacillus; species Anaerobacillus sp. The sequence continues at coordinate 83,801 of NZ_JBKBWN010000004.1, forward strand.
AATTGGAATTGAATTAACTACGGCTCAATGTCGGACAGAGGAAGATGTCATTGAAGCGTGTAAAGATGCCGATGGATTAATAAATCAATATGCACCAATTACAAGAAAGGTAATAGAAAAACTTGAGAAATGTAAAGTCATCGCCCGCTATGGTGTGGGAGTAAACACCATAGATGTTGATGCAGCAACTGAAAAAGGAATTATTGTCAGTAATGTAACAGACTATTGTATAGATGAGGTTTCTGATCACGCGTTTGCCCTCTTAATGAGCGCAGCTAGAAAAGTAGTTCACTTAGATAAAGCTGTAAAAGAAGGGATTTGGGATTTTAATGTAGGAGTCCCAATCTATCGGTTAAGAGGGCGAGTGTTGGGCTTAGTTGGGTTTGGTCAAATCCCTCAAGCGTTGGCTAGTAAGGCTCAAGCCTTTGGATTAGAAGTGCTTGCGTTCGATCCATTTGTTAATGAAGAGGTGGCCAAGCAACTAAACGTTCAATTAGTTAGTTTAGACGAGCTTTGTAAACAAGCAGATTATATTTCCGTACATGCTCCACTTAACGAGAAAACAACTGGTATGATTACTACTGCCCAATTTAAGTTAATGAAACAAGAAGCATTTATTATTAATACGGCAAGAGGACCTGTAATCGATGAAAAAGCATTAATTAAAGCCTTACAAGAAGGGACAATTGCAGGGGCGGCATTGGACGTTGTAGAAGTAGAACCAATATCGAAAGATAATCCGCTCATGAAAATGGATAATGTCATTCTTAATCCACATGTCGGTTGGTATTCAGAGGAAGCACAAGAAGAGCTGAAGCGAAAAACAGCTCAAAATGTCGTTAATGTGTTAAGCGGTTATTATCCTAAGTATTTTGTTAACCATTCCTTAAGGGAACAGCTTAAACTTAAATAAAAACGTGAAGACGAGTCAAACAGGTGATTTTAATCTGAGTCATTTTTTATTTGTAAGAAAAAAATAAACAGAAACAAAGCCGATCAGTCTTTTCTGATCGGCTTTATGTGAATATTACAAGATAATGAGTTTTACTAGTCTAGCAATGTGTTGCTTTGGGCTTATTATGAAAATAGGCCAAGAATTAGTTTAAGAAGGCCAGTTGATGCTAGGAAAATAAGGAAGATTGCAACTGGAGCAACATATCGTAATGTAAAGATCCATGCATTACCTAAAGCCGTATCGCCAAAATCTGAATCGGCAAGGGCATCAGATTTCTTCCAGCCCCAGCCCATAAATAAGGCAATAATTAGGCCACCAAGTGGAAGTAGGATATTTGAAGCGATAAAGTCCATGCTATCAAGAATATCTTTTCCAAAGAACGTGATGTCTGATAATGGCCCAATTCCTAAAGATGAAGGAACTCCTAGTAGGAAAATAACGCCACCGACAATAAGCGAAGCTTTCTGCCGTGACCAACTAAACTTCCGAATAAAATAGGCAACAGCTACTTCTAGTAATGAAATAGCAGATGATAAAGCTGCCGCAGCTAATAAGAAGAAGAATGCAAATCCAAATAACGTACCAAAGGCAATGCTATCGAAAATTCCAGGTAATGTAACAAATACAAGGCCAGGTCCATCTCCAGGGTTAATACCAAAAGCAAATACTGCTGGGAAAATCATTAGTCCCGAGATGATCGCAAATCCAGTATCTAATGTGGCTACACCAAGAGCTGCCCCAGGTAACTTTTCCTTATTAGACAAGTAACTACCATAAGTGATTAATGCACCCATACCTAGACTTAAGGAGAAAAATGCTTGCCCAAGCGCTGCTAAGTAGACGTTTGGATCTGCTAACTTACTCCAATCTGGTGAAAATAAGAAAGATAGTGCTTCACTTGCTCCCCCTAACGTTAAACTATAACCTGCAAGAATAATAACTAAAATAGCTAATAATGGCATTAAAATTTTATTTGAAGCTTCGATTCCCTTTTTTACACCCATAAATACAATTCCGATTGTTAAAGCCATAAACAAGAATTGCCATAAAAGTGGCTCATACGTACTTGTAATAAAGCCAACAAATACGTCCCCGTATTGGGCATCATTTTCAACTGCAAACCCACCAGTTAAATAACTAAAAAAGTACTTAACAGTCCAACCTGCGACGACTCCATAAAAGGATAAAATAATAAATGCAGAAGCAACTCCCATAAAACCGGCAACAATCCAAGGTTTTCCTGGTGCAAGTTTTTCAAAAGAGCCGACAGCGTCACTTTGAGCTTTTCTACCAATTGTGAACTCAGCCATAATAATCGGAATACCAATTGCAATAATACAAAGTAGGTATACGAGTAAAAATGCCGCTCCACCATTTTCTCCGGTAACATAAGAGAACCGCCAAATGTTACCTAATCCTACCGCTGACCCCATAGCTGCTAAAATAAACCCAAGCCTGGAATTCCATTGTTCGCGATTTGAATTTAATTGATCCATCACTAATTTCCTCCTTAAATCTTTAAATTTTAAGTGATAAATATTACTATAACATAATTTTCAGATATTTCTATATATTTTTATGATTATGTTCAAATTTTCAGAATAATACTAGATGTTTTCGGACTAGCCACATTTTCTTCATACTTTCTTCAAAACTAAGCACTATAATTACTGTAGAAAGGGAGGAATTAAAAATGAAAAAATTATTTTTAATAACGATAGCTTTATTTTCGATAAGCTTTTTTATTGGGTGTTCAAACGACCATGGCACAGATCACAATAAAGAAGCTGAGAAGGAGGATACGGTGTCTAAGCATGAAGGTCATGAGAGCTCAGCTGAAGTAAATTCTAGTGGGTTGTTACATTTTAATACGAAAAACGTCACGCGCTTAAACAGTAGTGACCCACTTGAAATTTCTGTGATGACATCACAGATGATTTGGCCAGCAACACATACTGCAAATCAACCAGGAACAATTATGTTAGCCCCTTTTGAAAATTGGCAGCTAGCTTTAGCAAGTTTGAATTTAGTTCATCATCCAAATGACGGTCCACTGTTATTTACGAAAAACGGTGAAATACCATCAATAATCCTTGCTGAAATTGAGAGACTGCAACCAAAAGGGAATATTAATGGTACACAAATTATGGTGATGGGTACTTTAAATGAAGGTGAATTAGAAAAATTAAGTGGCTATGAAATGATGTCGATTGAAGAAGTAGAACCAGCTGCGTTCGCTAATGAAATTGATAGCCTCTATGCAGAATTGACTAACAATATTCCAAATAGCGTAATTATTGGTTCCATGGACGAGGCAGGGAAGCTATTCTCTATTCCAACTGGAAGTTGGATTACCCACATGGATGAGCCATTGCTTTTTGTAACTGAGAATGATATTCCAGAAGCGACAAAGACTGCATTACAAAAAAGAAATGGAGATGCCGCAATATATGTAGTTGGACCTAAGAGTGTCATATCTCAAGAAGTAGTAGACCAACTCGGTGAGTATGGTAAAGTAACCCGAATTGACGGTGAAACACCAGAACAAGTTTCCATTGAATTCGCAAAGTATCGAGATCCTGTTACGAATTTTGGCTGGGAAGTTGTTGGTCCAGGTCATGGTTTAGTGATGTTATCTACGCAATTCCCAGAGCTAGCGATTACCGCTGCCCCATTTGCTCACTTAGGTAAACATGCTCCGATGGTATGGTTAGCTGAAGGGGATTTTTCAGAAGAAATGCACAACTATTTAGCACAGTTAAAACCTACGTTTGAACATGAACCTACAGAAGGACCTTACAACCATGCTTATTTAGTAGGGGACGAGGACCTTGTCCGATTTAAAGTTCAAGGTTTTATCGATGAAATGCTAGAGATTGTTCCAGCTGATGGAGCTGGCCACGGTGGCCATGGTAGTCATAGTCATTAATAATTAATAGGCTGTCCTATTTAAAGGCTTAGCCACCTCGTCTACGATAAATAGATTGTGTCGAACATCCATTTCTATTAAAGTAGCAGGAGGTGCGCTAAACTTATAGGACAGCCTTATTTATTCACTATTTAATATCTTGTTCACATTCAGTTTTCAAAAATCTACCTTTTTCAACGATAATTCTGTTGGTCCTTCGATAATATCCCCATTTATTGAATAGCGAGAACCGTGACAAGGGCAATCCCATGATTTATCACCATCATTCCATTCGACTTCACAACCTAAATGTTTGCAAGTGGAATCGACAACGTGTAACTGCCCTTCTTCGTCTCGGTAAGCACCGCATTTTTGACCATCAATTCTAACATGAGCTCCTTCTCCGATAGCGATATCTTCAAGATGTTTATGAATCATTCCGACCTTTCCTTTGACAAGTTGGTAAGCGACGTCGGCATTATGCTCAATAAATCTCTTGATATCTGGATCAGCATTGAACCGCGAAGGTGTATAAAGCTCAGCATAAGGGCTTGTACCTTTTGTAATTAAATCAGTCAAAATCATTGCTGCGGCAGTACCGTTTGTCATCCCCCATTTTCGATAACCAGTGGCAATGTATATATTTTTTGAACTAGATGTAAAGTGTCCAATATAAGGTAACTTATCAAGTGTGTAAATATCTTGAGCAGACCAGCGATAGTGAACGTCTGTTACCCCAAGCACTTCTTTCCCGAAATTAGCAAGGGCTTCATAGTGCTTCATCGTATTTATGCCGTGACCAGTTTTGTGCCCCTCGCCACTAAGCAAGAGAAGATTATCATCGTCAATTGGAGTTGTCCTTACTGAGCGTGTCGGTGTTTCTGCACTAATGTACATACCGCCTGGATATGGTTCATTGCTTTTAACAGCAACGATATAAGATCGTTCTTGATACATTCTCGCAAAATAGAAACCTGCCGCATCGTAAAAAGGGTAGTGCGAACAACAGAAGACGTTTTTGCTTGTTAGCGTTTTACCGTTTCTGGTCTTAACTTTTGGATGAGTGCCTTCTTCAATATCAACCGCAGTTGTCTTTTCAAATATTTGCCCGCCATTTTTAAGTATGCTCTCTACAAGTGGGAACAGATATTTTAGCGGATGAAACTGTGCTTGTCCTTTCATAACAAGGGCTTTTTTCATTGGTAATGACTTTAGTGGCATTTCATCTACTAAAGATCCTGGAATACCAAGCTTTTCGTAAGCTTTAGCTTCCTTTTCAAGCTTGCTTAACTCTTTGTCTGAGTTGGTATAAATATAGGCGTCATGCTCTTTGAAATCGCAATCAATCCCGAGCTGTTGAACCGTATCTTTAATGAAAGCACGAGCACTGTCATTTGCTAAGTAGTACTGTTTTGCTTTTTCCTCACCAAAATGACTAATAAATTCATCATAAATAATCCCATGTTGTGCCGTGACCTTTGCTGTCGTATGTCCAGTTGTCCCGTTTAATAGATTTCCTGCTTCAATAATTGCTACTTTTACCCCTTTTTGAGATAGTAAAAAACCTGCAGTAATGCCGGTAATTCCACCCCCAATAATTGTAACGTCAGTTGTTATATCCTCTTCTAGGCTTTTAAAAGAAGGGAGTTCTAAATTTTTGCGCCAATATGGTTCTGGGAACTGAGGCCATTTTAAATTAGTCATTTCTTTTCCTCCATTTCATTAGATAGACCTATTTTTTCCAAAAAAAAGATAATTATGAATGGATTTGTCAGACTTAAAACGTTACAATAGTAGAATAATTTTAGTGAAAGAAGGAATAAAAAAATGATCTTTTTTGATATAGATGGGACGCTGTTAAACGAAGAAAAGGAATTGCCGAGTTCTACGAAAGAGGCTATAGCAGACTTAAAGAAAGCTGGTCATCAAATTGCGATAGCGACGGGGAGAGCCCCGTTTATGTACAAAGATTTACGTGAAGAGTTAGAAATTGATACGTATGTTTCATTCAATGGGCAATATGTTGTTGCTAATGGAGAAGTTATCTATAAAAATCCATTGCATAGAGAAACTCTAAGGGAGTTGACTAATTTTGCAGGGACATCTGATCATAGTCTGGTATTTATGGACCATGAAGATATGCGAGCTAGTAACGAGTATGATCCATTTATTGTGGAAAGTATGGGAACTTTAAAGTTTACTCATCCAAAACATGATCTTACTTATATAGAAAATAAAGAGATTTACCAAACTTTATTATTCTGTAAAGATGATGCTGAACAAGCTTATATTGATAAATTTAATCAATTTCAGTTTATCCGTTGGCATCAAGTATCAACTGATATATTACCAGCAGGCGGCTCAAAGGCAAAAGGAATTGAGAGAGTCATTAACCACTTTGGTTTAAATAGCGATCAGATTTATGCTTTTGGAGATGGCTTAAACGATATTGAAATGCTGTCGTTTGTAAAAAATAGTGTAGCAATGGGGAACGCCCATGATGAAGTGAAGAAAGTGGCAAAGCATGTAACAAAACATGTCAATGAGGACGGAATTTTACATGGTCTTCAGTTAGTAGGACTTTTAAAGTAATACATTTTGTAGTTGGACTTTTAAGTAGTGAAATTTAGAAAAAGCTTGGAATGCGCATTGAAGTGCTCTTCCGGCTTTTTTGCGTTGCTCTCGAAAAATAATGGCGCAGAAGCCACAAAAAAAAGCCGCTTGATAGATAAATCACCAGTTTCAAGCGGCTAACGAGCTATTAGATTAGTTTTTGCCAATCATCATGTTGTGGATGGCGTAATGCTTCTAAGACGATTTGGGCATTATATCCATCAGAAAAGTCATAGAGTTCAGCTTGTTGCCCATGAACAGCTTTTGCAAACTCGGAAATTAAATCAAGGCTACTATCTTCCTTAACTGCTAACTCTGTTAACTCCTCGCCACTTTTTGCGACTAGAAGCTGTCGCCAGTTGCGGAGCAAAATTGTGCCTTTAGTGCCGTAAGCAGCGAACTCAAGCTGTTCTTCACCGCCAATATTACTTAACCCATCAATTAAAACGGAAACTCCATTTGCTAGTTTCATCTCTGCGATAATTCCATTTTCACATAGGGAAGGATCTTCAGGAGATTGCAATTTAGATCGAACTTCACTCACTGGTCCAAATATTCGTTGGATCGCTTGGATCCAATGAACACCTACTTCTAGTACATACCCACCTTGCTCACGTCCGGCTACCCAATCGCTTTGTTGCCATAATCGTGGCCAGTGAGGGAAATGCATTTTTAGATTGATGCGACGCAACTCGCCGATATAGCCATCGTTAACCATTTTTTCAAACTGTTGCAAACTAGCTTGATAATTTAATGGGAAATGCATCGCGTGAACAAGCGTTGTTTTTTGAACAGCTGCTAACATCCGATTTGCTTCCTCTACAGAGTTTGCTAACGGCTTTTCACACAAAATATGTTTGCCAGCTTTTATGGAGGCAAGGACAATTTCTTCGTGGAATTTTGGTGGAACAGCTACATAAACAGCGTCAATTTCAGTAAATCTCAAAAGTTCATTATAATCAGTGAACAAATTAATTACGTTAAAAGCTTCAGCCATTTCTTTTAAGCGTGTCTCAGACGTATCGCAAAAAGCCGAAACTACAATGTCGTCTCTAGTCTCGAAACTTTTAATTAATCGTTCACCAATCGCTCCTAAGCCAATAATCCCAATATGTATGTTTTTTGCCATAATAAATCGCTCCTTTTCAAAACTTATTCTATCTTTATCGAAGCTGTTTTGCCAGTAACTGATTATCGAACTGAATAAATTTTTTTATAATACTCTTTTTAACACTGCACTGCAGGAAGGTAATCTGAGACTTTTTCCAGTTGTTAAGTTAAACTAGTATTCTGTAAAATTTTTGGAGGTGAACCAGAAGTGAAGCGGATTATGGTGATAGGTGTTTCAGCGGGTGCAGGGAAATCAACCTTGGCAAGGAGGTTAGGGGAAGAATTAGAAATAGAAGTGATTCATTTAGATCGACTTTATTGGCGTCCGGGTTGGGTGGAATCCCCGTTGGATGAATTCCGTGCTAGCCAACAAGAGAATGTACAAAAAGAAAAGTGGATTATTGAAGGTAATTATAGCAATTCCTTTGATATTAGAGCAGAAAAGGCTGACACCATTGTTTATATTGAACTTCCATTATCAATATGCTTATATCGAGTTGTGAAAAGATGGATTACTAATATCGGAAAAAATAGACCAGATATGGCAGATGGCTGCGCAGAGAAACTTGATTGGAAGTTTATAAAATTTATTGTCAAGACATACAACCAACGAAAGAAAACTATGGCAGAAAGAATAGAAGCTTTTCGCAAAAAAAAGAAGAAAGTTTATATTTTGAAGAGCGAAAAAGAGGTTAGAAGTTTTACAATGAGGTTAAAAATTGAAATGCAAAACTAACAAACGTTTCTCTACTTTAAAATCTACGTGCATAGGTATTGGTAGCCGAAGTTTGACGAGACGAAGCAAAACATAAAATTGTTACTTGATGCAGATGAGTTCTTTCTTTTCTGATCGCAACATTATACTAGCTAGCTTCTTTTGACAAAACAAGTAACTCTGTTGTTTAGAAGCAAAAAAAGCGGTATAGTGCATATAGGGGTATTTCCTAAAGGCAAGCTCTTTTTGCCTGTTTGGATAGGCTATCTATAAAAAATGACTAAATAAGGGGACATTAAAATGCGCAAAATCTTAGCCGTAACTTTTCTTGTCTTAATCATCGCTCTCGTAGGCTGCGGAGCAGAGGAAGACAAAAAAGAAGTTATTAGTAAAGAAGACATGCAATATAACCAAGCTAATTTTGATCTGGCGCTTCCAGATATAGAAGGTAATATGGTGACAATTACTCCAAACGGAAAAACAATTTACGCTTACTTCACAGGAGTTGGCTGACAACTTTGCATTCATCAGCTAGTTGAGCTGAACAATAATATCGATAAATTACCTAATGTAAAACTATACGCAATTAGCTTGTCAAGTCCAGAAGAACATAGCCTTGTACAGAGTACGTTTCAGTTAGATCACTTTGAGTTCTTAACGGACTACGAAGCAGAATTTGGGGAAAAATTTGGTTTTATTGATATTGAAGGAAACCAAATTAAGCGGTACGAAAGAGGTTATGTTGGCGTGAACCCTGAAACATCAAATATGGTAATCGAAGTTGATTATTTACTTGGAGAAAACATCAAAACAGTACTAAAGGTTATGGAAGAGTTATAAAAAAATTATCTCATCTGGCTAAGAGTAGCCATGATGAGATTTTTTGTTAAAAATGAAGAAATAAGCCAAAGGCCTAATCACATTCTGGATGTTTTGAATATAGTATTTTAAGTGGTGTTTAACCACAAAAAAATAAAAGGGGTGTATGTGAACATGTCTCACGCTCATCATGGATTAGGCGCTGGTTTTGCGTTAATCGTAGTATTGTTTATTCTTTTAGTAATTATCGGAGCTTCTTACGTAGGCTACGGCTACTAAGAGGAAGTATTTCAAGAGGATGTCCAATAATTTGGGCATCCTCTTGTTTTGATATATAAAAAATGAACTATTTGTGAAAATACATAATTTATGAAAGAAAATAAAAATCCCTACTCTTACAAACGTTGATTTATAAACGTTTTTGAGTGTAGGGATTTTCTTATTCACAATTACGTAATTTCCCTACAAGCGGTATCTTTTTTGCTGATAGTGATTAATGTCACAACTGATGCAATATAAGAGTAACAAAAGAACACAGGCAACCTTTTTTGAAAAAAAAAAATCCTCTACGTAAACGCTTGTGATCTTTTTTACATTAATGATAAGTAACGACGTGTAGTCCAATAAGGAGGGAAACGAAACTAAAATCCTAAGTTAAGGAGGAAATCTCTATGTTAACAAACATCGGCATTCCAGGTTTGGTCTTAATCCTAGTTATCGCACTTATTATTTTCGGTCCCAAAAAGCTTCCAGAAATGGGGAGGGCACTTGGAGACACATTGAAGGAATTTAAGAAATCGACAAAAGAATTAACTCAAGATGAGGATTTTGAAAAGAAATAGAAAAGTAATAATTACCAAATGGAGGTGGATCTTGTGAATGTAAATAGAAGGAATTTCTTAAAACTATCAGCAGCTAGTGGACTTTTCGTTGCAGGTGCTAGTCAAACAAAACCTGTGTTGAACGCCTTTACGAAAACAACAGAGGCTTCTGGTAAAAATGAACCACAAGGTGAATGGATAGCAAGTACGTGTCAAGGTTGTACAGCATGGTGTGCAGTGCAAGTTTATCGTGTTAATGGTCGTGCCACAAAAGTGAGAGGTAATCCAAATGCGAAGGCAAACCATGGTCATGCCTGTGTTCGCTCCCATATTGCCTTACAGCAAGTGTATGATCCAGATCGTGTCAAACAACCAATGAAGCGAACAAACCCGAAAAAAGGTAGGAATGAAGATCCAGGATTTGTTCCGATCACATGGGAAGAAGCAATGGATACAATTGCTGAGAAAATTATGGAATTACGTGACAACAATGAAACACACAAATTCTCAGTATGGCGTGGACGTTACACCGCAGTAAACGATATTCTTTATGGAAGTTTACCAAAGATAATTGGAACTCCAAACAATGTTTCTCACTCATCAATTTGTGCAGAGTCAGAGAAATTTGGCCGTTACTACACTGAAGCCTATTGGGGTTACGCTGATTATGATCATGAAAATACTTTTTATGAAATTTTATGGGGGGCAGATCCGATTGCTTCCAATCGTCAAGTTCCTCACACTGCAAGTATCTTTGGCAAGCTAAAGGACCAAGCAAAGCTTGTTTGTGTTGATCCTAGATTTTCAACAACAGCGGCAAAAGCAGATGAATGGCTACCAGTAATTCCAGGTGAAGATGGAGCAATAGCAGTAGCAATTGCCCACGTCCTCTTAACAGAAGGCTTATGGTACAAACCGTTTGTAGGTGACTTTAAAGACGGTGTAAATCGTTTCATCGCTGGTCGAACTGTACGTGAGGATGATTTTGAAGAAATTCAAACCCACGGTGTCGTGAAATGGTGGAATATTGCTCTTAAAGATGCTACACCTGAGTGGGCGGCAGAAAGATGTGGAATTCCAGCTGAGCAAATTTACCGTGTCGCTAGAGAGTTTGGTAATGCTGCACCTAAAGCGATTTCGTTCTCATCACCTGGTTCAAGCATGGCTGTTCGTGGTGGGTATACAGCATTAGCGCAAGCAGCTCTAAATGGCTTGGTCGGCTCTGCTGATGGTGTTGGAGGAGTTATTTCTGGAGGAGAAAGTTGTCCGAAAAATGATTTTCCAGACTTCACACCATATCTTGATGATATTGCAGCGACTGGAATTGCAATGCCGCGAGCTGACCGTGGAGGAAAACTAGCCTATCCTGCTTTAAACGCAGGTAAATCAGGTGGAGTAAAATTAACCAATACATTAGCCGACGCGATTTTAAGCGGTGATCCATATGACTTAAAAGTCGTCATCAGCTACTGGACGAACTTTAACTTTAGTAACCAAGGAACAGATCGTTGGGATGAAGCTTTAGCGAAACTTCCTTTCCATGTCCATCTAACAGTTAATCCAGCCGAACAAACACATTTTGCTGATATCGTCTTACCTTGTGCACATCATATGTTTGAGGCTTTAGGGGCGGTTCGTGGTAGTAACGGTAACTTACACACACATCTTCATTTACAAAACAAAATTATTGACTCGCCATTTGATGTAAAGATTGATGAGACTGAAATTCCTTGGATGCTAGCTGAAGCGTTAGAAAGAAAAGGTTTTTCAAATTTAATCAATTATTATCGAAATGAATTCAAAGATCCTGAAAGTGGTAAGAAACCTGAAAATGGGTCTGAATTTAATGAAATTGCCGTAAAAATGTACACTCAACCTGTATGGGACCCTTCAGTAGAAAAGAAAGGTGACAAGATTAACGGTTGGGAAGAATATAAGCAACTTGGAACTTGGAACTCGATCCCATATCAATTCTATAAAAAATATGATGGGAATTGGGGAACAGCTACTGGTCAATTTGAATTTTATAGCGAAACGTTGAAACTAGCCTTAGAAGGTCACGCTGAAAAACATAACGTATCGATCGACGAAGTGATGGAAGCAGCAATGCAAACAGAACGCGGCGAATTCGCGTTCGTACCTCACTACGAGCCAGCGTATCGTGTTGGTGATGAAAACGAGTATCCATTCATTTTCACGGAGCATCGTTCAAAATTAAATCGTGAAGCGCGTTCTGCAAACTGTTCCTGGTATCAAGAATTTAAAGATGCCGATCCAGGTGACGAAGCTTGGGATGATGTCGTGAAAATAAACCCAATTGATGCTAAAAATCTCGGAGTTGTCAATGGAGATATGGTGAAGTTAACAACGCCAACAGGTACGATTACAGTAAAAGCAAAGCTCTGGGAAGGAACGCGTCCTGGCATTGTAAGTAAGTGTTACGGTCAAGGTCACTGGGCTTATGGTCACATTGCTTCATTAGACCGCAAAAAACAAATTGCTCGTGGTGCAAATAACAATATAATTTTAGCACCAGTTCATGAAGCGATGAGTGGTAGTGGAGCACGACACGGTGGTCAAACACGAGTGAAAATAGAAAAAGTTTAATAGAACTTTAAAAAAGTACGGAGGTGACGGTTGTGGCTAAAAATTATGCAATGACAATTGACCTGCAGTCATGTATCGGCTGCGCAGCATGTTCAATTGCCTGTAAAAGTGAGAATAATACAGATACCGGAATGAACTGGTCTCATCATATTATCAACGAATCTGGGAAGTTTCCGAATGTGAGATATGAGTACATTCCAACTCTATGTAACCATTGTGACAATGCACCATGTGTGAAAGCTTGTCCAGTAACAGCAATGTACAAGGATGAAAATGGTTTAACCTTACACAACGCAGATAAATGTATTGGCTGTAAAAGTTGCATGGCGTCCTGTCCTTATGGGGTTATTTCATTCAATAAGAAAGATCCTCATCAATACTGGAACGAAAAAGAAGCTTGGAGTGAGATGTCGGCTTCTCCTGCTGAAATTAAAGAGAAAATCGGCACAGCAGTTCCTTATTACAACCCTGAACGTGATTTTAATTACGAAGCGATTCGATACCGGGGCATTGTGGAAAAGTGCCAAATGTGTGATCATCGTTTAGATCGTGGCGAGCAACCATATTGTGTATCTAGATGTCCAGCAGAAGCCCGTTATGTCGGCGACCTTAACGACCCTAACGATAAAATTCATGAGTTATTAAGACATAACCATAAAGGTTTAAGAGAAGATCTCGGAACAAAACCAAAAGTATTTTATCTTAGAAGTTTCTAAGAGTTACAAACTAGATGAAAGAGGAAGTGACTAAGGTATGGGAAGTAAACTAGGAGTTTTTCAACAGAAGGCAAATCTATATAAGGTCTTGTCTGAATTATTTAACAAACCAAATCAGGATATGCTGGAGTTGTTCGATCCATTAAAAGATAGTCTACAAACTCTTTACCCTGACCTTGTCACATACGGGGAAGTGCTAGATAAAGAGTTTAGTGATCTTTACCAGGAAGACGCAAGTTTAACAGCTTTAGCCGTCGAACATGCTAAATTGTTTATTGGACCTTTCGATGTGCTAGCACCACCCTACAGCTCTATTTATCTAGAAAGTGGACGTCAACTTCAAGGTGAATCAACTCGATATGCTGAAGAGATCTATCGGGAAGCTGGTATTACAATGTCAGAAGACTTTAAAGATGTTGCTGATCATATTAAAGTCGAGCTGGAATTTGTGTATTTTCTATACTTTCAATATGTTGAAACGAATGAATTGAGGTATCTAAATACACTTACCAAGTTTAATCACTCTCATTTAAGTAAATGGATCTCACCTTTTAAAGAGCAAATTCAGAACAGAGCAAAGCTAGATTTCTATAAAAGGTTAGCTGATCTAACAGCTAAAGTTGTTATGATCGAACGAGAAGAATTAACTCCACAACGAACTTCAAACTAACTAGTAGAGAGCTTAGGAAAGGGGCGAATACGCATGTGGCAAAAATTTCTAATGAAGCGAATGATCGATAAAAGCTTTGTGAGGTGGAGTGAAAATCGGTGCTTACGTAACCGTAATAAACAGTCCCAATGTTCACTATGTGAGGAAATTTGCCCCCAACCAGCTCTAGTTATTGAAGACGGGAAGTTAACGTTCGATCACTCAACGTGTAGCAATTGTCGATTATGCATTCACGTATGCCCGACAGAAGCGTTCAATTATGAGTTTGAACAGCTTCATAAATATGAACAGAAAATTCAAAGCTATGAAAGTGTTTGTTTTTCTTGTGGCGAACAAGGGGACTCAAACACTGATGTAATCTTACCTTGTGTGTCTTCGCTGACACCTGAAATGTTAATGATTGCCACTCTTCATGATAAGAGAGTACAAATCTTATGGGATGAAAAGCAGTGCCGCTCTTGCAAATCAAACTGGACTCATGAACGAGATTTTAGTTGGGTGCACGAATGGAATAAGAGTGAAGCCTCAAACAATAAGGTCGAGATCATTAACAAAAAAGAGGAAAAACTAGCAGCTAAACAAAAAATAACAAGAAGAGAATTGTTTTCCTTTACAAAAAATAAAACGAAAGAGCAACTAGCAACGCTTGTATTTGACTCTTTTGATCACGCACCTAATTTGAAAAATAAGCTTCCTTTAACAGAGCGAAGAAAGTATTTATTAGCCTATTTACAGAAAAATAACGAAACTGGAATAGTGCCCGAAAAGGTTGCTAAAAAAATTGGGATCGTCAACATAAGTGTTACAAGTAACTGTAAGCTATGTCAAAAATGTTCTGCTACTTGTCCAACCGGGGCTTTAACAATTGTTGAAACAGAGGATACAAAATTATTAGCCTTTCAACCGCAGCAGTGCATTGATTGTGATATTTGTGAACATGCTTGTTTAGAAATTAGTAAACATCCGATCAAGTTTGAAGAAATCACCCTTAAAAAAGTGCTTCAAAAACATAAACTAACAAACTGTCCTAGTTGTGGTGAAAAAAAGCTAGAATTTCAGAACTATTGTGAAGAATGTACAGTGAAACACGCCCGGAAAAACATTCTTCAACAAAGTTGGTAATTTAATAATCGAATTAATTGGGTAAATCCAATTAAACTAAAAGGAGGGAACTAACTATGAAAGCCAAAACATCGGCAAAAGGGTTACCAATTGTAATCCTCACAAGTCTTGTTCTTGCTATTGGGATTTTCAGTATGGGAAACACATTAATTCAAGGTCAAGTAGTGTTTGGTTCAACCGATCAAGTACCTTGGAATCTTTTAATCGTAGCTTACGTATTCTTAGCTCTTGCTGCGAGCGGTATGTGCTTAGTATCAACATTCGGTCATGCATTAGGCTTTGAGAAGTTCGAAGTGATTAGTAAAAGATCGTTATATTTAGCTATATCCGTTTTAATTCCAGCGTTACTAGTCCTCGCGATGGACTTAGGGAGATTAGATCGTATATTCTACTTTATTACCTCTCCGAACTTACAAGCACCAATGTGGTGGATGGGCGCAACATATGGAGTTTACGTAGTTGTGTTACTATTTGAGTTCTTCTCGGTTCAAACAGGCAACGAAAAAGCTGTAAAAATAGCTTCATACGTAACATTATGTGGAGCAATTGCAGCAACAAGTATTTTAGGTGGAATCTTTGCCGTAGTTATCCAACGACCATTATGGTATGGGGGGGCAACTTCAGTATACTTTGTACTTTCAGCTTTAATTACCGGAATTGCAACTTTATTAATTGCTACAGTCTTAACGTATAAAGTAGCTAAGAATGAGATCAACTTTAAGCTTCAAGAAGTGCTAAGTTATTTGGGTAAAGCAATGTCAATTCTTTTAGCAGTAGCTTTAGGGTTCCATGCTTGGCGTTTAATCACATTGTTTTATGTTGGGTCTGAGAACTTTAATATGGTTCTAAATGGAACGTATTCATTTGCCTTCTGGGGTGTTGTTATTGCACTAGGTTTAGTTATACCTATTTTACTATTATTAAAAAACAGGACACCAAGAAAGCTAGTTATAGCAGGATTACTAGTATTAATAGGGATGTTTGTTGATAAATACATTATGGTCATCGGCGGGCAGCTCGTTCAACCTTTCGGAGAAGTAGCTTCATACTCATCTACATTTACGGAATGGACAATATTTGCTGGTGGGATTGCCGCATCTGTCTTAATTTACATGTTTGGAGTTAAGAAATTTTCACTAGATGCGCTTGGGCATGAAGAGCCAAGAGTAATAGTAACAAAGCCACCTAGAGCTGGATAATCAAATAAAATATTTACGTGAGAGGCTGTCCAATTGGTGTTAGCTCACCTTGTCGACAATAAATTGTTTTATACAATCTATGAAGATGAGATGACTATACTTACTTTTAGGATAGTCTCTTTTTGTGTGTAAACCGTCACTGTAATTGAGGCTTAATGTACTTAAGTTTTCTAAAATATTCATTGTAAGCAACTATTTACATAAAAAAATGTAAACGTTCCTTGACAATTCACGACTTCGATATCTATAAGCTGTTAACAGATGTATAATTAAAGTACTTGTTTTTACTGTATTTAGCAAAGTAAAAACGGTGGAACCACTTTTCATATAGGAGGGATTCTTATTAAGAAGTTATATACGATTATTTTGTTAGTAATATTGTTAGCTGCTTGTAATGAGAAACAAAAAATGACGTATCTCCCTCTCACCTCAACAGAAACAGAGATTGAAACTACACATTTTGAAGAACCGGTCAATACTATCCGAACAGCCTTTGCCTCTGTTGTCTCACCTGAAGAAACACGTCATAAGTATGATTTACTCATTAAATATTTAGAGGACCACCTTGAACGACCAATAACAATTATTCAAAAACAAACATATGAGGAAGTAAATGAGTTGTTGAAAAATGGTGAAGTTGATCTAGCATTTATTTGTTCACTTTCATACGTTATTGGTGTTGATGAAGGCTACGTAGTCGATGTAGCGACTACAGTTATAGACAATAAAGATCTTTACAGATCATATATTATTACCCACGAAAATAGTGGATTAGAAACGCTCAAAGATCTAAAAGGAAAACGTTTTGCTTTTGTTGATCCTTATTCATACACAGGGAGGTTAGCGGCTTTAGATATGCTAAATAGTCTTGGCTACACACCTGAGGAATTTTTTGAAGAGACATTCTATACGTATAGTCATGATTATGCAATTAGTGCAGTAGCTAGAGGGGCTGTCGATGCAGCTGCGGTAGATAGTATTCTATTTGATATGTTATTAGATTTACAAAATGAAGATGCGATACAAATACAAATCGTAGAAAAAGGGCCTTGGGCAGGTGCACCACCAATCGTAGTGTCTAATAAAACGGATAACAAGCTAAAAGACCAAATAAAAGAATTAATATTAACCCTCGATGATAATCCCCGTGGCAGACAAATATTAAAAGAATTAAAGATTGAAGAATATGTTCCGATAAATCGAGAGAACTACGAACCGATACGCAATGCAAAGAATTTAATGGGTAACGACAAATGAATCGAAATAATGCATTTACCAGTTTCTTAACAAGTGTTTCGATTCATGTAAAGATCTACGGAATGGTCTTTACTGTAATTTTTTTAGTAACAATTATTAGTTTAATTGGAGTGCGAATTTCAATTACCGAAACATTTTCACAACAGTTAGACGAAAGGGTAAAGTCAATTGGAAGTGATGTAGCATCAAGAAGTAGTGATTTAATGTTAACAAATAATATTTATGCTCTGCAAAAGCTAGTAAACGATACGTTAAAAAATAACAAAGATATCGAATACGTCATTATCTTAAATGAACAAGGGAGGACAATTGTTCATTCATATGAAAATTTAGCCTTAAGCACAGAACTACTCCATGCTAACAGGGTAGATAAAGATGATCTCAATAGTTTGGTCATTTTTGACACCGAAAAAGGAATTATCAGAGATGTAGCCGTTCCAATTGTAAAGGGATTTGGTGGCACAGCGAGAGTCGGTCTTCGCAGTGACTCGCTAGATGAGGAACTTCAAAATGTCACAACACAAATGCTGATTACGATGCTTATTGTTCTCATGCTCTCACTCTTAATTGTTTTAGGTTTAACACAAATAATTACGTATCCAATTACTCAATTAGTTAATTTAACAAAACAAGTAGCAAAAGGAGATTTCTCGCCAAGAATTAAAAATTTCTCTAATGATGAAATTGGAAAGCTAACTCATTCATTTAATTCCATGTTAAGAAACTTAGAGAAAGCAAGAACTGAAAAAGAAAAATATTACCAGGAAATTTTAACAAGAAATCGTGAACTTACATTACTAAATAGCATTTCAGCAACTGTCACTACTGTTGCTGATTTAAGAGCAGTGTTAGAAAAATTTGTTGTCGATCTAGTGAGAGAGCTTTCGCTAAACAGTGCCTTAATCCAAATCAAAGTCGATGATGATTATGAATTGTTTTATAACTCTAAAGAAAATTGTTTAGTTGAATTTGAAATACAAAACGGTCAGGATTTAAATTGTTTATGCCCTAAAAATGAAGTGAAAGTCAGCAATCATTTTCCGCTACTAGTTAAGGATCAAACTGTCGGGCAAATTCAAATTTGTAGTGCAAAAGAACTTGATCCATATTCAGTGAAAATTTTAAAATCAATTGGAAATCAGCTTTCAGTTACAATTGAAAACATTCAGTTATGGGAAGAAATAAAAAATAAAGAAAAAGTGAGGAAAATGCTTCTTGGAAAAGTAATGACGGTACAAGAAGAAGAACGAAAACGGATTGCCCGTGAACTGCACGATGAGACAAGTCACTCGTTATCATCGATACTATTAGGTTTAAAAGTTTTGCAAGAGGTAAACGACGAGGAGCAAAGACAGAGAGAAATTGCTCATTTAAGAGATCTGGCACATCATACGATTGAAGAGGTTCATGATTTAGCATGGCAATTACGTCCGAGTATATTAGATAAATTTGGCTTAAACGTGGCAATTGAGCGATACACTGAGGAATTTAAGAAGAAATACCCTGTTGAATTTGATTTGATTTTAAAAGGGATTGATAAAGAAAGATTACGACCTGAGGTAGAAACAGCCATTTTTAGAGTTGTCCAAGAGGCACTTACAAATATCTTAAAATACGCAAAGGCCGAATCTGTTAGTGTTATCATTATCAAAAATACTGAGATGATTTCAGTAATTATTGAGGATGATGGTATCGGCTTTAATGTCGAGAGTGTATTAAATAAAGATCCTTCAAAATATAACTTAGGGATTAGAGGGATGCAAGAACGTGTATCTTTATTAGGTGGCACCCTTAATATCGAGTCAGAAATAGGGCAAGGGACTGCTGTGATGGTGAAATTGCCAATAACAGACGAAGGAGGAGAATTGCTTGACGGTCAGAATTATGCTAGCTGATGATCATCCGGTTTTTCGTTCAGGCTTAAAAAACATTATTTTAACAGAGGATAAGTTAGACTTTCAGGTGGTTTGTGAGGCTCATAATGGTAAAATTGCCATTGAAATGGCTTTGGAGATGGAACCAGATATTATTATCATGGATATTAATATGCCTGAAATGGATGGGATTGAAGCCACGAAAGCAATTAAAGCAACTCTACCAGAAACAAAAGTATTAATCCTAACAATGTATTCTGATGAAGCCTATTTAAAAGAGGGCTTAAAGGCTGGGGCATCAGGCTATGTTCTAAAAAGGGCTGTTGATACAGAATTAATCTCAGCATTAAAAACGGTGTTGAATGGAGAAGCCTATATTTATCCAACACTCATCCCTAGTTTGTACAATAGTTCTAAAGAAACTAGTAGTCAGCAAGAATCGGAGCAGGAGGAAGACTTGTTAAGTCCTAGGGAGAAAGAAGTCCTAAAATTTATAGCCCTAGGTTATACCCAAAAGGAAATCTCTACAGAACTGTTCATTAGTATAAAGACTGTAGACACCTATAAAACGAGAATTATGGAGAAGATTGGTGCGAAGAAAAAATCAAGTGTCGTTAGATATGCACTAAAGCATAAAATAATTTCAAGTAACGATTAATTAAGGAAGGTGACTTAAGAGTATCTGTCACTTCAGTATGGTATATAGAATGATGGTATATCTCTCTATCTATATATCTATAACTTGAGGTCACAGACATTTGAGTCACCTTCGTTTTTTAAAATAAATATTTGCGTTACCAAATGTTCTTAAAAAAAGAAAAACGGGTTCCTTTGAGGTTGCTGAGTGTTTTGCGCTGGATCAGCAGGTGGGAATGGCATCGCTTGTTCCCAAGGTGGTGGCGGTAAAATCGCTCCTTTTCCTTCTTTAAATGGATTGTCAACAGGTGTGTTTTCCCCATCACGGTCTCTTCTCAGTTCTCTCACAATATGCTGACCGATTTGTCTACCTAGGCGCAAACCTTCACTATTGTCGATTGGAAAATGAACACAAGCATACAAACGTGACATTGAACCTTGTTCTGCGATCTCTCTTAATCTAGCTCGTTCAGCAGGGAAGAAGTAACCTAAGACTACCTCTGCACAACCACTCACCGTCGAATGTCCTGAAGGATAAGCAGGGAAGTGAGGTGTTGGAAGAACAGTCTCTATACTAGGGTCTAGTTGATTAGGTCTAGCGATATCAAAAGTGTATTTTAAATGCCAAGTAATCACAAAGGCATCATTCATAGCTGCTTGCGTTGCTGCAAGAATTCGTGCGGCCCTTGGTGGATTAACATTATATGTGTCAATCAGACGGTCAATAATTGGTGTCCACTGCTTAGTTGGTGGACCAAAGCCAAAATAACTAGCAATCGTTCTTTGCTCGTCGGTTAAATTTTGTTGAGTTTCTAAAACAGCATTCAGTTCACTGCCAGCAAAATCAATGCGATAAGGGTTTCGAATTTTAAAGGATACGAGCTTACCTTCTAAATCTGTCCACTGATTTGAGGTATTTCTTTTAAAAAAATTTAGTGGCCA
Organism: Anaerobacillus sp.; assembly: GCF_046314235.1. NCBI lineage: Bacteria > Bacillati > Bacillota > Bacilli > Caryophanales > Bacillaceae > Anaerobacillus > Anaerobacillus sp. The sequence goes on from NZ_JBKBWN010000004.1 coordinate 104,765, forward strand.
GGAACCAGCTTGGGGTTCAACTGGGGTGACTTTACCAGCATTAAGTTTTGACCATTTAGGTGTCTTGTAGCGTTTTTTATTTTCCATCACATAAAAATCTCCTTTTGTTTTTCTATAATTTATGATTACTCAGCTATATAGGTGAGAGAAGTTTGCATGAATGTTAAAAAAGGAACGGCTCTTTTTATTGATGGGTCAACTTTTATCCTAAAAACTAAATTTGCCGAGCGTCTAACTGCTTAACGATTGTCATAAGTTAGAGTGGGAATGGAACGATAACGGAAAATGGGGGGAGTTTCTTGTTAAATGAAGTGATCTTTGAACAAAGGTTTGAAAACAAAAAACAGTATAAAAAAACATTGAAGAAGAAGCAACTTAGACTACTTGAATTACAAAGGATACTCCATAAAAAAGGTGTAGCTATAGTTCTCGTTTTTGAAGGTTGGGATGCAGCTGGCAAAGGTGGCGTCATTCGCCGACTTACTGAGCAACTTGATCCACGTGGTTATACTGTGCAATCCATTGCCGCTCCAGATGTCCATGAAAAGCAATATCATTATTTTTGGAGGTTTTGGAAGTCGTTTCCGAAGCGAGGGCAAATGAGTATTTTTGATCGTTCATGGTATGGGCGAATCTTAGTTGAAAGAGTCGAAGGGTTTGCTTCAGAAAAAGAGTGGAAGCGAGCTTACGAAGAAATTAATGCAATTGAAAAAATGTTTGTAGATGATGGCCAGATCATCCTAAAATTTTGGTTACACATCACAAAGGATGAACAACTCAAGCGATTTGAAGAAAGACAGGAAAATCCATTTAAACATTGGAAATTAACAGATGAAGATTGGCGTAACCGACAAAAATGGAGTCAGTATGAGGAGGCTGTCATCGAGATGGTTGATAAAACGAGTACAAAGTGGTCCCCGTGGCAGATAATAGGTGGAAATGATAAATGGACAGCTCGGGTCACGATTATTGAAATCGTCATCGAACAAATGGAACGGAAAATAGCAGAACTAGAAGATTGTTAAAACGGTTCCTTTCTTTTTCTGAAACATATTGTGGTCGAAATTTTTATTATTAGAAGTCGCTAGATTTCCTTGAACGAGTCTCTAAAATTCGTTTAGAGTTTTACAGAGAAGAGAAAGGGAAGCCGGCGACTTTTCATTAAGATTGTGACTGAATGGTTTTCGTAACATTTTTTTATTTTTCCTTCCTCAGTCCCCTTGACAAAATTCTAATCTTTTCATAAAATTAGTTATACATATAAAACAGATGAAATTACTCGGGATTAAATTCATACAAAAATAATAGGGATTAGCTGACTAGACAAACTAGAGGCGACACAGAGTTCTGATTGCAGAGAGCTTTGTGTCGTCTTTTATTATTAATGAAAAAACTACTAATTTGTAAATTGCTAAAAAACGGGAGGGGTATCATATGGCGGAACTAACACATCAATACGTGACTGAAGAAAATCTAATTGATCTAAATGCAAAGCTTGCTAAAAAGGATACGATTGATGTATTGAAATGGGCGTATGAGCATTATGGAGAAAAGCTAGTTTATGCCTGTAGCTTTGGGGCTGAAGGAGTTGTCTTGATCGATCTTATTAGTAAAGTGAAAGAAGATGCAACGATCGTTTTCTTAGATACAGAACTTCATTTTAAAGAAACGTATGAGCTTATTGAGAAGGTGAAAGTGAAGTATCCAACATTAACAATTAAAATGATAAAACCTCAATTAACAGTCACAGAACAAAAAAAATTGCATGGTGACGAATTGTGGAAAAATGCTCCTGACCAATGCTGTAGCATCCGCAAGCTACAACCGTTAGCAGAAGAGTTGTCTAAATACCAAGCGTGGATATCGGGATTAAGAAGAGAGCAATCTTCAACAAGGGCAAATGTGCAATTTGTGAATAGAGATAATCGCTTTCAATCAATTAAAATCTGTCCGCTTATTCATTGGACGTGGGATGATATTTGGATGTATATCAAACTTCATCGCCTTCACTATAATGAACTTCATGATCGTAATTACCCGAGTATTGGCTGTGAGAATTGCACATTACCTGTGACAGAAGGCGAAGGCTCTCGCCAAGGACGCTGGGCAAACTCGGATAAGACTGAGTGTGGGCTGCATCAGTAGCAAGTAAAAATAAGCGAATTTAGGAGGAATTAATGATGAGTTTAAGTGTACCGCATGGTGGGGAGTTAGTGAATCGTTTTCAAGAAGGTTTTAATTATTCACAGATTACTAGTGAGATTGAGCTTGATGATTTCGCTTTATCAGATTTAAAGTTGATTGCAAATGGTGCTTTTAGCCCCTTAACTGGCTTTTTAGGAAAAGAAGATTACGAGAGTGTTGTAAACGATATGCGCCTAGCAGATGGAAGCGTTTGGAGTATTCCGATCACACTTCCAGTTACTGAAGAAAAAGCGGCTCAGCTAACAATTGGTGAGGACGTGAAGCTAGTCTTAAAGGGTACGGTTTATGGGGTGTTAACACTTGAGGAGAAATATGTTCCAAATAAGGCTTTAGAAGCAGAACAAGTCTATCGAACAACGGATTTAGCACACCCAGGGGTCAAAAAGCTATATGAGCGTCCAAATGTTTATTTAGCCGGCTCAATTATTTTAGTGAAAAAAATTGAAGCGGAGCGCTTCCAAGAGTTTTACCTTGATCCAATAGAAACAAGAGCACAGTTTCGGCGTTTGGGCTGGAAAACGGTTGTTGGTTTTCAAACTCGGAACCCTGTTCATAGAGCCCATGAGTACATTCAAAAGTCGGCATTAGAGATTGTTGATGGATTATTTCTCAATCCATTAGTAGGAGAAACGAAATCGGATGACATTCCAGCTGACGTTCGAATGGAGAGTTATCAAGTTTTACTAGATAATTATTACCCTAAATCCCGAGTATTCCTAGCTGTTTTTCCAGCTGCAATGCGTTATGCTGGCCCAAGAGAAGCGATATTCCATGCCATCGTAAGAAAAAATTACGGCTGCACGCATTTTATCGTCGGTCGTGATCATGCTGGTGTTGGTGATTATTATGGTACGTATGATGCTCAGTATATTTTTCAGAATTTCAATGAGACTGAATTAGGAATTACTCCCCTATTTTTTGAACATAGTTTTTATTGTAAAAAATGTGGAAACATGGCCAGCGCTAAAACATGCCCACATACAAAAGAAGACCATGTTATTTTATCAGGAACGAAAGTACGTGAGATGTTGAAGAACGGTGAAATTCCACCAGTTGAATTTAGTAGAAAAGAAGTTGTTGAAGTGTTAATTAGAGGCTTAGCGGCAAAAGAAGCAGCTTACTCTAAGTAGCTAAGTAGTAAGTAGCTTGTTTTACGGAGAGGGAGAGGACGATGGTATTAATCATCATAGCGTTTGTGATTGCTTTCTTTTTTGCAATGAATATAGGTGCAAGTGGGACAGCGGCAGCGATGGGTCCAGCTTATGGAAGCGGTGCTATTAAAAAGAAGAGAAATGCAATGCTTATCGTAGCGGTATTTGCTTTTTTAGGAGCCTTAGCTGGTGGCGAGGTTGTTAAAACGATTGGTGGCGGAATTATTCCCGCTGAAATTATGAATGTTGAAGTAACGGTCATCGTTTTAGCTGCTGCTTGTTTAACACTGTTTATCGCAAATTTAATAGGAATACCATTGTCAACAAGTGAGGTTGTCGTTGGCTCACTAGTAGGGGCAGGAATCGCCTTTCAAGCCGTTCACTTTGATCGTTTAATTGTGATCATTTCGTTTTGGGTTGTTGTGCCAATTGTTGCATTTTTCCTAGCCATCATTGCCGGAATGCTTATTCGTCATCTCGAAAAAAAGTTTCCAGTATTAAAAGGAAAAGGTCGGTGGCATAAGTGGCTTGTCCTCCTCCTTGTTTTATCTGGCGGACTAGAAGCCTATGCAGCTGGGATGAATAATGTTGCAAATGCTGTCGGTCCTCTAGTGGGGGCAGGCTTGATTGACGTTAGTACAGCAGTTATAGTCGGGGGACTGTTCGTGTCTTTAGGTGCTGTACTCCTCGGTGGGAAAGTTCTTGAAACAAACGGGAAGAAAATAACTCGTCTCTCGCTTTTACAAGGAAGTGCCGTTTCAATTACTGGTGGTACACTTGTCATCGTAGCATCTGTATTCGGGTTACCGGTCCCTTTAACGCAAGTAACGACTTCAGCAATCGTCGGAATTGGCACCGTTAATACGGGCTTTAAAGTATTACAAAAAGACATTATTAAAAAAATAGCTATGGTGTGGATTGTATCTCCAGTTTTTTCACTTGTCCTTTGTTACGGACTAATTACGCTATTTATAAAAGCAGATTTTTACACAAGTTTTGTGATCATAAGTGTTTTTATTGCAACTATTGGTTCTGTTCGATTAGCACAAGCTACAAGAAGAGAGCAAAGGGCTTATCATGACCATGGTGGCGGAATTTAGTTTCTTATTTGAAAGAAAGTGGGGCTTAAAATGTCTGAAAATATCGTATGGCATGAAACAACAATTACACAGTCTCAAAGACAGGGGCAGAAAGGCCATCAAAGCTTCATCCTTTGGTTTACAGGGCTTTCAGGGTCAGGCAAATCAACATTAGCTAACGCTGTTGAGAAAGAGTTGTTTTTGCGAAATGTTCATTCGTATGTTCTTGATGGCGATAACATTCGTCACGGTCTAAATAAAGGTCTTGGGTTTTCAGAAGCCGATCGTAAAGAAAACATTCGGCGTATCGGAGAAGTCTCAAAGCTATTTATCGATGCAGGAGTCATAACATTAACCGCATTTATTTCACCATTCCGTGAGGACCGCGAATTAGTAAGATCGCTAGTAAAAGAAGGCGAGTTTATTGAAATCTTCGTCGATGCCTCGCTAGAGACATGTGAAAATCGTGACCCAAAAGGTCTTTACAACAAAGCAAGAGCAGGGATCATTCCAAACTTTACAGGAATTAGTTCTCCTTATGAACAACCTGACAACCCAGAACTTATCATCAAAACCGATCAGCTTACCATCGAGGAAAGTGTCAAAAAAGTAGTCACCTACCTAGAAACGCAAGGCTTGTTGTCCATATAGGTGCCTCATATAGGTGCTAGGCACCCATCTTACATAGGTGCCTGGCACCAATGAAAGTTCACATTCACCAATATAGATGTAAATATGATTGGCAAGAGTTTTCTAATCGAAGAAAGTGAACTTTCTTGTAGATCCTATTTACAGGGGAGAGACCTTAAGTGTGTCATCTAAAATGGACACCCCCCACTAGCAGGAGGAAAATTTACGCTGGAGTTATAGGATGATAATCTATTAGCATAAGACAATCTGATACTTCCATATCCTTTAGAAAAGGCAGCGAGGTGAGCAGATGTTGAAGGGGTTGGATTGGCAGATGGTGGCGTTTGTTGGGGTTTCACTTTTGCAAGAGTATTTAATACATCATCAATTACCGAAAGTTTACTATTGGAACGAATAGTTTTATAGGGCAACAAATGAATAGTAGCATTTATTAACAGGGCTGTCCCAAAAGGAAAGTATCGGTCACCTCGTCTACTATAAATAGATTTTGTACAAACATACACTTCTATTTATAGTAAGATTTCGAGGTGCTCTGACACTTATGGGACAGCCCCTGTTTGATTACTCCATTGTCCTATTTACCAAAAAATCCTCCTAGCATTTTAACCATTGGGCTTACTTGATTTACGAGCCCCATAGCTGTTTGGACGCCTCCACCAATTTTTTGAAAGTCTATTTGCCCTTGTTCGTTTCGAAAGATCGATTGTTTCGGAGGTTGCATAGGTGTTTGCTGGTATTGCTGAAAAGCTTGCTGTTGTTGATAATACTGATTTTGTGGATAATGACCTTGAATCCCTGCTTGGCGAGATCCGCCAAAAAGATCTCTTCTAATCGGCCTTTGCTGGTACCCCATAAATTGCTGTGGAACTTGATACTGTTGACCTGGATGATGAATCATACGATTTCTTTGTGGAAACAAATTTCTAGTCCCTCCTTTCTAAAAAAAATAAACTATCAACTATCTTAGCCTATGAAAAGTAACTGAAAACGGCACGGTTAATAACTAGTAAAAGCAAATTTCGCTAGAAGTCAGTACTAGTTATCTGCCTTTTTTTTCTATAAGTAGAATGTGTCCAATCAAAACAATAGAATCATCAATACGATAATTAGAGAAAAGGAGGTTTTTTAGATGAGTAGTTACCATCTATGTTGTCAACATAGAGGCAAGGTTGTTCATATTTATGAGAAAAGCGGAAAAGTACACTACGGAAGAATTGTTGAAGTAGATACAGAATATGTTTGGATTGACCGTTCAGTAGGTAGAAGTCCACGAGGATTAGCTTATGGTTATCCAGGTTATGGGGGTTACGGAGGCTACGGGGCTTATGGAGCTCACGGTGTAGGTTATGGTGGTTATGGAGCTCACGGTGCAGGCTTTGGTAGAAATCCTTTTCTTGCTCCTGTTGCTCTTGCAGCAGTAGGTGGTCTAGCTTTAGGTGCTGCATTTTTCTGGTAATTTCTTTTAAGGAATCGTTCCGGTATAGGGCGGTTCCTTTTTTTGCACTTTGCGCTTTTCTTATAATAGTTGTCGCTGGATTTCCTTGAACTAGCCTCTAAAAGTCGTTAAAGTTTTACAGCGAAGAGAAGGGAATTAGGCGACTTTTAATAATAAAAAGGTGCGTCATTTACTGACGCACCCCCCCATAAACTTAAATTAGTATAACCAAGCAGCACCGATAATCACTAGTAAAATGAATAAAACTAGAATTAACGCAAAACCGCTTGCAGCTCCAGTAGTTGGAACTCCACCTGTTGGAAGACAACCTGCCATGAAGAAAAACCTCCTTTAATTTTAGGTACAATTTAACGTATGCATTTAGAGGAGAAATGTTAATCGATGTCACGAAAATAGGCTGTTATCCATGGTCTGAATCGGCCAAGCAAGGCATAAAATTTAGTGTCGTACCCATGTTAAAATTAATGGAGGAGAAAAGGTGGATAATACACTTATTTTATTTGGCTTTGCACTCTTATTATCAGTATTCATTCATGAGTTCGGTCATTATGTTGCCTTTCGTCTTTTTGGTGGCAACGTAGAAGAGTTTGCGATTGGTTTTGGTCCTGCGATTTTCCAGAAAAGGATAGGGCAAAGTACATTTTCAATAAGGCTGTTTCCTTTAGGTGGTTATGTCCAACCAAATGGGAAAGACTTTGTACGTTACAATTACTATCAGAAAATCGTCTTTTTTTCAGCAGGAATAGGGATGAATTTTGTTTTATACTTCATTAGTTTTGGCTTGGCAAGTATCAGCCAAGGAAAAACGTTTATTAATGGTTTGGTTATCGCTCTGGATAGTCTTATTTCTATTGCTGCAAATATAGATGAGCTTTTTCGTTCATTAAGCATTGATCTTTTGTTTAGCAGTCAAGGCAGCGTGGAATCGCAAATGGAAATTGTTCACGGCTTTGGAAGTAGTGTTGATTTTTGGATGATGATAGCCGTAATTAATATCACCTTAATTTTTATCAATAGTTTACCTATTCCGGCTTTAGATGGCGGAAGAATTGTTGTTACAACTGTAGAACATCTATTATTAAAAATGGGTGTTGCAAAGGTAAAGATCGAAAAGGTAACAAACCCGCTTTATTATTTATCTTGGGTATTTATCATGGCTCTCATTTGTCTACAGATTATTTCAGCAAACACCTTTCAAATTATTGAAGATCTGAAGTATGCGAAGGGAAATAGTGGTATGACTACAATGGAAATCATTCTTTGGATGAGTCTATGTATTGTCTTTTTTATTAATGTTTATATTTTTATTAGAAACCGCTTTGCTAAAGCTTAAAAATATAGGGCTATCCAAAAAATCTCCACTTGCTGGACCATTTTGCATATATTCAATGCACGGGGAGGAGGCACTTATTGGATAGTTTGTTTTTTTTAACTACTTATCTTCGTACTTTAAAAAGGAATTAGAGCAATAAATGGAGAAACTAGAAGATAAAAGATAGGAGGCCGAACAATGAATAGAATTAATATCATTACACTAGGCGTTAACAATATAGAAAAATCATTACATTTCTATCGAGACGGACTAGGGTTTCAAACATCAGTAGATGAAGAAAACCCAAGCATCGTTTTCTTTACTAATCGTGGCACAAGACTAGCTCTTTACCCCCGCGTAGAGTTAGCAAAGGATATTAATGAAGAAGCTCCACCAGAAGAAGGAAACGGGTTTTCCGGAATTACACTAGCCTACAACGCGAAATCAGAAGCAGAAGTCAATGAAATTATCCAAAAGGCTGAAATAGCTGGTGGCAAAATAGTAAAAAAACCACAGCGTGTTTTTTGGGGTGGCTACAGTGGTTATTTTACAGACCCTGACGGTTATTATTGGGAAGTAGCCTATGGGGAGAATTGGGAGTTTGATGAAAATGATATGTTGGTAATAAAATAGCGAAGGCGAACACAATTGGAAAGGGCACGAAGGAGTTGTCCGCGTGCCCTTAGGTCAGTAATATGTTTAGCGAGATACGAAGGACCCTCTCACATGCCTCTATGTAAAAAAAAGATACCAATTAACTACTTATCGACCAAGTTTGCCTCAAAGATTAACGGGATATAATCAAAAACCCACAAATAAAAAACAATCATGATTGCAGAAAAACCGATTGCCAAAATTTGTCTCACTTGAGCAAGTCTTAATACAGGATACATGGTTAAATAAAAAAAGAATGTCCAGCCAATGTTCCAACCATTAGTGTAATTAAAATAGCCGATTTCTTTAGCCGCGCACTCTATTATAACTGAGGCTAAGATCCATTTTAAATAGTACCAAGTCTTTTTCTCGGTGGGGAAGAAACCAATAAAAAGCATCGTCCAACACGGAAAGATAATAAAACTATAGATCGTTTCAGTTATAAACTCATTAATGATAGGCGTCGAAATTTCCCATAACCAGCGATTAGTACTATGACAAAGGAAATGATAGTAGAGGTTAAACAACACAAAAAAAAGGAGAGGAATAAACGCGTCTTTCCAGTAACGCCATTTTCGTGTAATTAACACGCCAATAATTAAACCAAAGGACAATGAATAATGAAACAAGTCTTTCTCACCACCGAGATAAATAATATGTTTTTATTTTGCCCCCCTAAAGATAATAATACTTTTATTTTTGCTAGCTTTTTTATTTATTATCGAACAAAAAGGATATCGCCAATCAGCTAGGCGATATCCTCTTTTTTAAAAAATAATGAAGTTAAAGCAACTCGTATAAACTTGAAATAATATTGCTTCTACGATAAAGAAATTCGCCAATTAACCATAATAAAATAACAGTGGTCATTAAAATTAATGCAACCGCTCGTTTCTTGCTAGTCTCAATGCCCTTCATCTTTTTAAAATACGTTGAAAATTGGAACAAAAATCCAACCGAAATAAAAGAAAGAAGAGGAATACCAAGTATTAATAAGCTATGTAGTGAACGAATATGATAGTTCAACACAGCAAGTTGTTGTTGATTTTCTTCATTCTTCTGCAAAATATATTGTCCCTTCTTGAAGACTCCGTACTCAATGATTACAGTATTATCGGAGTCTTGAAGGGTGTAATTACTTGGATAAATATTAAATACCATAATCGGAATATAAAGAATGGTTAATATCACAAAGTATGTCAACGTAATTCTGAGCCAAACACCGTAATCTCCTTTCATCATAAGGTCACTCCTTTCCTAGTAAGAATAAGAATAACATTTTTTCTATCTATTGTTTAGGGAGTTACATTTTTGATTGCTGCAAAGGATAAGTGTTAAATGAATACTTGCATGCTCTCCTGATTTAGCAGAAAAAAATAAATAACTGGTTTTTGACACGAAAGGTTATAAAACGTTATGGTTATTTTAACACTGATATGTTTTGGTAAACACTATATTTCATATTAGAGACACTGATAAACTTCAATACGGGGCGACTAAGTTTAAAGCTAAGATTAATAAGATAAGGGGGGGTATAATTGGAAAACTATAAAGCTTTAGTGGAGAAGCAACGTGCTTACTTCCTAACAGGGAAAACGAAAGAGCTAGAATTTCGAATAAAAGCATTAGAAAAACTACGTCAAGTAGTTCAGAGTCATGAGGTAGAATTGACAGGAGCTTTGAAAGCTGATTTAAATAAAAGTGAATTTGATGCCTATGCTACCGAAATCGGTTTTATTCTACATGAAATTCGGTTTGTTATAAAACACTTAAAATCATGGATGAAGCCACAGAAGGTAAAGACACCTATGACGCATATTGGTTCTGTAAGTATGATTTATCCAGAGCCTTACGGTGTGTCGCTTATTATTGCACCTTGGAATTATCCGTTTCAACTAGCCGTAGCTCCGTTAATCGGCGCAATCGCAGCAGGAAACTGTGCGATTTTAAAACCATCAGAACTAACACCAACTACGTCAGCTTTGTTAGCTGGGTTAATTCATGATCATTTTCAGGAAGAGTATATTGCTGTAGTCGAAGGAGATGTAGCGACAAGTCAGGCATTGCTTGCAGAACGGTTTGACTACATCTTTTTTACAGGGAGTGTTCCTGTTGGCAAAGTCATTATGGAGGCTGCTGCAAAGAACTTGACTCCGGTTACGTTAGAACTTGGTGGGAAGAGTCCGTGTATTGTTGACGAAAAGGCAAACTTAAAACTTGCTGCAAAACGGATTGCTTGGGGGAAATTTTTAAATGCTGGTCAAACGTGCATAGCCCCAGACTATTTATATGTACAAAAAAGTATAAAAGAGCCATTCTTACTTTTACTGAAGGAAGCAATTGCCGATATGTTTGGAGAAATAGAGACATACACAAGGATTGTCAGTGAAAGGCACTTTTTACGTCTGCAGGAATTCTTACAAGACGGCTTGATCTATGTCGGTGGCGGCTCAGATCAAAATGCATTAAAAATTGAGCCAACCGTTCTGACAAATGTCACTTGGGATGATCGCGTTATGGCTGATGAAATCTTTGGACCGATTCTTCCAGTCCTAGAGTTTGAAGATATTGAAGAGGTTATCCGAGAAATTCAAGAAAAACCTAATCCATTAGCGCTCTATGTATTTTCAGAGAGCAACGATGTCCAAAACAAAGTTATCAATCATATATCCTTTGGAGGTGGTTGTATAAACGATACGATCTACCATATTACTTCCCCTTACTTACCGTTTGGTGGTGTTGGTAGTAGTGGGATAGGTGCATATCATGGAAAAGGTAGCTTTGACACGTTTTCTCATGAAAAAAGCGTATTAAAGCAAACGACTAAATTTGATATACCGTTCCGTTATCCAAACGTAAAAGACGGTCTTAAGAAGATTAAGATGTTTTTAAAGTAACTACTAAAAAGCAGCCACCTAGAATGTCAATGTCAGGTGATTTCTTTCGCAGCGCTGTTACCGAGTTTCAGTAATCAGGCTTGCTCTAAAAATCACCTGACAAATCTAGTCTTTATATTTGATCTATGCTCAAATGTTTTAAGTTCAGATTAACTACCTGTACTTGTAAATGCTCTTATCCCTCTGTTCCAAAAAGCGTAAGCAATAGCGCAAGAACCAATAGCAACAACAGGGGTCCATAAAGCAAATGCTTTATACCCTGAATGTTCAATAAAGTATGTCACCGGATAAAATGCAGTGAAGCCATACGGTATGATCCAAGTTAATAAAAATGCGATTCCTTTATGATAAATAGTAAGTGGGTAGCGCGTAAACTCGCTCAAGTTGAAGGTTGCCCAGACAATAGGTAAACTATCAACCATCCAAAAAGAAAAGGTAATAAAGAATAGATTAATGGCAACAAAAATAAAGCCGCTTGATAGAATTAAGATAAAAAGGAAAATTACATCTAGCATCGACCATTGTAAACCAAGCTTTGTCACTGAGGTTGTGAGTACAATAAGCCCAATGACTAACTGCCCAAAGCCATCCTGTTGAACTCTCTCAGCGCAAACTTGAAACAACGGATTAACAGGACGAATTAAGAGGCGGTCAAAGTTCCCATTTTTTATATACTGCCATCCAAGTGTCCACAGATTATCAAAGAAGATATGATGAATGGAGCGACCCGTCATAGCAATACCATAGATGAACAATATCTCATAAAAACTCCACCCGTTAATATCGTCAATATGTTGAAAGACAACACCAACAAAAAAGATTGCTGTAACCTGCTGTAAAATTACCGAGCCCATCCCAATGAAAAAATCGCCTCGATATTCCATCATTACTTTGATATGATTTTTAAAATAAAGCCAATAAAGCTTTAAATACCGGTTGATCATACGATCACTTCCTTTTATGAATTAGACTATAATATGATTGTGAGTAAAACCTCAAAATCTCCTCGCCAAGTTAAGGTTATCCGCCAAATATTGTGACCTTTCTTACTGCTAACGCCCATATAACCCGAACGAACGTAAAGATGGCAACAAGCCAGCCAAATTGTATGGCGATGGCCATATATGCAGCACTTCCAGAAAGTGCCCCCGTATAAATAGAAACAGGGACGAACACCATTGATTGAAACGGTAAGTATTGACTAAGTGTTTGAAACCACATCGGGAAAAGAGAAATAGGAATAAGAGCCCCAGAGAAAAAACGAATGATTGCTTCTTTAAATACACGTAATCCCCAAATGTTTATCGTCCAAAATGCGACAACACCAATAATTAAATCAATTTGAGCACCTAGTAAAACACCTAAAACCGCACTAATACTAAATAAAAGCCACCCCTCGATAGACGTTGGTATGTAAATACCGATAAAAAAGATCGCGATCATAAACATCGGTAATGCACTTCGTAAAGAACTTGATAGTTTAAAGCCGATATCCATGGCAACTAATTTATTTAATAAGTGGTATGGTCGCATAAGTTCAATAGCGATATTTCCTTCGCGAATGTCCTCAGCAAGTTGATTACCAACCCCCGAAACATATTCAGACATTAACATTGCAATAACCATGTAGGTAAGCATCATTTCAAGTGGCATATCAGCAATTGTCGTCCGATTTTCGTATACTGCGTTCCAAAAATAATACAGAATCAGTAATTGGACGACAGTAGCAAAAGTCCCCGCCCAATACCAAGCAGCATACGCAGTCTCTACTTTCATCATTACTTTCATAAATTCTAGATATTTACGCATTCTAACTCCCCCGATTAAATATTTCTTCGACAATTGTCTCAATTTTTGGATCGGCAATCGTTAAATCACGAATCGCGTATTCAGTCATCATCGTTGCAATAATCGATGCAGCAGACAATTCCTTACTTGTAATTGATAAAGTTACTTTTCTATGTTCCTGATCGTAACTATCAATCTCAGCAATTCCACTTAATTTTTCTGGCAGTTTAATAGTTTCATCTGCTTCAAGTTCAAAATGAATTAAGCGTTTATGTCCAAAATTTTCTTGGATTGACTGTAAGTTGCCATCATAAATAATCGTTCCTTCATTAATGATTATTATTCGTGTGCAAATCTCCTCAATATCTTGCATGTCATGTGTGGTGAGAATAACTGTCGTTCCCCACATTTTATTCATTTGTTTAATGAACTGGCGAATTCTCACCTTTACAGCAATGTCTAAGCCAATAGTCGGCTCATCTAAGTAAACTACCTTTGGACGATGGAGGAAAGCAGCAGCAAGCTCACAGCGCATCTTTTGCCCTAAAGATAGCTGCCTAACAGGAATAGCTAGCAAGGGCTCAAGGTTCAAAACTTCAGTAAATAAAGCTAACGTTTCTTTATATTGTTCTTCAGGCACTTCGTAAATATGGCGAAGCAGGTCATATGATTCGCGAACAGGAATATCCCAAAACAGTTGTGTTCGTTGCCCGAAAACTGCACCGATATTCTTGGCGTTTTTTTGTCGATCTTTATACGGTACGATACTATTAACAGTAATTTCGCCATCAGTAGGCGTTAAAATACCGCAAAGCATTTTAATCGTCGTTGACTTTCCAGCACCATTTGCACCAATATAGCCGATCATTTCACCTTGCTCGATATCAAAATCAATGTTTTTTACTGCATGTTTTGTCATATACGTTCTTTTTAGTAAAGCTTTCATAGCTCCTCTTAAACCTGGATCACGTTTTACAATTTGATAGTTTTTTGATAAAGATTTCACATGGATCATTATTTTTTCTCCTCTATTTATGTTTTTTATAATAAAAAATGCCATAGGAAAATTCCTATGGCATAGAAAACGAAGTAGAAACAACTAGTATAGTTCTACTGCATTGGAAAATATAGTCCCGTCTTATATCAGAAGAGACCCATATTTTTGCTTAAGTAACGAAAGCAAAATAAAATGCCACAGTCAATGCGCTCGTCTGTGGCATGAAATAAGACAATAATAATTTATGCAGCACTTGAACCGAACGAATTGGTCGTATATGTAATTGTTAATACAAATAAACTCATTTTAATCATTTCGTTCAGCTCCTTTCGAAAAATTGGATTACGAGGAAATTATATCCATAAATTTTTCTATTGTAAACTATTTTTTTAAAAGAAAAAAATTATTTATTTTTTTGTTCGGAATAGATCAAGTCTTTCAATCCTTTTGCGACAAAAATCATGAAGAAATGAAAGAGAACTTCAAAACTAAATGTAAGTTTTGTTCTAAGAACTTGCTGCTTTTTTAGTACCCAATCTAAAATATGGTGGGAGCAGAGGTTTATTATTATTGGAATGTTTTTTGAATGCATCGACCAAGTTGTTATAGCCGCTAAGGCAATTGTATAGATTGGGGCAATGATGAAATGCTCACGCCAAGAATGATTTACCCCTACACCAAATCGCATTTTTCTAAAGATTGCTAAACTATAAAGAATGGTGCTATGAATAACCACCATTGAATTGAATAAGGATAGGAGCAGCACGATAGGTGTGCCTTTTTGCAAATGTTTATCCCATAAATCACTAAGATAAAAATAGCATGGAATTAATGTTGCAGTGTAAAGTGTGCGCCACCAATTGGTTTTAAAGATCCCTAAAAAGATAAACACTTTTTCTATGACAAAAAAGTACATACTAAAGAAAAGCTTTGTTTTCCAACTATATTTAAATGTAGTGATAAAAATGGCGGTAATAGGCACAAAGATTGCTTGGGAAAGAATTGCACCGATCGTATTATCAAGAGCTCTTATCTTCAAAAAATTTGGTTTATAGGTGTACGATTGTAAAATATTAAAAGCAACGTATTCAAAAAGATAAGCCATTCCAATATTAGAAAGTAATAACGTGACAATCCGTTTACGATCTTTGGATTTGTACAAGGTGTACATTAGCATACTTATATGAATGAAGATTAGAAAGATAAACGGATATCTATTTGCTTTTCTCCTTACCAAGACAACCACCACGTTCTCATAAAATTAATAAAGATAGTATTTGGTTTCTTGTTAAAACTTATAACCGTTTTCACTAATTTGTTGCATCAATCCAAGAAAACATTCGATTAATTGCTTCATTGTGAATTACATAAGGCAAATGATGTCCATACCCCTCATACAAATGAAGCGATGTTTTTTTGCTTAGTATTCTTAGTCTTTCATACATGCTAAGACCGTGACGAACAGAAACTTGAGTATCGGCTTGTCCATGCATAATCAGTACAGGGCACCGAATCCTTGAGGCAAGATCGATGGGTGAACGTTCTTGATAAGCTAACGGTATTTTAGTTGGAGTCCCACCAATCACCCGCTTGAGCATTCGTCGTAAATCAACTCTTTCCTCATATGTCTGACTTAAACTTGAAACTCCTCCCCAAAGGATAAGCTTGTTCGTACTAGGCATTTCAATTGCTGTTCTCGTTGCGTTAATCGAGCCACGTGAAAAGCCCATGATTGAAATTTTTTCTTTATCGACAAATGGAAAGGACTCTATTAGCCGGAATGCTGCGTGAACATCTTCACAGTCTGCGCCCCCGAATCGATCTTGACCTTCGCCGCCTTCATGGCCCCGGTAGCAGGGGGCGAAGACAATATACCCATGATTGGCAAAGGCTTCCACCCAGCTAGGTTTAACTCGCCCAAAATGCCCAATCCCGCCGCGACAATAAATTAAGGCAGGTAGGTGAGATTGTCTAATTTTAATCTGATTTGAAACGATAGATTTGGCAACTTCACAGACAGGAAGATTGCCAAATAACCCTGCAATTTCCTCTTTGGAAACCTTAAAGTTGTTAGGCACACCGAGGTATCCTTTGACTTTCAATCCATTCGATAAATAAGTCACTTTGAAAATCATGTTTTAATATCCCTTCATAAATAATCTCGCTTTGTTACAAACTAACCAAAAAGTATAGTTACGATAAGTTATAGCCATTTTAACAAATTTATTATTTATCGGAGGATTTATTATGCCAAAAAAAACAGCAATTACTTCGTCTGAACTAGGAACATTATGGATGACATATCAGCAAAAAACAATGGTCATGCGTTTTTTAGAACATTTTATCGAGCACGTCGATGATACGAAAGCTCATGCAATCATGGATAATTTATACAACCAAATAAGCCCTTACGTAACAAAAATTGAAGAAATATTTCAGGAGGAAGGTGCCGCCATTCCTGTTTGATTTACTACACAGGATGTCAATAAAGGGGTGCCGAAATTAATCGATAACTGTTTTGATATTATGTTTGTTCGCCTCATGAAGAAGATTAGTACTGGTCTCCATTCGTTACACCTCACGATGGTGTATCGTCAGGATATTCAGCAAATGATTAGTGAGATGACGGCCATAACCCAAAAGTGCTATATAGATTGCTCACAATATTTACTTGAAAAAGGAGTTTTAGTAAAGTCCCCTTTTGTGACAATGCCGAAAAAAACTGAGTTTGTCGAAAGTAATCATTATTTTAGTGGAACACAATTTCTAAGCACTAAACGTGCTTTAAATACAATTGAGGTTTCCCATATTTCCGCTTCGATAGAAGCGAACATTACAGGCTTGCAAATGATTACTGGTTTTGCACAAGCTGCAAAGGATAAAGAAGTTATTAGTTATTTTCTAGAAGGAAAAGAGCTGGCAAAAAGTGTTATTAAGGAGTTTAGTGAGTTTCTACAAGAAACAGATATTCAACCTCCAGCAACAGCAGGCGGAAATGTAACTACATCTGTGGATGGTCCTTTTTCTGAAAAAATGATGATGTATTGTACAAGTTTATTATGTAATTTTTCAATTGGGAGTAATTCGTTAGGTACGGCATTTTCTTTACGAAATGATTTACCTACAAAAGCAAGTGTTTTTGTAAAAGATTTCTTAGAGTATGCTCATAAAGGAGCAAAGCTAATGATAAAAAATAATTGGATGGAAGAGCCGCCACAAATGGAAGATCGCAATAAGTTAGCTAAATAAAGAAAAATGAGGATTTTATTGACTTGTAACATTTTTACAATTTTTGTAATAAATATAGTGTGTTTATGAGAAAGATACTGTTAGGAAGGAAATACAGGAGGAATATGATGATATCACTTCTAGGAATGCAGAAAAATAATTACTTAACCGTTCTAAAACAAGGAGGTTGGTTTGGAGAGTTATTCCCAATAAATGAATGGATAGTGTATATAAATTGTCCAGACCGAAAAAATCGATCTAACGCTGCTGCTTTAAGTGCAGATAGTCAGTAAGGACGTAGCCTATGGAAGAAGTTAAATCAAAACTAAATTATGAGGCTTTATTATGGAGTATTGCCCTGCCAGGATTTGGTCAGTTTCTTAACAAAAAAATTGTTAAAGGAATAGTTCTTATTTTTTTTGAGGTCATTATTAACGTCATGAGTAACTTTAACCTCGCGATTTTAAAATCGTTCAATGGAAACATATACGGTGCCATTGAAGTAACAAATTTTCAATGGTTAATGTTTTATCCTTGTTTTTATATATATTCATTATGGGATGCGTTTCGGGATTCAAATCAAGACATAGATCGTCTTCTTTTTTTACCATTTGCATTTAGCGCATATTCTGTAACTGTTGGTCTCATTTATTCGCAGAGATTAACGATATTTGGCGTTTTACCAGGACCTGTCTTCTTGCCAATGCTATTTTTAATTCCGGGTTTAATAATTGGCTTTACGATTCGAAAAATCATTAGACATTAAATGTTTATGAAAAAAACAAATTTCTGTTTCACTACTTTTGTTTTCCTTAACACATATAGAACCAACAGCAATCTTAGCATCTCATTCACCTCTATAAAGAATATGAATTAGTAAGCTTGACTAATTCGTGTTCTTTTCTGAGTAAGAATTAGTCAAATTTTCTAATTGAGTGAACTTCATAAATACTAAAAAAGAGCCAGGTCAAAATATATGTAGTTGCTAGCGAAATAACGCAACTGCATATAGATCTTAATGGGGATAATATGAAATTATGCAATTATTGTTGTAAAAAAACACCAAACTGGTTATAATTTAATTGTATTTAATATAACGAATGTATAAGGAGTCAGCCGATGCGTATATAGTTCTTAGCTAAAAAATGAATTGCATATTGATTTAAAGGAACGCATTCTAGAAATATCACTAAGAGTGTGTCTTATTTACTATGTCTAAATAGTAAAACAAATTAGAGTGGGCTTTTGGCCACCAAGTACCTTTAAACGTGCAATAGCTAAGAACACAATATTAACGCCTGACTAGACAAACGCACTAATGCGTTTTTTAAGCTACCCTTATGCCTATAATTTGTAGGTTAGGCCGTTAATGAACTTTGTGTTCATTAACGGCTTTTTTGTACGTTAAATTTTTTGAGGTGATATGATGACACTATTATGTAGTTGTAAAAATATAAAAAAAGATTATTTAGAACAAGAAGTATTGAAAAAAGCTAACTTGGATATTCGTATTGGCGAGAAAGTCGGTTTAGTAGGTAAGAACGGAGCGGGTAAGTCGACAATCGCAAATCTGTTGTTTGGAAATTTAGCGCCAGACGCTGGCCAAATAATTTGGTTCCAATCTAATGTGAAATTGGGCTATTTACAACAATCCGTTTACTATACGTCTAGTACTTTTAATAAGCTTTTTGAACAAGAGGTTGAAATTCAAGACTTTCTAGAAACAACCAGTTTATTAGGTGCAAAACAAGTCCAACAATGGGAAGGAGATAGGCTTGATGGCTTAAGTGGTGGTGAGAAAACAAAGCTTGCTTTAGCTAATGTTTGGTCCACTAACCCAAATTTTCTGATCTTAGATGAACCAACGAACCATTTAGATTATGAAGGAACACAATGGCTTATTCAAAAATTAAAAACATATAAAGGGACAGTACTCATCATTTCCCATGACCGCTATTTTCTAGACGAGACAGTCTCGAGGATTTTAGAAATAGAAGCAGGTGAAATTCAAGAATATAAAGGAAACTACAGTTTTTATAGGGAAGAAAAGAAACGCAAGTATGCAAGCGAAATGCATGCTTATGAAGAGCAGGAAAAAACGAAAGAGCGAATAAACCAGCAAATTAAGCAGTTGAAAAATTGGTCGAATAAAGCCCATCGGGACTCAACAACTAAAGGCTTGAAATCAGGAACGAAAATAGGAGCAAAAGAATATTTTCGAGCTAAAGCAAAAAAGAAAGATCAACAAATCAAATCTCAAATTAAACGTTTAGAGAAGATTGATCATAAAGGATTGAAAAAACCGAAAGAAGAGGAAGACATTTATTTTCTTTTTAAGAAAACAGAGAAAAAAGGAAAACTTATCCTAGAAGCAAAAAATGTGAAGAAACAGTTTGGTGAACGATCACTTTTCAAAGACAGTTCGTTTACTATCCAACGTGGAGAACGCATAGGTTTGTTTGGAAATAACGGTTCTGGAAAATCTACATTTATAAAAGGATTATTAGGAGAAGTTGAACTTGAAGGAACGGTATATGTTAGTCCTTCAGTGAATATCGGATACTTGAGCCAAGATGTCTTTGATTTAAAAGGGGATGAGCATGTCCTAGAGTTGTTCGATATAAATAATCGAGAGGAAGAAGGCAATGTCCGAACGATGCTTGCTAATTTAGGCTTTGACGAGGTATTAGTGAGGAAAAAAGTAAACTGCCTTAGTTTAGGAGAGCGAACAAAAGTGAAGATCGCTCAATTGCTACTGAACAATCACGATTTGTTAATTTTAGACGAACCAACAAACCACTTAGATTTACACGCTAGAGAGCAGCTTGAAGACGCGTTATTGCAATACAATCGCACGTTACTGCTAATTACTCACGACCGTTATTTATTAGAACGTACTTGTAATCATCTATTAGTTTTTCAAGATGAAAAAATAACTAAAGTAGAATATGGTTTCTCACAGTTTACTGGTCTAGGAACTAATCAGGAAAACGATGGAGAACAGCAGAAAATGCTTTTAGAAAATGAAATTGCAGTTATTTTGGCACAGTTAAGTAATTGCATACCTGGGGATGCAGATTATGTAAAATTGGATCAACAGTTTCAACGATTGTTAGAACGGAAAAAGAACATTTAATTTTCAGAAGGAGGCTGAGACACTTTTGTCCTAGCCTCCTTCTATTTTGAGTTTTTATTGCAAGAACCCATTTAATAACGAAGTATGCTGTCGATCATGATCTAGTATTTCTTCAATAAGTTGTCGACTTTCTTCATCTAAATCGCCTTTGACAATTTCCTCTGACATTTTTATGCCCATAGCTTCTCCTTTTAAAGCGCCGTGAATTAAACCTTCTGTTGTATCTGGGAGATTTAACTTGCTAATAAAACCTTGTATCGACCCGATCATTCCTTCATCATCAACTGGCCTGCCACCGAGATTTTGAATTCGTTCTGCCACCATCATTGCATGTTGCTTATGTTCTTGTTGAATTTTTTGGAATTCCTTTTTTACACGGGCATCATCGAGCTTTTGGATGTAATGCTCATATGAATGAATTCCCATGTATTGTCCTTTTAAAAACTCATTTAGTTCTTTTACTACCTGTTCAGTCATGAATTTCACCACCTTTCCTTTTAGTATTAGATAGTTAACGAATGTTCATAAATTATTTTGTAAAGTGCTTGCGAAACTTTATGTAACGGTTATAATAAAACTGTACTAGTTAAAGTAATACACATAATACACGTGTAGCGTTTAGATTTCATACTTAGATTCAGGTGTCTAAGTTTTACTAATACCTAAAAAATTTAATGTAAACTAGAAATTTTAAGAAAGGAGGACTATGATGTTTCAGTTAGATTTGCGAAGCAGAGTTCCAATCTATGAACAGTTAGTAGAAAAATTAAAAGAATTGATCATTCATGAAGTTTTTCAAAAAGATGAGCAGCTTCCATCGGTTAGGGCATTGGCAGGTGACTTGACTATTAATCCAAACACAATACAAAAGGCGTATCGGGAGTTAGAGCACCAAGGTTATATTTATTCGATTCCGGGTAAAGGCAAGTTTGTCTCACCACAAGCTCATGCAACTAATAATGAAAAGGTGAAGAAGATGAAAAAAGACTTAATTAAGCTCATTTCTGAAGCTTTATATTTAGGGATAAATAAAGAAGAAATTTTATCATTAATTTCGGAAGCGGAACAAACGGTGAAAGGAGGGGGAAGTAGTGATTGATATTGTGAAGGTAAAAAAAATATTTGAAGGCATCGAAGCAGTCAAAAACTTGAGTTTAAAAGTCGAAAAAGGATCGATTTACGGTTTATTAGGCTCAAACGGTGCAGGGAAAACAACATTACTTAAAATGATCGGCGGTATATACAAGCAGGATAGTGGTGACATTTTTGTCAATGGGGAAGCAATGTATGAGAATGTCGCAATGAAAAGTAAAACAATTGTACTCACAGATTCTCTTTACTTTTTCCCGCAATCAACCGTTAAGCAAATGGCGAAATTTTATCAAAGTGTTTATCCATACTGGAACGAAGAACGTTATCAAGAATTAAGTAGAGTTTTCCCGATTTCTGTTAATAAGAAAATCCATCGAATGTCAAAAGGGATGCAACGGCAAGTTGCTTTTTGGTTATCATTATCGACGATGCCAGAGTTGCTTATTCTAGATGAACCGTTTGATGGTTTGGATGCCGTGATGAGACAAAAAGTAAAGAATTTACTTGTTCAAGACGTTGCAGAGAGAGAAATGACAATCTTAATTTCGTCTCATAATTTACGTGAAGTAGAAGACCTTTGCGATCATATTGGTATCCTTCATCAAGGCGAGATTATGATTGAAAAGGATTTGGATGACTTAAAATCAGATATTCATAAGATCCAAGTGGCGTTTAAGGGTGATGTACCTAAGTCCTTCTTACAAGGTATGGACGTTCTTTACAAAGAAGAGCGTGGAAGTGTGCGGATGTACATTGTAAGAGGAATAGAAAGTGACATTACTACCCATGTCCATGAAACGAAACCAGTACTATTTGATATACTTCCACTTACACTAGAGGAAATTTTCATTTATGAAATGAGGGACGTTGGCTATGCAGTTGAAAGCCTTATTGTTTAACCGTGGCATCTATACGCAAAATCTCAAGAATGTAGGTTGGCTTGGCATCGCCTATGTCTTATGCTTATTATTTTCCATACCTTTACAAGTCATAATGATAGCTAGCACTCATCAAAAATATGAGCAACATTATTTATTTAACGCAGTAAGTTTATTTCAATTTTCAGATGCTTTTCAAATAATTCTTATGTTTACAGTTCCAATATTGCTAGCGATTTTCTTATTTCGTTATATGCATGTTAAATTGTCTGCAGATTATATTCATAGTTTACCAATTAAACGAGTAGCACTATTTCATCAAAACTTGCTTTTCGGATTTGTTATGTTAGTGATTCCGGTTTTGATTACAGGAATCACTTTGATGTTACTTAGTGGTTTTGTAGATGCGCCTAAAATCTTAAATATAACGATGATTACTCGATGGGTTGGAACGACCATCCTCATAAACACCTTTGTATTTACGGTATCTGTATTTGTGGCAATGTTTACAGGGATTTCTGTTTTTCAAGGTGTACTAACGTATATTTTGTTTATTTTTCCTGCAGGAGTTACGATCTTGTTTTTTATGAACGTAAATTATATCCTGCATGGATTTGTTGGTGATTATTACTTTAATCATAATATTGAAAAGATAGTGCCTTTTGTTAGAGCAACGAGACTGATGGACGATCCATTATCAGGAAAGGAAGTTACTTTCTTTATCCTATTAACTGTAGTCGCTTATTTAATAGCACTATTAGCTTATCGACTTAGAAAAGTCGAAACCGCTACACAAGCGATTGCATTCCGCTCTCTTCAGCCAGTATTCTTATATGGAGTTACTTTTTGTTCAATGTTATTAGGCGGTTTATACTTTGGTGAAACGCAAGGAACAATTGGCTGGCGTATCTTTGGTTACATTGTAGCATCGATCATCGGATATTTCGTAGCATTAATGATCTTACAAAAGTCATGGCGAGTCCTAACAAGATGGAAGGGCTATAGCTTTTTTGTAGGAGTTATGGTCATCATCGCCCTCTTAATTAAAGTCGATGTAACAGGCTATGAAAATCGTCTTCCTATATTAGAAAAAATCGAGCGTGTCTATTTCGGTGAGGGCATTTATATGATGGATGAGATGCGATATAGCGAATATAGACTAGAGGAATTTTCAGAACGGTTCTACTATCAGGATCCAACTAATATCGAAAATATTCGCAAACTTCATGAACAAATCATAAAAACGCAAGATAGGTTTGATGAATACTCAGGATACTATCGCCAAGTCGCTTTCGGCTATGAATTAGTGAATGGCAAGAAAATTGTCCGCCAATATAGAGTACCAGAAGACTTCTATTTAAAACCCAACCAGTTATATAAAGATATTTTAGAATCAGAGGAACATAAGTTAAATACTTACGGTGTTTTAAGACTAAATGATGTAGCAATGATCGACAAAATATCGATCTTTTCAAATCATGGTATGCAACATTTAACGATTACACGACGTGAAGATATTGAGAGCTTTCATAAAATGTTTCAAGAAGAACTAAAAGAAGAAAAGATTGAAGTGAACGAAATGATCAAAGGCTCTTGGGGTACTGTAGATTATTCATTGCAGAACGATCAGCACATTTATTCATCTTGGTACAAAAATTATGATCGTGTTGAGGCATGGTTAGAGGAGAGAAACTTGTTAAAACAAGCACGTATCACCGCAGATGATATAGCTTACGCAGTTGTCATTAAAAGAGATCGAGCTTATCTTTACGACTACTGGCGCTCTGACGAGACAATGGATGACTTTAAAACTAGACCTGATGCCATTAAAATTGTCGATGGTGATCAAATCGAAGAATGTTTAAAATTGTCAACTTGGAATGATAGTGGAGGATACGTTATCGGTTATTATTTTGCTTCGGAACATGCTATGCCATTCTTTGAAACAATTGATATCAACCATGCACCAAGTTTTATTAGAGAGAAATTAAGCAAAGATTAAAACCGAGTAGGACCAAACGAACTGCACCCCAGTTGTTAAACACAAATGGATGCAGTTTTTTTTTGTAAATGGAATACAGTTTTTCATGTCATAACTAATTTTTAATTACTACACTAAGAATGTTGTAAATCTTTCTTGAAATACCATTCGTAAAAACCTCGCAATATAAATAAAGTTGCAAAAATACTTACCCAAGTAACGATCCAATGCCATTGAACGTAATGAATAAGGTCTGTATATTTTTCCAACAAATATTCAGGAATTGTTATAGCTGTAGAGAACAAACTATAGTATAAAAACTTTTTTTTGAGACTTGGGTTGGTTGGATAAAAGTAATTAAAAAAAATTCCTACGACAGGGTAGGCAAAAAACTCAAATGTGAAGCTTGTTCTATTTACAGCAGCTAATTCTCGGACTGGATACTCAATTAAATTCCATTGCACAACTAATATCCCTAGAAACCAAGCGGAAAACTGTTGAAATAAAAATGAAATACTTGCATTGCGATAGTGATGGCTAGGAATTAAAAGCAACAAAAAAGTCGTGAAAGACCAAACTATATAAAGAATAGTTACCTCAATACTCATAGTGGAGTTACCTCCTTTTTGTTAGCAGTTGGTTTCATAAACCAGACAATATATCGTCTACATAAAAGTAACTCTATTGTGAAGTTGCAAAAACTTCGGATTAAGTTATCGACCTCTATTGTCATAAGTTCTGTTACTGATCCAACAACAAGCATAAACAATAATATTCCACCGACACTTAAACCATAATGAACAGTACGCCTAACCTTTCCACTTTTTTCTGGGTACCAAAGTTGAAAAAAAACAGCTGCTGAGGGAAAAGCAATATATTCTAAAGTAAAGCTGATTTTGGTTGCATCGGGAAATTCACGAACAGGGGCAAAAAGTAAGCCATGGTAACTTAGCGCTATACTAAATAGCCATGTTAACGTTTGAAAGAAAAGAAAGACAGCCACCATTTCACGAACGCGTTTTCTAGGAACAACAAATAATAGGATTAGGGTACAACTGAGCCAAATGATAGTAAGTACCAGTTGTTCATTGGTCAATTCTGGCACCTCCTTTAATCAGTATTATTTCAAACAAGACCAGAGTTATTCAAAAAAGTTTTATTTTAAAACTATAAACCAAAAATCCCCATCAACCAAAATAAAAAAGGCCGCACTGTGCTGCGACCTTCTTTGAACTAACAATTAATACCCCATAAAAGCATCCTTGTGAACTTTCTTTATCCCTAGGTTATTTAAAAATTTAACATTTTCTTTTACGAAACTTGGTTTTCCACAAACAAAAAAGTTACCATTTTGTTGTAGGTTGCTACTATAGTCTTTAATTCGTTTCTTAAAACTTGTTTCTTCGTCATAAAATTCAATTTTTGCTCCTTTTTCTTTAGCTTCTTCCCAAACATCACGATAAAGAGGCTTATCGGTTAAACAGACCAAGTGAAAGGTATCTAAAGATAGATTGTCCTCAAGTAATTGCTTAATAATAGAACGATAAGGAGCAATTCCAATTCCTTCGGCAACAAGCAGATGTGGTAATGAATGATCTTTAATATAGAAGCTACCAATCGGTCCCATAAAGGTAACAGTGTCATTTTCTTTTAAGTTCATTAAAGCTTTTTTATAGTCACTGTCTTCTCTAACTTCTGTAGTAATTAATAGAAAGCCTTCTTTCGATGATGAGGCGATTGTAAATGGTTTTCCTTTGCCATTTACTTTAAGTCCTCCATGTTGGCCAGCCTTCCACTCAAAAGGTGTTTCAGGTTTGAAGACGAAAGAATAAACGTTCTCATGTTCTAGTTGTAAACCAGTAAAGTGCAATACATGTTTTTGAAAAAGTCCTTTTAAATCAGAAATCCCCATCTTAATTCCCCTCCTATAATTAGACCAGTCTATATAATATGTTGAATAAAAAATTCCAAATCCTATTTTAAAAGTTTTGGAATTTGTTTTGCTAAAATTAATAAAGGTTCGTTTGTCCCCTTTGTGAAAGATAAAATAAAGGCTCCTTCGATCATAGAATTAATCAAAATAGCCAATTCTTTAGCCTCTGCTTCTTCGTATCCACCTTGTAACAGCTTCTTTGAGAAGGCTGTTTCAAAGCTTTGATAAGCATTTTGGCAAGTACTTCTTAGGGGCTCACTAACTAAAGACGTTTCTAATGCAATAGCAGCTATCGGCACCCCTTTAGAACAATCTTCTTCTTGAAAATGCTTCGCCATTTTTTCCAAGAAGTTTGAAAGAGCGGTGACCAAGTCTTCATTACTGTTTATACCGTTTTCAATTCTTTTTGTTACTAGACTTGCAGTGAGTTTCACTGCTTCAACAGCTAATTCTTCTTTCCCATTAGGAAAATGATAGTATAAGGAACCTTTTGGTGCCCCACTTTCTCTTGTGATTTGATTTAAACCGGTTCCGTGATACCCCTGTAATTGAAAGAGACGGGAAGCAGTTTTCAGCAACTTCATTTTGGAATTATCCTTAGTATTCAAAACGCACCAACTCCAATGTAACCACAATTTTTTATACCAATTGGTCTACATACAATTTACCATGACGGTCCAAATCGCTACAAATAATATGCTTTCTTTTTTCTAGTTAATTTCTGTTAGAAATAAAAAAACCCATTCAAGTTATAATCTTGAACGAGCTTCTTCATTGCAATTGATTAAATAAATCCGTTATGTTTAATATCGTTTATTGCTTCTTGCATCTTCATGTGATGAACAATTGTTAAGGCTATAATAATAAAACTTAAACAACTTGATAATATTGTGCTGCTAATCAATAATCGTTTAAAGTGAAAATTGAACATAGATATCACCCACCATTTTTTATTTAGTATGTTTTCTATGGACAATAATTATTTATGTGAAATTCTAAAATCAATATTAAATAAAGTAAAAAAAAGATAATCAGGGATGAAAACGTTGTATACTAATTAGAAACTAAAAAACAAAGGGTGGTACAGATGAAAAAGATTGCTGTTTTTTGCGGATCAAGCAGAGGCTTTGATCCTTGTTATATGGAGGCATCTAGAGCATTAGGAAAAAAGCTAGCAGAAGAGAAGATTGAACTAATTTACGGTGGCTCGAGGGTCGGCTGTATGGGAGCAATCGCAGATGCCATTATCGAAAACGGTGGTAAAGCAATTGGAGTAATCCCGAAAAAATTGATGCGAGTTGAGATTGCTCATGAGAACTTAACAGAGCTTCATGTCGTTAAAACGATGCACGAGAGAAAAGCGATGATGGCTGAACTAGCCGATGGATTTATTGCCATGCCTGGTGGCTCGGGAACATTAGAAGAATGGTTTGAAGTGTTAACGTGGGCCCAAATAGGTTATCATCAAAAACCATGTAGTTTGTTGAACGTAAATAATTACTACACGCCTCTGTTAAGTCTATTCGATCATATGATTGAACAAGGCTTTGTTAAAGAGGAATATCGCCCATTAATTATCATGGAAAATGATCCAGCAAAACTAATACATAGGCTACAAAATTATCAACCTGCATATGTACATAAGTGGGATTAAGGAGCAGAAATGCTCCTATAAAATCTCTCCTTCCTATACTCGGTTCATTAACAAATCCTAAAAATTGCCAGACTACTAGTATTTATGTTTAAAATAACTTATTAGGCTTTAAGTTTTAGAATACCTTGGTAAAGGAAGGATTACTCATGAAAAATGCTCGTTTATATGAAACGCATATTCAAACAACTAATCTAGAAGAAGCTATTGCATTCTATCAAAGTATTGATTTAGAGCTAGCTTTTGTGCTTCAAGAAAGGCGTGTTGCGTTTTTTTGGCTAGGTGACAGTTCAAAAAAAGAGCAAATGTTAGGTATATGGGAAGTTTCTAGTGAACATTTTAGAAAATCACATTTTGCATTTTACATTCCTTTTGAAGAATTATTGAAGGTGCCCAGCTATCTAGCACAAAAAGGGATTGAAGTAACAGCAAGTTTTGGACTGGATGCAAGTGAACCCGTTGTGCATTCATGGATGCCAGCAGCGAGTTACTATTTTTCTGATAAAGATGGGAATTCGTTAGAATATATTACTGTTCTCCAAGGAGACCCCATCCCAGAGCTAGGCGCCGTTCATCTCAGTAAGTGGGAGCAAGCAAATAAAAGATAAATTAGATGTATTTTAGGTTTGGTCAATTTGACTAAACTTTTTTTTATGAAAAAAGGTGTAATATTATATCTAACCAAACGTTTATCTTGAGGGAATTAAGATTTTAGTGCTACAGGAGGAATTGCAGAGTTATTATGAAGCTATTGCAAAAGCACTGCAGAACGATGCACTAAACGACATGTCTATCTACACAATTAGATTTGTGAGTTACGACACGAACTCAAAGCTTTGGTCGGTCCATGTTAAAGATGCAATGTCCCTGGAAGAAGAAGAATATATCATCGAGGTAAGTGATCACTAATCTTCTTTAACAAAAATAAATGATAGTAGTTGATTACCTGCGGCAATATGATCAATGTCCTTTAGATTAAAATGTTCTACGACATGAAAGTCAACGGTATAAAATAAAAGTGAGTGTTTTCCTTTGTCTATATCTAAGATTGTTCCGTACACTGAAGTTAACCCTCTATAAGGTTTTTTCAGTTCTAATGTTACTGATGTAGATTTTTCTTTAAGTTTTTCAAGAAGATCCATGATAAACCTACCTTCAATGTTTATTAGACATTATATTATAACCAAAACAAAAAGCTGTTAATAAAAGAAAAAATGAGCAAATAGTCTTGGTTTTCAATCCTTCTGGTTTCATCCCTCAAAACGGCTATAGTGAAAGGAAACATAGCTCGAGTTAAGTTTTTCTAATATTTTGTCATTAAGTTATTTTTAAGATATACTAATTTTTAGAGAAACGAAATAAATAGTAGAGGAGAACTTAACAATGGCGAAAAAAACAATGCGAAGTGAAGTTCCTGTTGAACTAACATGGAATTTAAATGATTTATTTGAGACAAAAGAGGCTTGGGAAAAAGAACTTGCCGCAGTTCAAGCAGATTTACCTACTGTGACTCAATATAAAGGGCGATTAGGTGAGGGTGCTCGTGTTTTACTAGATTGTTTAAATGCTCAAGAGGAGTTATATAGAAGGGTAATCCTTGTCGCTACATATGCACAATTAAAACAAACGGAAGATGGGACGAACCCAGAAAATCAAGGGAATTCTGCCCGCACTGGAGCGGTACTTGCTACTGTGGAAGCAGGCTTAACATTTGTTGATTCAGAGATCCTTGCGTTACCAGATGGAACAATTGATCAATACTTAAAGGAAGAAAAAGGTTTAGAGGATTTCCGTAAAAATCTTGAGGAGCTAATGGAGAAGAAGCCTCATCAGCTTAGTCCAGAAACAGAAGAAACGTTAGCTGCCTTAGGTCAAGTTTTGTCTTCACCTTACATGACGTATGAAATGAGTAAGTCGTCAGATATGGATTTCCCTTCTTTTAAAGATGAACAAGGAAACGATTTGCCGTTAACCTTTGCTTTATTTGAAGACCGATATGAATTATCGGCTAATACAGCCGTACGCAGAAATTCATATGAAGCTTTTACGAAAACGTTAAATCAATACAAGAATACATTTGCTGCAACTTATTCAACTGAAATTAAAAAGCAAGTGGTCCTAGCACGTCAGCGTAAGTATGAAAGTGTAACTCATATGTTATTGCAACCTCATCAAGTCACCTTAGAAATGTATAACAATCAATTAGATATTATCCAAAACGAATTAGCACCGCATATGCGCCGTTTTGCTGAGTTAAAGAAACGTGTCCTTGGTTTAGATAAAATGATGTTTTGCGATTTGAAAGCACCACTTGATTCTGAATTTAATCCAACAACAACTTATGAAGAAGCATCTGAAACGATCTTAAAATCGTTAGAAGTGATGGGACCTGAATATCATAGTGTCATGAAAAAAGCCTTAACAGAAAGATGGGTTGATTTAGCTGAAAACGTAGGGAAAGCTACTGGTGCATTTTGTTCGAGCCCATACGGAGTTCATCCTTATATCTTAATTACATGGACAGATATGATGAGAGGCGCCTTTATCCTTACACATGAATTAGGCCATGCAGGTCATTTTTATTATGCTGGTGGAAATCAGCGTCTCGTTAATACGCGCCCATCTCTTTATTTTATCGAAGCACCATCAACGATTAATGAGTTGTTATTAAGTCAACATTTGTTGAAAACAACAGATGATACTCGCATGAAGCGATGGTTATTATTACAGTCGCTAGGAACGTATTACCATAACTTTGTAACACACTTGCTTGAGGGGGAGTTACAACGTCGAGTTTATACATTAGCTGAAGCAGGAAAACCAATTACAGCTTCAACCCTTAGTGAACAAAAGAGAGAGTTGTTAGAAAACTTCTGGGGAGATACTGTTGAGATCGATGAGGGAGCAGCTCTAACGTGGATGCGCCAACCTCATTACTATATGGGATTATATCCATACACCTATTCTGCCGGTCTTACGGCATCGACTGCGGTTGCCGAGCTGATTAAAGAGGAAGGTCAGCCAGCCGTTGATCGATGGATTGAAGTACTAAAAGCTGGTGGAACAATGAGACCACTAGACTTAATGAAGCACGCCGGCGTTGACATGTCTACACCAGATCCAATAAGGAAAGCCGTTTCTTACGTTGGAGAACTTGTCGATCAACTTGAAAGAAGTTATCAGTAACTACTAAACTTTTCTCAGTTTAACTCATATTTATTGCTATGTTTAGTCTACAATCGTTTAAAATAATTATATATGGGTATAATAACAAAGCAAGATAACTTGCAATTTCATGTATTTGCTACATGCTAGGAGGAAATAAGAATGGAACATGGTAAAGTAAAATGGTTTAACAGTGAGAAAGGTTTTGGGTTCATTGAGCGAGAAGGTGGAGATGACGTATTCGTTCACTTCTCA
Source organism: Anaerobacillus sp. (assembly GCF_046314235.1). Lineage (NCBI taxonomy): Bacteria > Bacillati > Bacillota > Bacilli > Caryophanales > Bacillaceae > Anaerobacillus > Anaerobacillus sp. The sequence continues at coordinate 136,274 of NZ_JBKBWN010000004.1, forward strand.
GCTATTCAAGGCGACGGTTACAAATCATTAGATGAAGGTCAAGAAGTGACTTTTGACATCGAAAATGGTCAACGTGGTCCACAAGCGACTAACGTTCGTAAAGCATAAAATATGAACCGATGAAGAGACTGTCCCATAAGTGTTAGCTCATCTCGAAGTGATACTATTATTAGAGTGTATAACTTTTACACAAATAAATAGTAGGCCGAGGTGACTAAATACTTATGTTTGGGACAGTCTTTTTTTTAGTATGAGTTTTTTAAAAATTCAGAAGGTTTTTCTAATTGAATGGAGAAACCTAAAATATGCTAAGTTTTTTGTTTGCGTCGTCCTACAAAAAGCAGGAATGAACAGAGGACAGACGTTACTAATAAAGTAATGTGACATAATTATTTAAAATATTTTTGATTTATTGTAACATTTTCAGAAAAAAAACGTTCGATATATGTGTACACTAATTTTATCCAATTAGTACCAAAAGAAGACTGTAGTATCAAAATACTAAGATTAGAGACTAGATACACATGCTTGCCAATCTTTTTACTATAGAATAAAGATATAGGGGATGAGGTTTGTGGCTTTTTTTCTATTAAATCTTTTATGTTTATTGATAGGTATTTTTATATATCATATTTTCCTCTACGAACGAAAGATAGAAATAGAAAATAGAAGTTTATTTATTGGGTTCTATACACTTGTAGCGATAATTGTTTGTAAACAGATTCCTGGCCCAGGAATATTTGATGGTATTTTTGAATTTATCTATATCCCTTTTCTGCTTGGGTCAATTTATGGTGGGCGTGCTATAGCCATTGGGTTATTTTTAACCGTAACTGGATTTGACTTTTATAGTGGTGAGGGGCAATTTTTAAATAGTATAGTCATTCAGTTTTTGATGCTATTAACGATAGTTTATATACTGATACCCAAATATGCTGGATTATCTAAATTGAAAAAAATGACGTATTTGATGAGCACGTTAGTTTTTTTCTCATGTTTATCATTAGGTTTGAATATCCAGATGATCGAGGGAATTAAAGATCAGTTTGGATTGTTTTTGTTGTTCGGTGTGATAGAAGTAATTTCATTAGGGATTATCATTTTTATTAGCGAATACATAAGGGAAAGTACAATAATAGAGAAGGAATATTTCGAGGCTGAGAAGCTCCGTGTCGTTAGTGAATTAGCGGCTAGTGTTTCCCACGAAGTGAAAAATCCATTAACAGTTACGAGGGGGTTTATCCAGCTTCTTAATGATCCAAACTTAGACCAAAAGAAAAGAACAGAATTTTTACAGTTGTCGTTACAAGAATTAGATCGAGCTCAGGAGATCATTACTTCATACCTTACCCTTGCCAATCCAACGGGGCAAGTTAATGAGCCAATTATAAATCTTACAAAAGAAATAGACTATATTACGAAAGTAATGACCCATCTTGCCAGCACACGAAATGTCGAATTAAGCATGCAAGTTGTTGATGACTGTTATATTGTCGGTGACCAACAAAAACTACGGCAATGCTTAATCAATATTATTAAAAATGCAATCGAAGCAATTGAACAAGGTGGAACGATAACAATTGTTGTAGACTCTCAAGAAGATGAGGTTATAGTCTCTATATCTGATACTGGGATTGGAATGTCAAAAGAACAAATCGCTTCCCTTGGATTAGCCTATCAATCTACGAAGGAATCGGGAACAGGGCTAGGCTTACTCGTCGTTCATAACATTATTAGAGCAATGCAAGGAAAAATCGAAATTGACAGTGAAGTAGGGAAAGGAACTACTTTTAGTTTAACGTTTAACAAATTAGAAGTTCTGAACTAAGCGCAAGGTTCAACACAATAGGTCCTATCGGCTAAGCGAAAATTAATTATGGCTAAAAGGTGGAGTCTCAATGATAAATTTATTTTTAAATGTTCTTATCATTTTTGTTTGCACTTTTATCTACTATATCTTCCTTTTAAATCCAATGTTTGAAACTAAATATCGTCAGTTTATTGTTGGTTCACTTGCCATGGTAGCAATCGCTCTCTGTATAATGTTTCCTTACTACGATGTTAATGGGACTATTTATGATTTGCGCACTATTCCTTTTTTGCTAGGGGCCCTTTATGGTGGTAGAAAGGTAGCTTTTGCTTTATTCGTAGGATTAATTTCTTTCCGCTTCTTGATGGGATTAAATCCAGGTTTATATGTAACGGTTGTCCAGGCATTTGGAATGTTATTTTTTACTTATATTTTTACTGGGCAGTTTATAAAGGGGAAGTTCTCAAGGAAGTTGTTAATAACCCTCCCGTTCATGATGGCAATGTGGCTTGTAAACTACACTGTCTATTTACTCTTTTATGCTGATTTGCTAAATACCGGACTAATCATAGTGTTAATGAGCCATTTTCTTTTTAAAGTTCTAACTTTTTTGTTAGTGCTCTATATTATTGAGTACTTTCTTAAAAATTTGCGGTATAAAGAAGGATTAAATGGCGCTGAAAAACTTCGTGTCATTAGCCAATTAGCTGCAAGTGTTTCTCATGAAATTCGAAATCCGTTAACTGTAACAAGAGGATTTCTGCAATTACTAAATGATGATCATATTGAATATGAAAAGAGAAAAGAATATTTAGAACTATCACTATATGAATTAGATAGGGCGCAGTCGATTATTACGGACTACTTAACTCTTGCGAAACCGAATGGTAAAACGAAACTTGAAAAACTTAGCTCGATAACAGAAGTTAATTATGTTGTTAAAGTCATGACCCCATATGCGCTAATGCAGGGGGTCGAAGTTAGCAATGCTAGTTTAAAAGAGGGATACATTTTAGGTGATAGATATAAATTTCGTCAAAGTTTAATTAACATTGTGAAAAATGGCATTGAGGCAATGCCAAATGGTGGCCAGTTGGTCATTGATGCTTTAACAACAAGTAGAGGAGTGGTGATTTCAATTAAGGATACAGGAGTTGGCATGGCACAAGAACAAATAGACCAAATGGGTGTACCAATTTCATCGACAAAAAATGCCGGAACGGGCCTTGGGACGATGGTTGCCTATCAGATTATTAAAGCAATGGGTGGTAAAGTGGAGGTGAAAAGTCGGCGTGGTATAGGAACCGTATTTACACTAGTGTTTCCCCATGCAAAATAAAAAAAGTGTCAAGCCACCCAAGGTGTTGACACTTTTTTATTTATGAAAGAATTACATTTTTGTTTAGTAGCAATTGGCTAGAGCTACATCATAGTCTGCCCTTTCGCTTTTTTTAAAAACTATACCAATAAGTCATAAATATAAATGTACCAAGAAGAACTGCAATATAGACGAAACCGATCTTTGCAATTTTATCTAAGTGTTTCCCCTTCATTTCCTCATTTGTTTCTAAGCGATAGAGCTTAAGGCGTTTTGAGAATATTCCTAGGAACGCACCAATCGCTAATACTAGCACAACAGATAACCAAACCCGAAACGACATTATGACAGGATATAGGATAAAGCCAGTTATAAGAGTTACAAATAACGCTATGTTAGCGAGCATCACTAAGCCTTTCCAAATTGGAGCAGAATTTAACGGTTGTCCGTTACGACTTTTAATAAAAGCGAGAATTGGTAGTGGTACGATAGCGACGAATAAAACTGAAATGAGCTGATGTAAAATTAATGACATAACGATGAACCTCCTATTTTTGCAGATGAGAATACAGTACCAGTATAGACATAGAGAATCAAATTATATGCACTTTTTTTGGTAGAGGTGTTTTAACCATCAAAGAAACTGTTAATATATTTCGCTGATTTTTTCCTATTTCCATTTTAAAAAAGTGCTGTTAGAGACTAGTCTTTTTAGTAAAAACTTAGAAGGAAAATATTCGCTCATATTTTTTCACATTTCGGTTAATGATACAATAGGATATGGTATAGGCTAATAGGCATTTGACTAGATGATAAAGCTAGAAATCATCCGAATTGAAAGGAGTACTCTTTAATGACAACAACACATACGTATTCAAAAGGAGAAGAAATAGCTAATGCCATCTCTCATGGTGTTGGGATTGTTTTTAGTATTTCAGCGTTAACGTTATTGATCGTTTTTGCAGCGTTAGAAGGTTCTGTAGCTTCAATTATTAGCTACACAGTTTACGGAGTGACAATGATGCTTTTATATGTTTCCTCAACGCTTCTTCATGCCTTTCCAGAGGGAAAAGTAAAAAACATATTTGAGATATTTGATCACTCGTCAATCTACTTATTTATTGCAGGCTCGTATACACCTATTCTTGTAAACGTTATAGGTGGAAAATTAGGGATGTTCCTACTAGCAGTCTTATGGTTCATCGCGGTACTCGGGATTTTATTCAAAATATTCTTCGTCAAACGGTTTCTATATGCTTCTACAGCTTTATACATTTTTATGGGCTGGCTTATCGTGTTTGCATGGCAACCTCTTGTGACGAACTTTGATGATGTTGGTGTGATTTTGTTAATAATCGGTGGTTTACTTTATACAATCGGTGCGTTATTTTATATGTTTCGCTGGTTCCCGTTCCACCATATGGTTTGGCATTTATTTGTCCTAGCAGGAACGATTGTCCATTTTTTTGCGATACTATTGTTTGCTTAAAGCTTCCTTACTTCATTTTTCCGCGAGCGTCAACAGGCCAATTGTCAATGACGATACCATTTCGTAAAATAGTGTATTCGTCAAATAGATTTGCAACAACGCAGGCGTGGTTAGGAATAATTTGAACCTTGTCTGTAAGGGTCAAAGTTGTATCACTATGTAATAGGGCTACGCCGTGCTCTTCAGAAAGTCTTGCAATGGTCATTTCAGAATGACCAACTACACTCCCATAACCTACGACACTTTTGTTTCCATGGGCACCTTGGTCTAGCGAGAGTGCCTTACTTCCTGTGTCGAAAATAACTCGATCTTTTTTCACGCTTACTACAGAAGCAAGAACTGTTAGGGCGCATTGTGAAGCCTCCGCTACACCTAGACCTACCTGACACATATCGTAAAAAGCTGCATTCCCTGGGCGGATCTCTGTAATTCCGGTGATTGCTGCTCCGTATTTAAACGTTGGTGTCGAACCAATACTGCGATGAGGAATTTTAATGCCTACTAGCTCACATGCGTTTGCACTTTCTACTACTGATTTTGCTTCACGGTAAGCAATTTCTTTAATTTCTTCAAGTGATTTAGCCGCGTAGGAGTGGCCAGCATGAGTAAAAATACCAGTTAGCTGTAAGTAAGGGAGCATAGAGATTTGAATGGCTAGTTCAACGACTTCATCCACTTCAACACCACAGCGGTTTAAACCAGAATTAACTTTTATCCAAACAGGTAACAGACTAGCCCCAGAAAACGCCTCGTTTACTTTTTCTGCTTGTGCCAATGAGTCAATGGCAATCGTGATTTTTGCTTTTGCAGTTAACGCTTTTAGTCGCTCTAATTTTGGCGGACTTGAAAGCGGATAAGCAATTAAAATATCATTAATTCCTCCAAGTGCCATAACCTCTGCTTCTTCAAGCTTTGCTACGGTAATTCCACAAGCCCCTCTTTCAAGCTGCATTTTCGCTATTTCAATGCTTTTATGAGTTTTTATATGAGGACGCCAATTAATTTTATTCTCTTTTGTAATTAAACTAATTTCGTCTAGATTTTTTTCTAAGATTGTAAGATCTAGAAGTAAAGTAGGAGTATCAAGCGTATGTATCGTTTTTTTAGTCATCATCATCCACCTCTATTAAATTCCCTTTCTTAGTGCTAATTATAGCCCATTTTTGATCAGTTGGGACTTTATAAGTTCCATTTTTCTGTAAATGAGTGTTTATTATCTAAGTAATATACCGGAACTCCTCGGTTCCACTGGTTGTTTCGGTAGAGCTTATTGGTATGGAGGTTAGTTGAAGAACCAAAACTTGGTGTTGCACTCTTTTTCAGTTTTTGTTATTATCGTTTCATAGCTAACGATTATGAAAATTTAGATGTTAATTTAAAGGAGGGAGTTATTATTCATTCGTTTAATGAAAAAGGGGAGTTGCTCCCTGAAGAAAAAAATACGATAAACATCTTAACGAAACTACCGATGGACTCCCTAAACTTGGATGCGATAGCGGTTGTAACAAATATCTATCGTATTGCACAGGGCTTAAGAAATAAGATGGAACGTGAGGTTTTATCAGAGTATGGCTTATCATGGACTGCGTTTTCCCTCCTTTATGATTTATGGATTGGGAATTCGGTTGAAACAAAAAAATTAGCTGAGTCTGCTGGCGTTTCGAAGGCTACAATAAGTAATATCACGAAAACTTTGGAACAAAAAGAGCTTTGCTATAGAAAAGTAGACAATCGAGATAGAAGAAACACGTACGTGACGATAACGGATAAAGGCAGAAATATTATGGAGAAACTCTATCCAAGGTTTCATATGGGTGAGGCAGAGATTGTTTCCAGTCTTACGGTTGAAGAGCAAAAGAACATCTCCACTTTATTAAGGAAAGTAATCAAACAGAACCAATTTTAAGGCAACCGAGTGCTGGTGCCTTAGACGATAATAGGAGGAACGAAAAGTGAGTGAAGTTATTAAGCAACTATCACCAGAACAGTTACTTGAAGTAAAGAGACAAATGGCTTTATACACGCAAGGTGTACAAGATATTATTCCTGTGGAAGAATTAGAAACGAAAGTCTTAAAATCTGTACTGGAAAACCGACCACTGAAAATCAAATTAGGATTAGACCCATCAGCTCCAGATGTACATCTTGGCCATACTGTCGTTTTAAAAAAGCTTAGACAGTTTCAGGATAACGGGCATATCATCCAGCTCTTGATTGGTGACTTTACAGGAAAGATTGGCGACCCTACAGGCAAATCAGTCGCAAGAAAGGCATTAACGGATGAAGAAGTGAAGCATAATGCGGAAACCTACTTTAAACAATTTGGAAAAGTGATGAACATGGAGAAGGTTGAACTCTATTACAATTCGGAGTGGCTATCGAAGTTAAACTTTGAAGATGTTATCCAATTAGCAGGAAAAATAACAGTGGCAAGATTAATGGAAAGGGACGACTTTGAAGAAAGGATAGCTCTTGGGAAGCCTATATCGCTTCATGAATTTTTCTACCCATTAATGCAAGGCTACGATTCTGTCGTATTAGAATGTGACATTGAACTAGGTGGGACCGACCAACACTTTAACATTTTAATGGGAAGACACTTTCAAGAGAAGTTTGGAAAAGAAAAGCAAGTAGCAATGTTAATGCCTTTACTTGAAGGGCTTGACGGTGTTGAAAAGATGTCGAAATCAAAGAAAAACTACATCGGAATTGATGAAAATCCGCAAGAAATGTATGGAAAAGCGATGTCTATTCCAGATGAACTAATGAATAAGTATTTCGAATTAGTTACAGACTTCACTTTTGACCAAATAGAAGCAATAAAAAAGGAAATAAATTCTAACGAGTTACATCCTAGAGATGCAAAAATGCTTTTAGGGAAAACGATAGTAACGATGTACCACGGAACAGCAGCAGCAGAAAAAGCAGAACAACAATTTATCTCTGTCTTTCAAAAGGGCGCGGTTCCTGATGAGATAACAGTGGTTGAATGGAAAGGTAAATTAGAAATACCTGTCCTAGAATTACTAGTAGATATAAATTTGTTAAGTTCAAAAAGTGAAGCACGAAGAATGATTGAGAATAAAGGTGTAAAGATAAACGGAGAAAAAATTGAAGATACAGGGTTGCTAGTACCTATTACAGAAGGGTTAGTTGTCCAAATTGGGAAACGTAAGTTTGTAAAGATAAAAATGTAATTGATTTACTTATACATTACAATTAAGCTTTAATGAAATATGGCAGTGATGGACTTGGTTACTAATTAAACCAGGTCTTTTTTTGTATTGAAAAAATTGTTCTCTCACTTGGAAAATAGTGTTAAAATTACTTAAGTAAAAAGTAGTAGAGTATTACATTAGTGTTGTTAATTTTTAGCTCCAGTATTTACATTATGATTCTCACTAGCGAACGCTGACATCAAATGTTCAATTTCGAACGAAAATTTACTTAATAGGGGTTTTTCTGAAAAGAATTGGAGGTGGAAATATGAAGAAAACCATAATAGGGGGGCTGTTAATGTTCCACGGAACATTAATTTGCCTAACTATCATAACACTTGCTAGTAGTGTCGTACCAAGGATAAGTGAGTGGAGAGGAACAAAGCTCTGGTTTGTGATTTTTGGTGCTAAAGACATGAACTATACAGACAGTTTATTTTTAGGCGGTCCATTCATTATAGGATCCGTACTATTTATTTTTGGTTTTATAGTAATTATCTTAGAATTATATTCGGAATTAATAAACAAAATCATATTCCGAGTTAAAAATTATAAAGAAGAAATAGATAAATAATCAGGAAATCAATGTCTAAGACTAAATATAGTTATAGCCTAATAATAAGTTGAACACTTTATTAGGCTATTTAGTTTCTAAGACATCTTTGCCGCACAAATCCTTCTTTTAACCCCTTTAAAATGTACTTAGCCGTTTTTATAGTGTTAATGCGATAGGAACCAGTTATTATTTTTCGCCACCACTAACTTGGTGGTTATTATGAAATAATTTATATTCGGTATTTATTCCATAAATTTTTGTTATAACAGGTGTATTATTTTACAAAAAAAGTAAATTATATAGGTGAGTTAACGAAAGAAGGTAATCACTTGAACATTATTGTCATAACTCTGTTGTTCCTGTTAAATATAAGATCAAGGTCATTTAAGCAACTTAAAACACATGCACCAAGTATTATTTATGTAATGACATTTAACATGCTTTATTATTATTTATGCAAGCATTATTTATTATGGGATTTTAAAGCGAAGTTCATGAGTGTCAGAACCGTTAGAGCTTTACATATTTTTGTATGTATTCCCCTGTTAATTCTATTATACTTAGCGAACTTCCCTAAAGAAAATCGTGTCCTATACATTACTAAATGGGTCATTGGTTCAACTATATGTGAGATGTTTGCCGTCAAACAAGGTGTTATTTTTTTCAAGAGAGGCTGGCACATTGGTTGGTCAGCGATGTTGTATTTAAAAATGTATGTATATAGTTACTTATTCAAGCAATATAAGTTACTTGTAATAGGCTTGTCCTTTGTGACAACTGGAGCAGCTTTAAAAATATTTAATGTTCCAGTTAGAAGGGACATTTTCAATGGTCCGCTTCGCCGTTTTTTTTAATGGAATGTGCTTATTGTGGGGGACGTTTACATTTAGTTTTAGACATTTACTACCTTAGTTAGATAAAAAATCTAGCTAAGGTTTTTTTGTGAAATTATTTACGGTCGAGTTATTAAGCGTGCCTCTTTATACAGGACTAGATACGAGTGAGGCGAAAGGGAGCCAGCGATTTTTCCTTTGAAGATGGTGGCGGTATGGTTTTCGCCGCAAGCCGGACTACTATAAATATTCTCAATTAACAAAGCCTAATTTTCAAAAGACCCCTTGCATTATTTACCAAAATATTATATAGTACATTACAACAGTAATGCACTAATTTTGATATGGTGTTACGAACGTAAAAAGGAGAAGGTAGGAGGTGCACCTTGATTTTAAATACTGATGGAACAAAACCAATCTATGTTCAAATTTCCGAGTGGTTAGAAAACGAGATATTGTCAGGAACTATTGCTGCTGGCGAGAAAGTATATTCTCAGTATCAGCTTGCCGAGATGTTTAATATTAACCCAGCTACAGCAGCAAAAGGGTTAAATATATTAGCTGATGAAAATATCGTTTATAAAAAGCGTGGGCTTGGAATGTTTGTGACAAATCATGCGCTTGAACTCATTATGAAAAAACGAAAAAGTTTAACGTTGAAAAACTTAGTGATAGAAATAGTAGTCGAAGCAGGGCGCCTTGGTGTAAGTGAAGATGAATTGATCGAGATGATTAAATTAGCTGCGAACAACAATAGTGGGGAGGAATAGCAATGAATGTGATTGAATGCAACGGATTAACAAAGACATATGGAACAGGCAAAGCGATAAACCGTTTGTCGTTTACGATAGAACAAAACAAAATAACAGGCTTAATTGGCCGGAACGGTGCTGGAAAAACGACGCTACTGAAAATCATTGCAGGATTTTTGAGACCGACGAGTGGGGAAGTGACTGTTTTTTCAGAGAACCCATTTAATAACTTAAAAGTCTCGCAAAATCTGATTTTTATCGATGACAATATGACCTTGCCACAATCGTTATGTTTAATGGATATTCTTCACTCCGCAAGTAAATTTTATGGGAATTGGGATATGGAATTAGCGACTAAATTATTTGAGTATTTTTCGTTAAATCCAGATACTCTTCAGCAAAATCTATCAAAAGGAATGAAAAGTACATTCAATTCGATAATTGGCTTAGCCTCGCGCTGTCCGTTAACCATCTTTGATGAGCCAACGACAGGGATGGACGCGTCTGTTCGTAAAGATTTTTACAGAGCGTTATTAAAGGACTATCTTGAACATCCACGAACAATTTTGTTATCGAGTCATCATTTAAATGAGATTGAAGATTTAATTGAAGACGTCTTGCTTATCAAAGAGGGCGAGAAACATCTCCACATTTCAGTAGATGAATTACGACAGTCTGCAGTAGCGCTTAGCGGAAAGATTGAAGCTGTAAATCATTGGACAGTCGGAAAAGAAATCATTTATAAAAAAACGGTTGGTACTGATCGTGTTTACGTTGTTGTATACCATAACTTTTTACAAGAAGAATTGGATAAAGCGCGTTTAAGTGGTGTTGAGGTTAGTAGTGTTTCTGCCGAAGATGTTTGTGTTTACTTAACTAGTAAGACTAAGGGAGGAATTGATGATGTTTTTAACAAACGCTGATCTAGCGGAAGTTACAAAAAAACAGTATTTCTATAAAATACGTGCTCATTATGGGATTTTTTCGTCATTATTACTAACACAGTTGGTTGCCTTAGCATTTTCTTTTATGGGAACTGGACAAATGGGGGCAGGGAATGAACAGGTTACAGTTTACGTTACTTATTACACAGGGAATATCATTATTGCTTTTACAATGGTGTGGGCATTTATAAGCGGGTTCTCATTGAATTCAAAGCTTGTAAGAGACGGTGATTTTTCCTTTGTTACAAACCGCTTAACTAGTAATTTATCAAATCTCGCCTTTTTACTAACTGCGACGGTTATAGGTGGGGTAACAGCGATGCTCGCTAGTTCGCTGTTAAAAACGATTAACTATTTCATAAGAGGTGAGAGTATTGTCGCTCAATCGTATGCTGTGCCACTTTCGCAAATGTTTTTGGGGGTAATAGCTGCTGTCTTATATGTGACGCTTTTAGGTGCAGTGGGGTATACAGTAGCAATTCTTACCCAACTAAATAAACTATTTGTTGTTTTACTACCGATCTTATTTGTAGGCTTACTATTTGTTGAAGGACGTACAAACGGTGAAGGATTATTAGCTGCTGTTTTCAAATTCTTTCTGAGCGAAACATCGCTATTCGTTTTTGCTGTGAAAGTGTTAACAGTCGTAGGCGTCCTCTCGTACGCTGCGATTATCATGTCAGATAAGGTGGAGGTTAGAAAATGAATGTTTTAATTACGGCTATCTTCCAAATCGTTATCTTTTTAGTTATAGCGGCAATAGTTTTTGCTTTTATAAAAGCTACTTTAAAAAATGCAAAATTTCTTAATGGCAATGTAATTATGTCACTTATGGCAGGATACGTAGCGATCTTACTTATATCGCTTATATATACGTATACCATCCCAACTGAAGCTAGTGATATGACAACAAAACAAGCTCATGTTATTACTGAAAATTTCTATAATATAGTAAATAATGGTGGAAATATCGCTGATGTCGAAGGGGTAAGTTTTGATGCTGAATGGAACTTTCCTTTTGCAGGGGATTTGCTAGACATCAATACCATCCTACCAAATGATGATCATGTCTACACCTGGGTTGTCGTAGAAAAGAATGAGAATTTACATGATGAGATCCAGATTAAACGTTATATCACACCATATGTGGTTGATGAGATCGATTATACGGACCTCGTCCCTAAACCTACTCTAGAGTTACAGAATGATAGGCTGACGATAAAGTATTCAAGGCGGTCCGAAATTAGATTAGTAAAGTTTCATAAAGAATTTACAATTACCCAATTTACTGACGAAAAAATGTTTGACGATTATGATAGCAGTTGGAGCGCCAATCTTCTTCATATTCAGGTTCCTGGTAATGTTAAGGTCAAAGCTGATGAGAGTGTTAATCTTCAACGTAGATAAAAAACAAGTAAGAGGCAATACCTATGGAAATAGACGATAATGGAGTATGAATCCTAGTTTTCGACTAAGATTTATACTCCGTTTTTTTATGAAAAAGTTTGAGCATTAACTAAAAATAGTATTATCACTAATTTATAAGGTCATCAAAATCCTTATTAAAATATGTCGCTGGATTTTCTTGAACGAACCTCTAAAATTCGTGAGAGTTTTACAGCGAAGAGAAAGGGGATCTGGCGACTTTTCATTGCAAATGATGGTTGCATGGTTTCCGCCGTAATATGAGTTTTATATGAAAAAAATCCTGCGAGTTCTTGAACGAGCTTTTTAGATAGGAACTATTTAATTGAGAGAAATTCCAATCTCTCAATGGATATATATGTTAAAATGAGAGAGAGTTTTACCGTTAACAATGAGAACAATCTTATAATAAAATTATTTTGATAGTAGAAAGAGACGAGGGAAACAAATGAAAAAATTACTTATCATTGGGGCTGTTTTGCTTTTAATACTTTTAAGCTACATAGCGATTGTTCATACATTAATGACAAAAGCAGCCAGTCAAGAACCACCCAAGGAAGTGGGCCATTTAATCGTCTTGGGGGCGAAATTAAATGGCGACGTTATGAGTCTCTCACTCTACTATCGAGTTAGAGAAGCGCTACAGTATTTGCAGGAAAATCCGGAAACGAAAGTCGTAGTTTCTGGCGGGCAAGGTCCGGATGAATGGATCACTGAAGCTGAAGCTATGGCGAATTACTTTATCGAAAACGGTATTGCTAAAGATCGAATTATCCTTGAAGATTTATCGACAACGACACTTGAAAATATTTCGTTTAGTCGTGAAGTTTTAGGAGCGGATATTAAAGAGGTTGTCATTGTGACAAATGATTTTCATCTTTACCGATCGATGGTCATTGCAAGGCGTCAAGGATTTGAGCCTTTTCCATTAGCAGCTGAAACACCTCGGATCGTAAGGGAGAAACTATGGACAAGGGAATACATAGCGATATTGAAAACATGGCTGTTTGATTGGTAAGAAGCTTCTATAAACTCTTGCTCTCAACCTAGAATGGGGAAGTTAGGCAACTTCTTTCACTTAATAGAAAAAAATGAAAAAATTTGAAACCTTCTTATAGGTCACCTCGTAAAGTAGTAAGAAAAATATGACAATATTATTTACGTGGTGCCTATCCACCATTTAAAATAATAAGTAACTTTTTACGCTAACTTGCAACTATGTACAGTTTCACTCTAGATGTCATTCCAAAAACTTTTTTCCAAAAAGGAAGCAGGAGATAAAATGGAGCTAGATGTACTGTTAACAGCTGTTTTAAAAGAGTTAGGATATGTCGGCATTTTTCTATGGCTTTGGCTTGGGATGATAGGAATTCCCATTCCAAATGAAGCGATCGTGACGACAATTGGTTACTTGTCAACAACACACATTTTGCAAGGTGACAAAGTTTTTTTGGCGGGTTATTTTGGTATTCTCGCAAGTTTGACGACAAGTTATTTATTAGGAAGATTTATTGGCGAAAAACTAGTAAGCTATTTATCACAAAGGAAAGGGCCGAAAACTTCAATTCGCAAGGCGCTCTATCTAATTAAAAAATATCATGTCTATTCATTAGTTATTAGTTATTTTATTCCTGGTGTTCGAATTTTTGTGCCATTTCTATACGGAATGATGCGTCTTTCATACGTACGCTTTGCTACTCTTTCTTATTTAACGGCGCTACTATGGTTTAGTATTTTTTTCGTATTAGGAATGTTTACTGGGAAGAATGACGATCTTGCAATCTTTATCACCGTTGCTTTCGTTATCACAATTAGTGTCGGTTCATTAATTATTAAGTTTGTGAGAAGGAAGAAAAAACGTGTTGAGGAGTCTTATCTAGGCTGATTTTATAACCTAATAATACGCAAACAGTTGTTAGGAGGGATGTGGAAACGTGAGAGAAGCAGTTATAATTGAAGCAGTTCGAACACCAATAGGTAAAAGAAATGGGCTACTTAGTCAAATTCGTCCTGATGAAATGCTAGCTAGTGTCTTAAACGAGGTCGTTGAGCGTGCAGGAGTGAGTAAAGCAGAGGTAGAAGATGTTATCGCAGGTTGTGTCACCCAAGCTGGGGAACAGTCTGCTGACATTGCTAGAGTTGCCGTACTCATTGCAGGTTTTCCCACAGAAGTTCCAGGAGTGACGATTGATCGGCAATGCGGATCAAGTGAGCAGGCGCTTCACTTTGCGGCACAAGCTGTATTAAGTGGTGATATGGATTGTGTGATCGCTTGTGGTGTGGAGAGCATGTCAAGGGTACCGATGTTTTCACAATTTCATGGTCGATTAGAAAGCGAGAAGCTTTTAAATCAATATGAAATCATCCACCAAGGGTTGTCAGCTGAACGAATTGCATCTAAGTGGCAGCTCAGCCGTCAAGAATTGGATTTATATGCTCTTCAAAGTCATCAAAAAGCTTTAAACGCCAAAAACAATGGATATTTCATAAAGGAAATAATGCCTATTGAAATTGAAAAGGATGGTCAAAAGATCTTGGTGTCTGAAGATGAAGGACCAAGAGCTGATACATCGCTTCAGCGTCTAGGTATGTTAAAAACACCATTTTTAGAAAATGGTTCAATTTCGGCAGGCAATGCTAGTCAAATTAGTGATGGTGCTGCGGCAATATTGATTATGTCCAGCGAAAAAGCAAAGCAATTAGGATTAAAAGCAAAATTTAGGATTGTCGCTCGAGCCGTCGTTGGGTCTGATCCTACGCTCATGCTAACCGGGCCAATAAGTGCTACAAGAAAAGTCTTAGCTAAAGCAAAGCTTTCATTAAATGATATTGATTTATATGAAGTCAATGAGGCGTTTGCTTCTGTTGTGCTAGCATGGGCAAAGGAGCTTCAGATCGACATGAGTAAGCTGAACGTAAATGGTGGTGCGATTGCCTTAGGGCATCCCCTTGGAGCATCTGGAGCAAGAATTATGACAACTATGCTCCATGAATTAGAGCGTACTGGTAAGAAGTTTGGATTACAAGCGATTTGTGAAGGCTATGGAATGGCTAATGCAACGATCATTGAACGAATTGAGCACTAGAAAAAAGTCAAGGAAAGCAAGAAAAAAACAAACTACACCTTACAAAGAAGTTACTATTTTTACAGAATTTAGTGACTTATGTGATAACTGTATATTATACTTTTAGGATAAGGTGTTTGTAAATAAAATTTTAAAAAACATGGAGGTAGAGAAATGGGAATTTTCAAACGTATTTCAACAGTATTTAAAGGGTATGCAAACAGTGCAGTAGACAGTTTAGAAAAACCTGAGATTGTTCTTAATCAAGCCATTATTGACTTAGAGAAGGCACAACGAGAAGCCACTGGAGCAGTAGCTAACAGTATGGCTGAACAAAAACGTGTTGAAGCCTTACTAAAGAAGGCTAATGAAGAAGTAGCGAAATGGGATGCTGGTGCCCGTCAAGCTTTAGCGCAAGAGAACGAAGAATTGGCATTAAAATGCCTTCAAAGAAAAAAAGAAAATGAAGCATTGGTAGTAGAATATACAGAGCAAGTCGAAGAGCAATCAGAGCAAGTTAAGGTACTCCGTGAAAGTCTAACGGAAATTGGCAATAGAATTTCTGAAGCAAAACGTAGAAAAGATACTCTAATAGCTAAAGATAAGATCGCATCTGCAAATGAAAAAGTATCAAAAGTAATGACAAAAAGCTTTGATAATAACGTTTTTGATACGTTAGATAGAATGGAAGAAAAAGTAGAAAGCCGTTCTCGCAGAGTAGACGCTGTTAAAGAGTTAGGTAAAAATGATTTAGAATCACAATTACGTGACTTGAATAAAGGCAGTGCGAGTGCTGATTTAGAGGCCTTACGTGCGGAGATGGGTCTAACCAACAAAGAGCAGTAAAAATAGAAACCTCATTACGACAATGAACTAATGAAGGCGCATGTGAGGGACATAATGGCAAAAAGGCCCACTTCTCTATACAGGAGTGAGGCCTTTTTAGTATTGGTATAGTTATCGAATTGAAAGGTTGAAGCCTTCATCGAGAGTGACAAAAGTAAACCCTTGTTCCCGAAGTAAAGGAATTGCCATTTTAACGCCTTCGAACGTCCCTTTCGTAGGTTGATTCATATGTAATAATGCAATCGAACCTGGCTTGGCAGTTAATAATGCATCTCTAACTTGTGTTGCTGAGAAAGTTGCCCCTGCATCACCTAAAATATCATAATTAACTACGTTCATTCCTAATTGTTCTACAATCTCGACAGCAATGTTGTCATAGAACGCAGTCCCCGAACGGAAATAGCGTGAAGAGTGGCCTGTTAGCTCTTTTATTTTTTCGAAGTTTGTTACTATTTCTCCAATTACCTCATCAACACTACTTGTTCCCTTAATCCCCCAGGCTGTTTTACCAGTAATAGATAAAGGACGGTGTTCTGTGCCGTGGTTTTCAATTTGAAATTGATCAAGTGAAGCTAAATATAAAAATGTTTCTAAGTTTTCATCAATCCAGCGACTATTTATAAATAAAGTAGCAGGAACGTTTTCTGCAACTAAATAGTTTATCAATGCCTCGTCATAGCCACTGCCCCATTCTCCACCACATGCATCAAACGTCAGGGAAACGATTTTTTCTTCAGTGGAAATCCTTTGGATAACTCCAGTTACGCTCTCCCCCCATTCTGATGGTTTGTCAAATCTAGTATTCTTAACGTTTGATATCGCAAACTTTAATTTTTCCAAATCATTGTTGTTAAGCCGAAGCGAAGTTCCAATAACCTGGTTTAAAGGAGGTCTTTCGATAATCTCGTGATCGTCTCCGATTAGAATGGATTCCTTATCTACAGAAACAAATATAAAAATAAAAAGAGTGATCATCACCATTGAAACTAGTATTATGTTGCGCATAGTTATTTTCCTTTCATTGAATTAGGCGAAAAACCGGTTTTTTTCATCAACTAAACATATTTGTTATGAACATTTTACCTAAAACTCATTCGTCTCGCGCCGTCGATGTTGGTCTTATTTAAATAGAAAAAAAGTGGCGGGTAGTTCACATTGACATTATAACAACTTTTTAGTAGCTGTCGCATGATTTCCTTCAACGAGCCTCAAAATACCTAATAGTTTCCATTGAAGGGAGTGTTAAGAGCAATAAATGGAAGTTGGTGTAGGTAAAATAACTCAAATAATTACCATGTTCTAAGTTAGTGCAAAAAAGTACAATTCGCTTTTTTTGAAAAAAAACAATAAACATTTTGTGAACTCGATAAAAAATAAATGTGAATGAATGGAAGGTAAAATTATCTTAATATATCTTTGAAAATGAGTGGAATTGGTAATTTGGAAGTGTTATTAGTGTTTAAAACGACAAAAGTATTAAATTTCTGTTGTATAATCTTTACTAGAAAAACAAATGTGAGTTTTTTCTACAAATTCCATTGTAACAAAGTGTTCACAAGAGTGATGAAAGTCACAGAAGTTTAGTGATCCAAAATGGTATTCTACAGTCAGTCAAGGATAATAGGTTATAAATGTGTAAGACGAGGGCCTAGGGGAAGGCTCTTAATTATTAAATCTCTTATTTTTGCCATGGAATGTTCATAATTAGATAGAAATCTAGTTTTACGAGTAACTAAGGGGTTTTAAGAAAACGTTTACAAACGGGGTAGTATCATATTGAATGATTGTTTAGCTATAGGTGCTAGTGATTAATTGTTGAAGTACCTACGCTAATCAAAATAGGGGGGGATATCGATGACTCGAAAATATTGTCCGGATGAATTTCCAATTACGCTTTATCTTAATGGCTACGAATTAGCAACATACCAATTAACGAAAGCGGATCTTGAAGATTGGGCAGTCGGGTATCTATATTCGGAAGGAATTATTAGTGGGCCCGGTGACCTGAAAAGGTTAACTATAGATGAAGACCACGGCAGAGTGCTTGTAGATACACATAATGAGTTCGATGCTGAAGCGTTTTCGCAAAAACAAAAGCATTTCACAGCAGGTTGTGGAAAAGGTGTTACGTTCTTTTCAATGACTGATGTGAAGAACTTTCCAAAAATCACGACAACAAGAACTGTGACGCTCTCTTATTTACTAAAGAAACGGCATGAATTTGCACAAAATTCACCGCTTTATTTAGAAACTGGAGGGATGCATGGCGCTTGTCTCGTTGATAAAGATGGAAACATTATTGTTCGCGAAGACATAGGTCGTCACAACGCAGTTGATAAAGTGCTTGGCTACGCTGTTCGCGCTGGACTTGACCCGCAAAGTTTGATTTTGCTCACAACCGGTAGGGTCTCGTATGAAATGTTGTCCAAAGCAGCCCGTTTCGGTATTGGTCTAATTGGTACAAGAACTGCTGCAACGAAACAAGCCGTTCAACTAGCAAACTTCTTGCAGATTGAGATCGTCGGTTACATTAGGGGAAAAATGGCGACCGTCTATACTTCTCAAGGAAAAGTGTTAAATGATGTTTCAAAGGTTGCTGGGGAGCAAGCTTAAAAAAGAACATTGGAAATCTAGTAAAGTAGAGAGATAGACCGCATATTGGTTGTCTTAGGTTAATCTTAGTTTTCATGAATGAACTTTTTTGAGGGGAATGTTAAGTTTTTTAACATATTTATTTAGGGGGGAATAAGTGATGTTTGATTTATCACGAAGACAGTTTCTAAAAATGTCTGGTGCAACTGCAGCAACGCTTGCAGTTGTTGAGTTAGGCTTCAAACCAAAAGAAGTCTCTGCACAGGCAAAAGAACTAAAAATCGCTCGTACAACTACAACACCAACGATCTGTCCTTATTGTTCAGTAGGTTGTGGGATTTTAGTTCATGTCAATGAAGAAAAAAATGATGTTTTATTTACAGAAGGAGATCCAGATCACCCAATTAACCGCGGATCATTATGTAGTAAAGGGACGTCAATTCGTCAGCTATACACTTCTGACAGACGTATAGAGAAGCCTTTATATCGCGCTCCAGGTAGCGACAAATGGGAAGTTAAAGAGTGGGATTGGACTTTAGATAAAATTGCCGAAAATATAAAGAATACTCGTGATAATAACTTCACTGAGCAAGAAAACGGCATTACTGTAAACCGTACTGAAGCGATTGCTTCATTAGGTGGAGCAGCTCTTGAAAATGAAGAATGTTACTTAATCCAAAAGTTTATGCGAGGACTTGGTTCAACCTTTATTGAGCATCAGGCCCGGATATGACACAGTTCTACGGTTGCCGGTCTGGCACCTACACTTGGTCGTGGCGCAATGACAAACCACTGGATTGATATTCAATTCACTGATTGTGCTTTAATTATTGGGGCAAACCCAGCAGAAAATCATCCAATAAGTATGAAATATATTCAAAAGGCAAAAGAGCGTGGCGGTAAGGTTGTCTCAGTAGATCCTCGTTACACTCGAACATCAACTCAGGCAGACGTTTATGCACCAATGCGTTCTGGTACAGATATCGCATTTATTGGTGGCTTAATTAACTATACACTTGAAAATAACTTATTCCACAAAGAGTATGTTGTTAATTATACAAATGCAGCACTTATCGTTAATGAAGACTTTAAGTTCGAAGATGGTATTTTCTCAGGTTATGATGCAGAAAAACGCAGCTATGACAGAAGTACTTGGACTTTCGAAAAAGAAGAAAATGGTGACTTTAAAAGGGACACTACGTTAAAACATCCACGATGTGTATTCCAATTAATGAAAAAGCACTATTCACGTTATGATGTTGATACAGTATGTTCAGTTACGGGTACTCCGAAAGAGGATTATCTGAAAGTGGCAGAAAGCTTCTGTTCAACTGGCGCAGAAGACAAAGTTGGAACAATCATGTATGCAATGGGAACAACTCAACATACTGTAGGATCACAAAATGTACGCTCATACGGTATGCTGCAATTGCTATTAGGGAATGTTGGACGTTCTGGTGGTGGCGTAAACGCGCTTCGCGGAGAATGTAATGTTCAAGGTTCAACTGACTTTGGACTTCTGTTCCACATTTTACCTGGATATATCCCGACTCCAATGGCTCTTGAGAAGAACAAAGATCTCGCTAGCTTTAATGAAGCAGAAACTCCTCATGGTGGTTTCTGGAACAATCGACCAAAGTTTATGACTAGTTTATTAAAATCTTTCTATGGAGCGAATGCAACTCCTGATAATGATTTCCTATATGACTATCTTCCGAAGCGTGGTAGAGATAGCTCACATATTTCACTATTCGAAGCTATGTTTGATGGTGACATTAAAGGTTTATTAGTTTGGGGGCAAAATCCAGTTGTTGGGGGACCGAACACGACGAAAGAGAAGAAAGCATTAGCAAAACTTGATTGGATGGTAGCCATTGACCTATGGGAAACTGAAACAGCTGCATTTTGGAAGAAAGACGCTAAAAGTGATCCAGCTTCCATTAGCACAGAAGTATTCTTATTACCTGCTTGTGGACCATACGAGAAAGAAGGTTCAGTTTCTAACTCAGGACGTTGGATGCAGTTCCGTTGGAAAGCAATTGAGCCAAAAGCTGAAGCGAAATCTGATGCTTGGATTTGTCACAACTTAGCATTACGTGTGAAGGATCTTTATAAAGGTGATTCATCAAATAAGGGTAAAATTGTGAATGCGTTAGATTGGAATTTCGGTAATAACGATAAGAATTATCCTGATAATGATCTGATTAATAAAGAAATTAATGGATATGATCTAACAACAGGTGAGACATTAGCAAGCTTCGGTTTATTAAAAGACGATGGAACGACTTCAAGTGGTAACTGGATTTACTGTGGATTCTATACAGATCGAAATCGCGCCAAAGATCGTGATAACAATGACACAGGGATGGAGAATTACTTGAACTGGTCATATGCTTGGCCGTTGAACCGCCGTGTCCTTTACAATCGTGCTGGTTGTACACCAGCAGGTCAACCGTGGGACTTCCGTGAAGGAATTAGGTGGAACGGTGAAACGTGGGCAGGTCATTATGACGTACCTGATTTCCCACCTACGAAAGCACCTGACACTGAAGCAGATCCAGGTGCACCAGGCTTAGCAGGTCATCGAGGGATAGATCCGTTTATTATGAGTGGTACAGGGCTAGGTGGTTTATTTGCACCAATGAACGATGGCCCATTCCCAGAGCACTATGAGCCATACGAAAGCCCAGTTCCAAATGCGTTCTCAAGCGTTGATCTAAATCCAGCTGTTAAGATCTGGTCAGGTGAACATAACGAAAAGGGTGATAGAAAAGATTTCCCGATTGTTGTGACAACGTATCGTTTAACAGAGCACTGGCAATCAGGCTCAATGACTCGTAACCTTGAATGGTTATCAGAACTTTCAGGTCATATGTTTGTCGAAATGAGTGAAGACTTAGCTCAAGAAAAAGGAATTAGCAATAAAGATAAAGTGATCATTAGCTCAGCTCGTGGTGAAATAGAAGCTTATGCAATGGTAACAAAACGCTTCAAGCCATATAAAATTCGTGGTGAGAAAGTCCATCATATCGGAATGCCTTGGCATTTTGGTTATATGGGTATTGCTACTGGTGCAATTGCAAACACACTAACACCACATATTGGTGATGCAAATACAATGATTCCTGAGTATAAAGCATTCCTCGGTAATGTTAGGAGGGCAAACTAATGACGACTAAATATGCAAAACTAGTAGACGTAACTCGTTGTGACGGTTGTCGAGCTTGTATGGTTGCTTGTAAAAACTGGAATGACCTTCCTGTTGAACCAGAAGAGTTTAAAGGAAGCTACCAATCTCATGATAAGTGTGGGGCTAACACGTGGAATGTTCTTACGTTCACAGAGCATGAATCAGATAACGGTAATTTCGAATGGTTATTCCGTCATAGTGCTTGTATGCATTGTACAGATGCTGCTTGTGTAAAAGTTTGTCCTGAAGACGCGATGCATTATACTGAGTTTGGAACAGTAAATACAAACTACGATAAGTGTGTAGGTTGCGGATATTGCGTACAAAACTGTCCATTCGGGATCGTTCAATTAGCAACACTTGTTGACGAAAAAGGCAAAGAGTATGAACAAGCACAAAAATGTACGATGTGTGTAGACAGACTTAGCGAAGGGTTAATGCCTTCATGTGTGGATGTATGTCATATGGACGCATTAGTTTATGGCGATAAAGCTGAAATGGTCGCTTTAGCTGAAGCGCGTTTAGCTCAAGTCAAAGATCGCTATCCAAATGCAAACATTTACAACCCAATTGGTGTAGATGGAACACAAACATTCTATTTATTAGCTGATAAACCAAGTGTTTATAATTTGCCAGAAAACCCAAAGGTTCCAACATCGGCAACGATTTGGAAAGATTACGCGCAACCGCTTGGAAAAGCGATGCTTGGTGTAACGACAATGGCAGTTATCGGCGGATTTATCTCTAACAAACTATTTAATAAACAAGGGGAAGAAGGAGGCGATCACGATGAGTAATAGACAACAAACGGTCAAGCGTTTTAGCAAGTGGGTAATTATTGCTCATTGGACGAATGCATTAGCTTTCTTCGCCCTTTATATTACAGCTCTACCACTATATACTGACTTCTTCAGTTGGATGTATCCAATCTTTGGTGGTCCAGAAAATTTACGATTGCTACATCGGATCTTTGCAGTCTTGTTTGTTTTACCACCAATAGTTATGCTATTTGTGGATCCAAAGAGTTTATTCCATTGGCTTAAGCAAACTCTTACTTGGAGAAAAGAAGACATTCTATTTTTCGTAAAGTTTCCAAAAGAATTTTTTGGTGGTCACGTAAAAGATATGCCGAAACAAGATTTCTTTAATGCTGGTGAGAAATTAAACTCTTTACTAACGATCACGTGTGCAGCTATGCTCATTGGTTCAGGGATTGTCATGTGGATGCCAGAATGGTTCCCACTAGCGCTTATTCAGTGGGCATACCCAATCCATAATATTGCCTTTGGACTTTCAGTAGCAGTTGTCGTTGGCCATATCTACTTAAGTCTTGGCCATCCAGGTTCTAAAGTATCAATGCAAGGAATGACAAAAGGTGACGTTCCAGTGAAATATGCGAAAGAACATCACGGTAAATGGTACGATGAGTTGGTAGCTAAAGGCGAAATCAAAGAAGAAAAACCTGTTAAAAAGGGTAAAGGAGCCTAATCGGCTCTAAAACTAACAATAGTTTGAAAAGGAATGCTGTCCCTTGTGGACAGCTATTCCTTTTCATACCATAGTAATCTATGAAATATAAAGCAATTTAGTTACCCATATAATGTTCAACGTGTTATTTGTCACAGGGGAGAAACTAGTCATTTGGTATACTTAAGACAAATGGATCTTGAATTTTGATTTATGAGCTTTTGGTAAATACTATTCGTTAGACACCTAAAATCGACAAAAAGTCTTATATCGTAACTCAACATTCAACATTCAATTTATTAAATTCTTGAGGTGATAGAATTATGAAACCAACAGTAATCTCCAATGAATACTTAGAATTGCAAACGCAAATTTCTAATAAACAAACAGAGTGGACGAATTCGCTAGAAAAAAGCACAGTGGTAGAAAAGCAATCATTACAACATAAACAAGTTCCAATTATCGCTCAACTAACTATCAATGTTCAGTTTGATCAATACAAAACATGGATTATTGAGTTAGCAGACGTGTTAATTGAGAAAGATGGTAACCTACTCAGCGATCTTACGAAAATAAAAACAATGCTTGATGAAGCAACTTTGATGAACTGGGCAAATGAGGTTTTGGCGTTTAATCAACTTTATTTCCAATCTTTTGCAGAAAAAAATGAATTGCCAGAATGGCTACCCTATTTTTTAGCTGAGCATAGTTTACGTCCTTTTTTGCGAGTGGTTTCTGATGTATATAGACAAGAATTGCCTAATTTAAATACAAAAGGAAGCTGTCCTTGTTGTGGCGAGCCAATCCGACTAGCAGTTTTGGAAGGGAAAGGGCTAAAAATGATTGTATGTCCTCGTTGTGAGGCGAAGTGGAATCAAAAGCGTTTGCATTGCTCATTTTGCGGTAATGAAGATCATCAAAGTTTAAGCTATTATACAGTTGAGAACGATAAGGCTTCAAAGTTAGAGGTTTGTGGGAACTGCAATAGCTATATTAAGGTTATTGACACAAGAAAATTGTTTAAAAAACAAACCGTCTTTTTACTTGATGTCACAACCATCCAACTTGATTTTGTCGCCCAAGAAAATGGCTTTGGAGTTCAGAATGAAGCGGAAGAAATGAAAAGCTAACTAAGAAGTAGTAGTTTGATCCAAGTGAACCTTCACTTAAAATGAAATAACAATTCGTAAAGGTGTGAAAAAAATGAAAGCCGGTGCTATTATACTTGCAGGTGGCAAGTCTAGCCGAATGGGAACAAACAAGGCATTGCTACCAATTGATGGGGTTACTAATATCGAGAGAATTAAAAATATCTTGGCAGAAGTTTTTGAGGAAATAATCATAGTTGCTAACGATGAAGCCGCATATCGATTTTTAAATCTGCCAATTATAAAAGATAAAGTGCTTGATAAAGGTCCACTAGCAGGAATTCAGGCTGGTCTTCTTGCAGCAAAATATGAGACAAACCTCATCATTGCATGTGACATGCCATTCATTTCACCTCTTGTTGCAATAAAGTTAGTAAAGGAAAGCAATGATTATGATGCAGTAGTTCCAGTTATTTCTGGTAAGCAACATCCATTATTTGCAGTTTATAAAAAAGCGATCCTACCAACTTTAGATGATTGTTTACAAACAGATCAATTACGCATTAAGAACTTACTAGACCGTGTTCACGTTAAATACAATACGGAAGACGATCTTCTTGATAAAGAAATTGATAAACTTGACCAAGTTTTCTATAATATGAATCAACCTTGGGAATATGAAAAAGTAGTAAATTTAACCAAAAAATAGTATTCTCGTAGAAAAAGAGGGAGGATGCAACTTGATGCAATTTTTTAAGGTGAAAACCGTTGAACAAACATTTGCACTTATTGAAGATTTAGTGAAAGCAGTTCAAGATATTGAAGTAATTCCCCTTGAGCAATCTCTACATCGAATACTAGCTAAAGACATTACAGCGACAGAAAATGTTCCTAGCTTTCCGAGATCCACTGTTGATGGGTATGCAGTGAGAGCAAAAGAAACGTTTGGCTCTTCTGAAACAATGCCTGGTTTTTTAAATATAGCTGGCAGTGTCAAGATGGGGGAAGAAGTGACAACTCCTCTTAAAGTGGGTGAGGCTATCTACATTCCAACAGGTGGAATGCTTCCACCTAATAGTGATAGCGTTATCATGATTGAACATTGCGAGGATCTTGCAGGCTTACTAAATATGTATAAGCAAGTAGCCCCGGGTGAAAATGTTATTCAAATTGGAGAGGATGTAAAAGAAGGCGTTGTCCTAATTGAGAAAGGTACGAAACTTCGCCCTCAAGAGTTAGGAGCAATTGCTGCGCTTGGTCAAACTGAAGTTACGGTATACAAGCAATTAACGATCGGTTACTTATCTAGTGGTGATGAAATTGTCCCTTATCAAACTGAAAGTTTAAAAATAGGTCAAGTAAGAGATATTAATGCTCTTACGATTACAAGTTTAGTACAAGAATGGGGAGCCAAGGCTATTTATGCTGGGATAGTTACGGATGACTTTCAAGAATATCAAAGCCGAGCCAAAGATCTTTTTGAAAAAGTAGATTGTCTTGTTCTCTCGGGAGGCAGTTCAGTTGGTGCAAAGGATTATACAACGAAGGTAATCGAATCTCTTGGCGCGCCTGGAGTTTTTACCCACGGGATTTCGATTAAGCCAGGAAAGCCAACGATCTTAGCGATCGCAAATCAAAAACCTGTGATCGGCCTACCAGGGCATCCTGCATCAGCGATGATCATCTTTTCTTTATTTGCAAAAAAAATCATTGAAAAGCTTAGCGGTGAAAAAGCTCATAACAGGTTAGACAGAGTTCAAGTTCGGTTGACAAAAAACATCCATTCTTCAATGGGACGAACAGATTATATTAGGGTAAAATTAATTGAGGAAGATGGACAGTGGTGGGCAGAACCAATTATCGGAAAATCTGGCCTTATCTCAACACTTGTTCAAAGTGATGCTATTGTGGAAATTACCGCAGAATTCGAAGGGGCAAGACAAGGCGAATTTGTACCAGCCATTTTGTTGCGTTAGGGGGCGTTGTGTTGAGTAGTAAGGAGTTCAACCGAAAAGTTTATCTCCAAGATAAACCAAGAATACAAGCAAAAGAAGAGTTATTGGAAAAATTAAAATTAATTCCTGAAATAGAATCAATTCCAACAAGAACTGCTTTAGGAAGGGTTACAGCTTTACCAATTTTTGCAAATCTTTCGATGCCTCATTATCATGCAGCGGCAATGGATGGAATTGCAGTTAGAGCAGAAGATACCTATGAAGCCCATGAACAACGACCACTACACTTGGAAAAAAATCAAGATTTTGTGTATGTTGATACTGGGAACCCGATTCCGAATGAATATAACGCAGTGATTATGATCGAGGATATTCAAGAGGTTGATGCAAGGACAATAGAAATTATTGCGCCTGCTACACCTTGGCAACACATTCGCCCGGTTGGTGAGGATGTTGTTTGTGGGGAAATGATTTTGCCACAAGGACATAGTCTTCGCTCAGTTGATCTTGGCGCGTTGCTTGCTGGGGGAGTCCTTGAACTTCCAGTTATAAAAAGACCAAAAGTCGCTATTTTACCAACAGGAAATGAACTTATCGAACCTGGTTCGCCAATGAAGCCAGGGGATATTATTGAGTTTAACGGCACCGTTTTTGCAAGCTTCGTCCATGAATGGGGGGGAGAGCCACTTCTTTCAAACATTATTGTCGATAACCCAGAACAAATTCGTCAAGCTATTGAAAAAGCTGCCGCCGAGGCTGATATGATTATCATTAATGCTGGTTCTTCTGCCGGATCAAAGGACTATACGTATCATGTCATTAGCGAATTAGGTGAAGTGTATACACATGGGATTGCGACTCGTCCGGGCAAACCAGTAATACTAGGTGAGGTGAAAGGAAAACCGATTATTGGTGTCCCTGGTTACCCAGTTTCTGCTTATCTTGCATTAGAATGGTTCCTAAGACCACTGGTCTACCATTATCAAGGTATTCAAGAGCCGAAACGTGAAACGTTAACCGTTCGCTTAGGCCGAAGAATCGTTTCCAATATGGGAGCAGAAGATTTTGTTCGAATGAATATTGGTTATGTAAATGGGGAATATATTGCTAACCCGTTAACGAGAGCGGCTGGCGTAACGATGTCAATGGTTCGTGCCGATGGTATTTTAATCGTGCCCCCAGAGAGTCAAGGTCTAGAGCAAGGTGAAGAAGTAGAAATAGAACTCTACAAACCAATAGAGGCAATCGAAAAGGGGATTTTATTTACTGGTAGCCATGACTTGTCTATTGACATTGTCTCTACTTTAATTAAGAAAAAGGACGTAAATAGACAAATCATATCGTCCCATGTTGGTAGTTTGGCTGGTATAATGGCAATAAGAAAAGGTGAGGCACATGTTACTGGCATCCACCTTCTAGATCCAGAATTAGAAACCTATAATCTACCGTATGTAGAGAAATACCTTGCTGGTGAGGATGTAGTTATGCTTCCTTTTTTAAAGCGAGAGCAAGGGTGGATTGTACCTAAAGGTAATCCTTTAAACATAAAAACTCTAGAAGATATTGTAGAGAAACGTGCAGCGTATGTAAATCGCCAACGGGGGGCAGGCACGAGAATATTATTTGACTCATTGTTAAAAAAACATAATCTTTCTTTCGAACATATTCAAGGTTACGAGAGAGAAATGTATTCTCACCTAAGTGTAGCGGCTGAAATAAAAGAAAAAGAAAACAGTGTTGGCTTAGGTGTTTACTCTGCTGCAAATACAATGGGGCTTGACTTTGTCCCTGTTGCGGATGAAAGTTATGATCTAGTAATGACGAGGGCCTTTTACGAAAGTGAAGGAGCTCAGTTATTTTTAGAAATTATTAAGTCTGAAGAATTTGTTAAAGCTGTTGAACAATTAGGTGGCTATAAAGTTGTGAGTGATTGTGTACCCAATTTTTTTTAAAATTAACCTTACTTGAGGGGGAGAAAACATGTTTGGAAATATTGGAATTCCAGGTTTAATATTAATCTTAGTTATTGCTTTAATTATTTTTGGTCCGAAAAAGTTACCAGAAATGGGTAGAGCTGTTGGACAAACGCTTAAAGAGTTTAAAAAATCAACACGAGAATTAACGAGCGATTTAGATGATGAGAAAAAGACTGAAACAGAAAAAGACGAAAAATAATTTAGAGTAAATATAAAGATATGTAATCTAGATTACATATCAGAAGATAAAAAAAGAAAGGGGATGGATAATTTATCCATTCCCTTTCTTTTTTTACATTAGTAACTCTAAATTTTCAGATGAGGGTGTTCGTAAGAGACAGCCCACGGCTAGGTTTGACATCTAGTCGTTATAGCAGTAGATGTCGTACCTAAGGTGACTGTTACTTAGTTTTGAAGCCCAAATTATATGAAAAAATTCATAGTTTCTAAAGCTATAGAAAAACTTTGCGAGGTCTAGGTTTTTTGCAAATTATCCTATTATATTCTTTCTACGTTAACTGCTTGTGGGCCACGGTTGCCAGTTTCAATTTCGAAGCTAACCTCTTGACCTTCATCAAGTGACTTAAAACCTTCACCTTGAATAGCAGAAAAATGAACAAAAACGTCATCTTGTCCTTCTACTTCAATAAATCCAAACCCTTTTTCAGCATTAAACCATTTAACTTTACCTTGTGGCATTAAAAAATTCCTCCTAAATATTAACCTAAAATTTTTCCATTTACTTTTGTTCCTCAAGTAAATGGCTTTTTTATAGTGACCTAAATCTGATTCGATTATTCATGGAAATTAAATTTCCCATCAAATTTTCCTTCTGAGTGTTTATTGCTACAGAGAGGAATAGTTTCGTTAAATTCTAAAATACTAAAAATAAAATGATCATATGACAAAAGAGGGCGAGGTTTCTTATGGAAGAAAAAAAAACGTGGGATCTTGTATCCATAGCGTCAATTCCTTTAGTTATGACACTTGGGAATTCAATGTTAATCCCTGTCCTTCCGACGATTGAAAAAGAATTGGATATCAGTTCTTTACAAGTAAGTATGATTATTACGGTTTATTCAGTTGTTGCGATTATCCTAATACCAATTGCAGGCTATTTATCTGATCAATATGGAAGAAAAAGAATTATTATCCCTAGTTTAATGATTGCAGCTATAGGGGGATTAATTTCGGGATGGGCTGCATGGCAAGTAAAGGATGCTTATGGAATTATTATTATTGGCCGTCTACTTCAAGGCGTGGGAGCTGCTGGGGCTGCTCCTATTGTTATGCCGTTAGTTGGTGATATTTTTCAAAATGAAAGTGATGTTAGTAATGGACTTGGAGTAATTGAAACCTCAAATACGTTTGGAAAAGTTTTAAGTCCTATATTGGGTGCAGTGCTTGCAGCGGTCGTTTGGTTTATGCCATTTTTTGCATTTCCAGTATTCTGTTTAATTTCTATTCTAATGATGATTTTTCTCGTAAAAACACCACCTTTAGCTACAGAACCGCCAAAGCTAAAAGCATTTATTCGCTCATTAAAATATATATTTAAAAGTGAAGGTCGTTGGTTATATGCCGTCTTTGCGATAGGTTGTATATGCATGTTTGTTCTGTTTGGTGTTTTATTCTACTTATCGACAATGTTAGAGGAACAACACAAAATTGACGGAATAAAAAAAGGAATTATATTAGCCATACCCTTAGCTGCGCTTTGTTTTTCATCATATGTTACAGGTAAAACAATAGGTCAGGATAAACAAAAAATGAAAATTATCACTGTCGTTGGTTTAGTTATATTAACGATTGCCAATTTTTCTGTTGCCTTTTCAAAGGATATTTATGTACTACTAACTGCCATGTTTGCGTCAGGGCTTGGGATCGGTTTTGCTTTGCCAAGTCTAGATGCTTTAGTAACTGAAGGAATTGAAAAGGAAGAACGAGGCACTATTACCTCGATTTATAGTAGTATGCGCTTTGTTGGTGTTGCCTTAGGACCGCCAGTTGTTGCAGTTTTAATGAAGATATCTCATTTTGTTTTATTTGCAGCAATAACTTTAATAAGTATCATCGCAGTTTTAATCACGACTACATTTATCAAACCTACTGAAGACGATTAAGAGTTAATCAATGCTTTTTATAGCAAAGGTTGTGTATAATAAAAAGAAAACCAAGGGAGATTGGAGTGTCAGTAGGTACATTGCATAATCAATTTTATTCATTTATCGATTTTTATAAAAATAAAGTGGAGTTTTCATTTGAAAATCAGCCATTTTCGACAAATCCTAGGCATGTTTGGATTATTTGCCGCTTAGGTAACCATTGGCTTTTAACTAGACATAAAGATCGTGGAATTGAATTTCCAGGTGGGAAAGTGGAGGCGGGGGAAACCCCTGAGGAAGCGGCTCAAAGAGAAGTTTATGAAGAAACTGGGGGCAGTGTCGAAACCCTAACCTATATTGGTCAATACCGTGTCACAGGAAAGCAAGAGGTTGTCATCAAAAATGTTTATTTTGCCAATATTAAGGGTCTTGATGCAAAAGAGCATTACTTTGAAACAGCTGGCCCGGTTTTATTAAAAGAATTGCCTCCTAATATTAAAATTAATCATCTATTTAGTTTTATAATGAAGGATGATGTTCTTAAATATAGTATGGAATGGCTAGAGAATAATTTGAAGTTAAAATAGCAGCTTTCGTCACTTCAAAGAGTGATGAAGGCTGTTTTTTTTTTATATTATAAAAAGATTTAATGCTAATAACAGGCTAGTCGTGCTCCAGATAGACCTTTGATCAAAAATAGAGAAGAAGTTGCTTGTCGCCGTTCTACGCTTTTGATAATTGAGCATTATAAGTAGAGCGCTCCTAGTTTTTCTTGAAAATGAGCAAACGCCTTGGTCTATTGTCCAATCATTAAGTGGACTATTACATAGGATACATTATCACGAGTTAAGGAGGAACAAACATGAGTGACAATATAAACCAAAATGCAGATCAAATAAATAAAGATATTCAACTTTCTGAAGAGCTTATTCATATTATCGACTCTTGTGATGTGACAGTGAATACAACAGATACGAAAGCTGCTGTGTCTCTTCAGGCTTCATTACAAGCGGCGATTGCATTAATCATTAGCGTCTCAATCGCCGATAGCTCAAAAGCGGAAAGAATTACACAAGACTTAATGCAAACAACAAAGACGAAGCAACAAACGTTCCAAAAAGTCGTTATTGAAGGCTCTCAAGGGGTTAATGTAACAACTACAGACACGCAAGTTGCATTAAACATTCAAATTCTATTACAACTCCTATTAGCCTTAATTGTTAGACTAGATATTCTATAAGTATAGCGCCACCTATTCACAGTTCTTACCGTAATGATGGTGCTCTATGAGGAGGTTCCATAAGAAAAGGAAGAGTTTCCTCGTCCACTAGAAAAAAGCTTGTGTACAATCCTACACAAGCTATTTCTAGTTTCACGCCAAGGTACATTTATACTTATTGGATAGACTTTCTTATCTGTGATGTTTTATTAACTTTCGTTCAAGCAACTCAACACCTTGGTACATTATAGTCGCTAATACAGCTATAACTAATAAGCTTAGGATAACTAAGTTGAAGTTGAAAACTTGGAAGCCGTAAATAATCATATAGCCTAATCCTTGTTTCGATACGAGAAATTCCCCGACAATGACTCCTACCCATGATAAGCCAACATTGACCTTTAAAGTTGAGATAATCGTTGGAATAGTCGCTGGTAA
This sequence comes from Anaerobacillus sp., assembly GCF_046314235.1. Lineage (NCBI taxonomy): Bacteria > Bacillati > Bacillota > Bacilli > Caryophanales > Bacillaceae > Anaerobacillus > Anaerobacillus sp. The sequence goes on from NZ_JBKBWN010000004.1 coordinate 168,560, forward strand.
GATAACTGATCTAAATGATTGTGATTTATCTGCCCCAAATGTTTGGACAACCTTTAAATAATTTTCGTCAACACCTTTAAAGGCATTGTAAACAACAAGAGTTGTAATAATGACTGAGATTAGTGCTCCCATCGCAATAATCGATAAATACCCAGGACCAAGTCCGACGATTAAAATTGGCCCAAGAGCAATTTTAGGCATTGAGTTAAGAACAACAAGATACGGATCTAAAACTCTTGATAAAAATGGTGACCACCAGAGCATCGCAGCAATTAATGTTCCAATTACTGTCCCTAAGATAAATCCAGCAATTGTTTCAAATAGTGTTACTGACGTATGGGTCAATAATGAACCATCCTGGACTTTTTCTAAAAATAACTTCCATACCCTAGAAGGCATACTGAAAAGCAGTGGATCGATCCAGCGCATTTTTCCGGCAATTTCCCACGTTGCAAAGAAAAGAAGTAATATACACAATTGGCTAAAGCGAATTTGAATGTTTTGTACTCGTTTCTTTTGCTTGTATTGCTCATGAAGCTCAGATACGCTCTTCTTCAAAGCTCTCCAACTCCTTCCATATTTGTTGAAAGAGTTTGTTAAAACTATGATGGTTTCTTGCTTGAAAAGGTGCTAATAATCTTAAATTTTCAGGAACTTCAAATATATTATGCACTCTACCAGGTCTTGCAGATAAGAGCACAATTCGATCAGACATGGCGATGGCTTCTCCGATATCATGGGTAACTAAAATAGCTGTTTTGCCTTGATCCTTAAGCGTAAATGACACAAGGTCCTCAAGTTTTAGTTTTGTTTGATAATCTAAGGCCGAGAACGGTTCATCTAATAGTAGCAGTTTTGGCTCGGTTGCTAACATGCGAACGAGAGCGACCCGTTGCCGCATTCCTCCAGATAGTTGACTTGGATAATCATCTTTTTTATCAAGAAGTCCCATTTTCTCAAGCAGTGCTAAAGCATAGCTTCTCGTTTCTACATTTAGTTTTTTCATTGTTTTTAGACCAATTGTAATGTTTTGTTCAATCGTTAACCAAGGATATAAATAATCCTGTTGGAGCATATAACCAGTTTTTGGGGATGGCCTGAAGATTTGCTGCCCCTCAATATGAATCTCTCCATTTGTCGGTTGGATGAGGCCTGCAATTAAAGAAAGGAGTGTTGTCTTTCCGCATCCACTAGGTCCGATCAAGGAAACGAATTCCCCGTTTGCAACAGAGAGTGAAATATCGTTGAGGGCGGTTGTTGCAGCTTCTTGTGAAAAAAATGTTTTATCGACATTTTTAATACGAACAATCGACAATGCAAAAAACCTCCCTTGTTAGTATAAAGTTTTGGTTTTGAGTTTTGGTGCTCAGTTATTGAAGTTGTAATTATTAGTGATAACACTATGACAAAGCACTCTGGATACTCAATAGTCTTGAAACTACTTTGTTACGTTTTCCGCGATAGTTGTATTCACTAGTTCACTATATTCTACTGTCATTGGTAATTCACCAGCTTGATCCATAATCGTGTGAAGGTTTTCCCAGGCTTCTTCTTTAATTCTCGGAGAAGTAGCGTATGACCCTTGAGATTTATAATTTTCAACGACATTTTCAATGATTTCTAGCGATGTGTCATTAAAAAAAGGTTGAATTGATTTCGCAATCTCTTCTGTTGAACTAGATTGAACCCATTGCTGTGCTTTATATAAAGCTCTTGTAAAACGTTCTAAGACGTCGCTATTCTTTTCAAGATAGCTCTTTTTTGCCATGAAACCAGTATAAGGAACAACTCCAGATTCAGCACCGAATGATGCAACAATGTGACCAATTCCATCTAGTTCGAATTGTGTTGCTGTTGGTTCAAACAGTTGGACAAATTCACCTGTTCCAGATGCAAAGGCACTTGGGATATTCCCGAAATCAATATTTTGGATTAAATTTAAATCATTTTGCGGATCAATATTATGCTTTCTTAAGACATGCTCACCTACCATTTGAGGCATTCCACCTTTACGTTGACCAAGAAATGTACTCCCTTTTAACATACTCCAATTAAAATCTTCAATTGGTTCTCTTGATACAAGGAAGGTTCCATCTGTTTGCGTTAAAGCGGCAAAGTTTATCGGTGGATCATTAGCTTCTTGAGCATAAACGTAAATTGATGTTTCCGCTCCGACTAGGGCGACATCAGCACCATTTGCTAAGAGAGTCGTCATCGTCGTGTCCCCACCCCAAGTAGTTGTTAAATCAATCTCAATTCCTTCTTCTTCAAAGAAGCCTTCAGAAATCGCTACATATTGTGGAGCATAGAAGATTGACCGTGTTACCTCTGCGACGCGAACCTTATCTATACCTTGACTAGAAGAACAGCCCACTACTAAAAAAGCAGTCATTACAGTAATGAAACTAAAGAATAATATTTTTCTTAAACCTGCCATTTAAACTCCTCCTGTTATAAACAATGTGATATCTTCTGATGTAATACTCTATGTCAATTCGCCCAGATGTGTGTTAATCCTAAAAAAAGATTAGGAGAGAGGGGACACGTTGAAGCCCGCAACGTGCCCGTCAGGAGAGTCAGGGCGTCGTAAAGGTAACATGGAAGTCAGCCATGTGCCCGTCAGGAGAGCTGAGTCGACGTAAAGGTAACGTTGAAGCCGGCAACGTGCCCGTCAGGAGAGCCGAGTCGTCGTAAAGGGAACATTGAAGCCGGCAACGTGCCCATCAGGAGAGCCAGGCCGTCGTAAAGGTAACGTTGAAGCCGGCAACGTGCCCGTCAGGAGAGCTGAGTCGACGTAAAGGTGACGTTGAAGCTGGCAACGTGCCCGTCAGGAGAGCCGAGTCGTCGTAAAGGGAACATTGAAGCCGGCAACGTGCCCGTCAGGAGAGCCAGGCCGTCGTAAAGGGAAACATAGTAGAAAAGGGTTCTTTGTGTCGCCAATATTGTAGCCTTACAATAGAGAATAATGGAGGGGGAAAATGGTAAATGAGGCAAGTAAATATGATTTCTAGCTTGTTTTTAGGAAGGAAAAAAAAGAGGCTGGACTCAAAAGTCATTTTACAATAACCTCTTAAGTCAGCCTCTTCAACTTTAGAATTAAGATTTTCTATAGAATTAGGTTTTCTTTTAGAATTTAGATTTAGAATTTTGGTCCGGCATTGCGGATCTCATCGCTTATTTCCGCAAACTTTTTAAAGTTTTCTTGAAACTTAGTAGCTAGAGACTTTGCTTTGGCATCGTATGCCTTTTTATCTGTCCATGTATCCTTAGGCTGAAGAATTTCATCAGGTACTCCTGGGCACCGAGTTGGGATATTTAATCCGAAAATCGGATCGACAATTGTTTCAACAGAGTTTAATTCGCCTAATAGAGCGGCTTGAACCATCGCACGAGTATAAGCTAAATTCATACGTTTACCAACGCCATACTCGCCACCAGACCAGCCAGTGTTTACTAAGAATACTTGGGCATTATGTTGGTTAATTTTCTCCCCTAACATTTCGGCATAGCGGTAGGCTGGAAGTGGTAAGAATGGTGCTCCAAAGCAAGTTGAGAATGTTGCTTCTGGACTTGTTACACCACGTTCAGTACCTGCTAGCTTACTTGTGTAACCTGATAGAAAGTGATACATGGCTTGTTCTTTTGTTAGTTTACTAATTGGAGGTAATACTCCAAAAGCATCCGCCGTTAGAAAAATAATTGTACTAGGGTGGCCTGCGACACTTGGAATGACTGAATTTGGAATCGATTGAAGTGGGTAGGCAGCACGAGTATTTTCAGTTAATGATGTATCATGATAATCTGGATTAAAATTTTTATCTAAAACGACATTCTCTAAGACTGCGCCAAAGCGAATTGCGTTGTAGATTTGTGGTTCTTTTTCCTCGGTAAGACTGATACATTTTGCATAGCAACCACCTTCGATATTAAAAACACCAGTGTGTGACCACCCATGCTCGTCATCACCGATTAAATGGCGATCTGGATCAGCAGAGAGAGTTGTTTTCCCTGTTCCAGATAGACCGAAGAATAAAGCTACATCACCTTCATCTCCAACGTTTGCTGAGCAATGCATAGAGAGGACATTTTTTTCAGGCAATAAATAGTTCATAATTGAAAAAATTGATTTTTTTATTTCTCCAGCATATTCGGTACCACCAATAAGAACTGTACGTTTCTCAAAAGAGATGATAATAAACGTCTCTGAATTGGTACCATCAATTGTTGGATTAGCTTTAAATCCAGGTGCTGAAATAATCGTAAACTCAGCCTCATGAGTCGCTAGCTCAGCTTCTGTAGGGCGGATGAACAATTGGCGAGCGAAGAGATTGTGCCAAGCAAACTCATTTATAACACGAATTGGGAGGCGATATCCCTTATCTGCACCTGCATAGTTTTTTGAAGCATAGACTTTATCTTTTGTTTTTAAATATGCTAGTACTTTTTTATATAAATTTTCAAATACATCTTTACTAATCGGTTGGTTTACAGCCCCCCAATTAATTTTGTTTCTTACAGAAGTTTCTTCTACGATGTACTTATCCTGAGGTGAACGTCCTGTGTATTTACCAGTTGTTGCAAGAAGGGCTCCAGTGGAAGTTAATTTGCCTTCTTTTCGCTCAAGAGCACTTTCCACTAATTGTGATATCGGTAAGTCGTGGCAAATATTATCACCCTTCAAAACATTTTCTAATTCTGTTTCATAACTAAGTGTACTCATTCGCACCAAAACCCTTCCTAATATTGTTTTTTTAAAGAATAAATTTTCTGGACTTCCATAAAGCCTGTTTTGACGAGCGTCCAACACTCGATTTAAGAGCTAGTCAGAATAAAAGTTTAAAAAATACAGTTGACCGTTTATCAATGACTATACTTTTTAATTTATGCTGTAATTACCTTCTTTGTCAATAATTAGTATAACACATTAAGATTAATAGTCTATACTATTCACCTTTTTTTATTTCGACAATAATGAATTTCATCATTCTTTCTTTTCGCTACTAAGTTCTAAATGTAGTTGCGTTAAAACCATTCGCAACTACATATAGTTTGATATAGCTCGATTAAGGTAATGATGAAATTCACTTAATTAAAGTAGCATTTTGGTTACTCTCGATGAATGATTTGGAGTGAGGGAAAAAAGCAAAGTAATTATCGACAAAACTAGGCAAGATCAACGAAAATAGGTTGACTTTATATAACTGTTACGATATGATATGACCCGAACGGATACTCTTATCCCGAGTCGGTGGAGGGACAGGCCCGAAGAAACCCAGCAACCAACACTTAAATGTTTGCTTCATTAGCTAACATTCCATCATAGTGAAAAGGTGCTAACCTGCAAGACTACGGTCTTGATCGATAAGAGGCGAAAGGCTTATAATCAAAACCTTTTCCTCATCTTTGGGAAAGGTTTTTTCATATGAGGCTAAAATTATTTGTGTTTGTCAACGATGTACCGTGACTTTCACGAAGATGAAAGAAATTAGTCTAATCTTAGTGTAACCATAGAAAAAATGGTTAAGCTAGGTTTAAAAGGAAATGATTTGTTCTTTCAAAAAATTCTGTTTGACTACACAGTCAATAGGGAAAATGAGTACCGTATCAAAGAAGTACATACCCTAAAAAGGTTGAAGGAGGTACAAAAAATGACAGATAAGAAAACACGTCGTTTATTTACATCAGAAAGTGTAACTGAAGGTCATCCAGATAAGATTTGTGACCAAATATCAGATTCGATTCTTGATGCTATTTTAGCTAATGATCCTAATGCCCGTGTTGCGTGTGAAACATCAGTAACAACTGGTTTAGTACTCGTTGCAGGAGAAATTACAACATCTACATATGTTGATATTCCTAAGATTGTACGTGAGACGGTTCGTAACATTGGCTACAACCGCGCTAAGTATGGTTTTGACTCTGAAACTTGTGCAGTATTGACATCAATTGATGAGCAATCAGCTGATATTGCCCAAGGTGTTGATCAAGCTCTTGAAGCACGAGAGGGTTTAATGACAGATGAAGAAATCGAAGCAATTGGGGCAGGAGATCAAGGGTTAATGTTTGGCTATGCAAATAACGAAACACCTGAATTAATGCCACTACCAATATCACTTGCTCACAAGCTAGCTCGTCGTTTAACAGAAGTTCGTAAAGAAGAAATCCTTCCTTATTTACGTCCAGATGGTAAGACGCAAGTAACCGTTGAGTACGATGAGAATAATAAACCTACACGAATTGATACGATTGTTATTTCAACCCAACATCATCCAGAAATTTCGTTAGAGCAAATTCAACGTAATCTAAAAGAGTATGTGATTAAGCCAGTTGTACCTGCTCATTTAATTGATGAAGAGACTAAATACTTTATTAATCCAACAGGGCGTTTCGTTATCGGTGGACCACAAGGTGACGCTGGTTTAACAGGACGTAAAATCATTGTTGACACTTATGGGGGCTATGCACGCCATGGTGGTGGAGCATTCTCTGGTAAGGATCCAACAAAAGTTGACCGTTCAGCAGCTTATGCAGCTCGTTATGTTGCGAAGAACATTGTTGCCGCAGGACTTGCTGATCGCTGTGAAGTTCAACTTGCTTATGCAATTGGTGTAGCGCAACCAGTATCTATTTCAATTGATACATTTGGCACAGGGAAAGTTTCTGAAGAAATATTAGTGGAAGTTGTTCGTTCAAACTTTGACCTTCGTCCAGCTGGTATTATCAAAATGCTAGACCTACGTCGTCCGATCTATAAGCAAACTGCTGCATATGGGCACTTTGGACGTACAGATATTGAGTTACCATGGGAATTCACAGATAAAGCAGAAGCATTAAAAGCTCAAGCTCTAAAATAATAGAAAAGTGGCTGTCCAAAAGTAAAGTCACCTAACGTAGTATAAATAGATCGTGTACAACATACACCTCTAGATATAGTACGTTAGGTGAACCGAAACTTATTGGACAGCTTTTTTTTGTTCAAAAAATAGACACAACCCTTTGTCACTTTTTAGCGAATAGGGCAAACGCTTTCTTTGTAGGTAGGAAAAGATATCAATTTTTTTCCTAGCCAAGTATTTATGAAATCAGGAAAATAATGAGAGATTTTGTCACAAGAATTATATGAAAATTGCATAGATTTGGGATTAATATAGAGGTATTACTATTTTTACCGTCGAAATGTAATATTAAGAATATTATGTAAAAAGTGTTTGAGGAGGGAGTTTGTGATAACTAAACCTAGTGATCACGATCTTTATTTATTTCACCAAGGCAACTTATTTAAAAGCTATAGCTTTATGGGGGCACATCCTAAAGTAGAGGAAGGGAAAGATGGTGTACGTTTTACAGTTTGGGCACCAAATGCAGTTAATGTCAATGTAGTTGGTAGTTTTAACCAATGGGTTGGGGAAAAACACCCAATGAAACGAGTAACACCAAATGGAATTTGGACACTGTTTATTAAAGGTCTAAAAGAGGGCGATTTGTATAAATATGAATTAGAAAGCAAGTCAGGTAAGACGTTTCATAAATCTGATCCTTATGCTTTTTACTCCGAAATACGTCCCAATACTGCCTCTTTAATAACCTCTCTTGATGGTTACCAGTGGAAAGACGAGCAATGGCAAAAACAAAAGCAGAAACAAACGATTTATGAGGAACCACTCTCGATTTACGAAGTTCATCTTGGTTCATGGAAGGTTAATAAAGATGGAGAGTTGTATACTTATCGCCAGCTTGCCCATGAACTTGTGGACTATGTTAGCGAAATGGGCTATACACATATTGAAATCTTACCTATTTCAGAACACCCATTTGATAAATCATGGGGCTACCAGTTAACAGGGTATTTTTCAGTGACAAGCCGCTTTGGTACCCCAGATGACTTTAAATACTTAGTTGATTGTTGCCACCAAAGAGGAATTGGTGTCATCCTAGATTGGGTTCCAGGTCACTTCTGTAAAGATGACCACGGCTTACGTCTTTTTGATGGAGAACCAGTTTTTGAATATAAAGATATACAAAAGGCTGAGAAAAAGGAATGGGGCACGCTTACCTTTGATTTTGGTCGTCCAGAAGTTGTCTCATTTTTAATTTCAAACGCCATTTTTTGGATGGATGTTTATCATATTGATGGGCTCCGCGTCGATGCTGTTTCTAGCATGCTTTATTTCAATCACGGTAAAAGCGATGATGAAGTCGTAGTTAGAAACCAATATGGAGGCTATGAGAATCTAGAAGCGATTTCATTTATACAAAAATTAAATGAAACGGTCTTTCATTATTACCCAAATGCGTTAATGATGGCTGAAGAATCTACGGCGTGGCCAAATGTAAGTGGACCTACGTATTTAGGAGGCCTTGGTTTTAATTTCAAATGGAATATGGGTTGGATGAACGACATGCTTAAATATATGGAGCTAGATCCGATCCATCGAAAGTTTCAACACCAACTCATTACATTCTCTATTTTATATGCATTTTCCGAAAATTTTATATTACCAATCTCTCATGATGAAGTGGTCCATGGGAAAAAGTCATTATTAAATAAAATGCCTGGAGACTATTGGCAAAAATTTGCTAATTTACGTACCTTTCATGGATTTATGACAACACACCCTGGTAAAAAGCTATTGTTTATGGGGAGTGAATTTGGTCAGTTTGATGAATGGAAGGAACTTGAGGATCTCGATTGGGAGTTACTAGATTACGATATGCACAAAAAGATGCACCACTTTGTTAAAAGCTTAAATCAATTTTATTTAAAAGAACCTGCGCTTTGGCAATTGGATCATGAGCAAGAGGGTTTTGAATGGATTGACCCGAATAATTGTGATCAAAGTATTGTGTCATTTATAAGAAAAGGCAGCCAGGAAAAAGAGCAATTAATTATTTTATGTAATTTTACTCCTGTTGTCTATCATAACTATAAAGTTGGCGTTCCATTTCTTTGTGAGTACCAAGAAGAGTTTAATAGTGATTTATCTGAGTTTGGTGGTTCTGGACAAGAGAACAACACGCCATTAAAAGCCTGCGATCAAAATTGGCATAATCAACCTTATCATATTGAGGTAACTATTCCGCCGCTAGCGATTGTTGTTTTTCGTCCTATCAATCTTCCAGTAACTGAAACTATTGAGGGGGGTAATAAAGTTGAAAAGAAAAAAAGAATGCGTCGCAATGCTACTAGCAGGGGGAGAAGGGAAAAGATTAGAACTTCTGACCAAAAACCTAGCTAAACCGGCTGTTTATTTTGGTGGGAAATATCGAATTATTGATTTCCCATTAAGTAATTGTACGAACTCAGGGATTGATACAGTTGGTGTACTCACACAATACCAACCGCTTGTCTTAAATACCTACATTGGCATTGGTTCTGCGTGGAGTTTAGATCGTAAACATGGTGGGGTCACCGTTTTACCACCATTCCAAGCCCAAAATGGTGGCGATTGGTACAAGGGTACAGCTGATGCAATCTATCAAAATATTAATTTTATTGAGCAATACAATCCGAAATATGTCCTAGTGTTATCGGGTGATCATATTTACAAAATGAATTACGCCCAAATGTTAAAATACCACAAGCAACAGGAAGCAGATGTAACGATTTCCGTCCTTGAAGTGCCTTGGGAGGAAGCAAGTAGATTTGGAATATTAAATACAACCGATGATTTACGCATTCATACGTTTGATGAAAAACCAGCAAACCCACAAAGCAATCTGGCATCAATGGGAATTTATATTTTCAATTGGGAACTATTAAAAAGCTATTTACTTGAGGATGCTCAAAACCCACATTCGAGTCATGATTTTGGGAAAAACGTCTTGCCAACTTTGCTACAGGATGGTAAACGACTATTTGCATATCAATTTGAAGGCTATTGGAAAGACGTAGGTACAGTTGAAAGCTTATGGGAAGCTAATATGGACTTACTAGATGATGAACCACAATTTAATTTAAATGAAACTGGTTGGCGGATGTACTCAGTAAATCCTAACCAACCTCCGCAATTCATTTCTAATACAGCGACCGTTAACCGTGCTCTAATTAATGAAGGTTGTTTAGTTGAAGGGACCGTTGACCACTCGATCCTGTTTTTCGGTGTTCAAGTTGGCGAAGGAAGTATAGTTAAAGACTCAGTAATTATGCCTAATGTAAAAATAGGTAAAAACGTCGTAATTGAAAAAGCGATTATCGGTGAAAACACTATTATTGAGGATGGGGCAATTATCCGAGCTGAAATTGGCCAAGAAAGAGACATTACATTAATCGGTGAAAACAGTCATATTGTAGCAGACGATACAGTTCGTACCGAAACATACTAGGAGGGGTAACACATGGAAATTATGGGCGTTTTAAACTTGGACAATGAGCAAGATTTTCTAAATGAATTAACCTATTTTCGTTGTGGTGCAGCTGTCCCGTTTGGGGGAAGATACCGCCTCATTGATTTTGGTATTTCTAATATGACAAATGCAGGTATGGCAGATATTGCTGTTTTTACGAGAAAAAAATACCGTTCACTTATGGATCATCTTGGGAAGGGAAAAGCTTGGGATTTAGACACGAAGTATGGTGGATTGTTTATTTTACCTCCTGATTGGAATGATCCGACAGATGTCTCTAAAGGAGACTTGCAGCATTTTCATAATAATAAAAACTATTTTTATCGGGGGAAAGCTGATTACGTGCTAATCTCTGGTAGCCAGCATATTTGTAACATTGACTATCAAGAAGTGTTTGAACAACATGTAAAAACAAATGCAGACATTACTGTTATTTATAAAAAGGTCGATATGTTGGAGCCAGAACATAAGCAATGCCAAAAGCTCGAAACATCACACGCGGGCCATGTCCTGAAAGTTACGAATGAGGAATACAATAACAACGTTTATATGAACATGTACCTTGTTAATAAAAAGCTACTCTTACAACTTGTTGAGCATGGAATTGCTCATGGCGCAGCGCATTTCTTTAACGATTGTATTGCTAGTGAACTAGCAAACTTGAATGTTCAAGCCTTTGAATATAAGGGAGTCCATTCAGTGATCAATTCAGTTCAAAGTTTTTACAAAAATAATCTAAAACTATTAGATCCTGATTTTTATCGTCAATTATTTTATAGCGAGCAAACGATTTTAACGAAGGTGAAAAATGAACCTCCAGCAAGATATTTGCACGGAGCAGATGTCACAAATTCGTTAGTAGGAAATGGTTGCATTATCGAAGGAACCGTTGAAAATAGCATTTTATTCCGTGGTGTTGTCGTTAAAAAAGGAGCAGTAGTTAAAAATGCAATTATTATGCAACGTTGTGAAATTCAAGAAAATACAATATTGGAAAATGTCATCCTAGATAAAGATGTTACTTTAACAGAAGGAAAGCGATTAATTGGTAATGAACATATGCCATTTGTAATTCCAAAACAAAAAGTAATCTAATCATTTTTTTCAAAATGGTCGATAACGAACGGCATGAAAACTAGCAAAAATTGTTGCGTTCTATTCTTTTAATCAAGATCATGCTGCTCGTTTATCAGTTTTTTTGAAACTTAGTCTAGAAGGAGATGTTGGAGAAAATGAAGGTCCTATTCGTTGCGACTGAGTGTACCCCATTTATTAAGACAGGGGGGCTTGCAGATGTTATTGGTGCTTTGCCAAAGGAACTAAAAAAAGAAGGCATTGATGTCCGTGTTGTTCTTCCGAAATATGAGGCAATTGTTGAAAGCTTTCAGAAGGAACTGAACACAATTTACACAGGAACCGCACCAGTAGGTTGGCGAAACCAGTACTTAGGTGTTGAAATGCTCGTAAAAGATGAGATCACATTTTATTTTATTGATAATGAATATTATTTCAAACGAACAGGTCTTTATGGATTTTACGATGATGCAGAGCGCTTTGCTTATTTTAGCCGGGCAGTGTTAGAAATGTTGCCTGAAATTGATTTTCACCCAGATGTCATCCACTGTCATGATTGGCAGGCAGCGCTAATCCCGCTATTCTTAAAAACACACTATCAACAAAATCAGTTTTATACTGGGATAAAATCAATGTTTACCATTCATAATTTAAAGTATCAAGGAATTTTTCCAAGAGAAGTCCTACACGAACTCCTTTCATTAGGGGACGAGCACTTTGAAGGTGTTGAGTTTGATGGATGTGTAAATTACTTAAAAAGTGCATTTGTTCATGCCGACTTATTAACGACGGTAAGTGCCACATATGCTAAAGAAATTCAAAACCCATACTATGGGGAGAAATTAGACGGTCTCTTAAGATACCGTTGTAACGACTTACATGGTATTGTGAATGGTCTTGATTATAAAGAATATGACCCAATGAAAGATCCTAATCTCACATATCCATATCGTAGTGCAAGAGCTAAAAAACAAAAAAATAAGCTGGAATTACAAGAGCAACTAGGTTTACCAGTTCGCGAAGATGTACCGATGTTAGCGATCGTTACACGTTTTGTCGAACAAAAAGGGCTTGACTTAGTTAGGCATATTTTTGATGAACTTGTCCAAGAGGATGTTCAAGTTGTAATTTTAGGAACGGGTGACAAGGAGTATGAACACTTTTTCAAACATGCAGCAGAACGTTACCCAGAAAAGGTTTCGACTCATATTACCTTTAATGAGGGCTTTGCCCGACGAATATATGCAGCAAGCGATATGTTTCTCATGCCTTCACGCTTTGAACCGTGCGGAATTGGTCAACTGATTGCACTTCGTTACGCAAGTGCACCTATTGTTCGGGAGACCGGCGGTTTAGTTGATACGGTTACAGCTTTTAATGAAGAGGAGTTACTAGGTAACGGTTTTAGTTTCTCGAATTACAATGCTCACGACTTCCTATTCACAATTCGAAGAGCGCTAACTGTTTATCAAGACCCAACATTATGGGCAGCTTTGATAAGAAATATGACCAAAACTGATAGTAGCTGGAACAAGTCTGCTAAGGAATATGTGGTGCTTTATAAAGAAATAGCAGAGGGGTTGTAAAGAAATCATGAGAAGTGACCACGAGGTAAATGCCTCTCTAGTTTTAGAAGAGTCAAATCTGTTTACAGACAAACAAACTTTTATAAAAGAGTTTATTAAGACACTAGCTAATAACAGTAGCAAAGCCCTTGATGAAGCTTCTTCTAGAGATTTATATAACACGCTAGGATTAATGATTCGTAAGCATGTTAGTAAGAATTGGATTGATACAAATAAGCAGTATAAGCAAAATGGTGAAAAGCAAGTTTATTATTTTTCGATGGAGTTTCTAATGGGTCGACTGCTTGAGTCGAATATGCTTAATCTAAGTATTTTACATGTAGTAGAGGATGGTCTAAAAGAACTTGGTATTGAACTAGCCACGATCTCAGAACAAGAACATGATGCTGGCTTAGGGAATGGAGGACTAGGTCGTCTTGCTGCTTGTTTCCTAGACTCAATCGCTTCTTTACAGTTACCTGGGCACGGTTGTGGTATTCGTTATAAATATGGGCTATTTGAACAAAAGCTTATGGACGGTTATCAAGTCGAACTACCGGATTATTGGTTAAAAGAGGACTATGTTTGGGAAGTACGTCGTTCTGACCGCGCTGTTCAAGTTCGTTTTGGTGGTTACGTTGAAACGAAAGTAGTCGATGCTAATATTGTGTTTGATCATAAAAACTATGAAACTGTTATCGCAATCCCTTATGACGTTCCAGTCGTTGGCTTTGAAAACAAAACGGTTAATACGTTACGATTATGGAGCGCTGAGCCTTCTATGAAAGATGTGGATATTCACACATCTAATCGAGATAATTATTATAAATTTTTAAGTCATAAACGATCAATAGAGTCGATTTCTGAATTTTTATATCCTGATGATTCTCACTTTGAAGGTAAAAAGCTTCGTTTAAAACAACAGTATTTTCTTGTTTCTGCTGGCTTACAAAGTATCTTAAGTGCTTATAAACGAAACAAAAATTTCGGGTTAAAGGATTTACCTAATAAGGCGACTTTTCACATTAATGATACCCATCCAGCATTAATCGTTCCTGAACTTATGCGCTTATTAATCGATGAGGAAGGATTTGGCTGGGAGGAAGCATGGGATATTACAATTAAGACTTGTGCTTATACGAACCATACGACCCTTGTAGAGGCTCTAGAAAAGTGGCCTATAAATTTATTTCAAGAACTTTTGCCGCGGATTTACATGATTGTAGAAGAAATTAATGAACGCTTTTGTCAGGAGTTGTGGAAAAAGTATCCTGGCGAGTTTGATCGCATCAGTAACTTAGCAATCATTGCGCATAATCAAATTCGTATGGCTCATCTTGCAATTGTAGGGAGCTTTAGTGTTAATGGTGTAGCAAAACTGCATACAGATATTTTAAAAGAACGAGAGATGAACAATTTTTATACTGTTTTTCCTACGAAATTTAATAATAAGACAAATGGAATTACACATCGACGCTGGCTTATGAATGCTAACCCAAAACTGTCGAACTATATTACAGAGGTAATTGGGAAGCGGTGGATTACTCAACCGCGCGATTTAATAGGTTTAATAAAATATGCAAATGATGCTTCATTCCAAGAAAAATTAGCAGAAGTTAAACTAGAAAATAAACGAGCTTTAGCCACTTATATTCAGGAGAAAACGGGTATTATTGTGGACGAGCATTCCATTTTTGATGTGCAAGTGAAACGACTTCATGCGTATAAAAGGCAATTGCTTAACGTTTTCCATATTATGGAGTTGTATAATTTACTAAAGGAAAATCCAAATATAGATATGGTTCCACGCACCTTTATTTTTGGAGCGAAAGCCGCACCAAGTTACATCTTTGCAAAAAAAATAATTAAACTTATAAACACTGTAGCAAGTGTCGTCAATAATGACCCTTACATTCAAGGGAAATTAAAAGTTGTATTTCTGGAAAATTACAGCGTTTCAATGGCCGAAAAAATCATTCCAGCTGCTGACGTTAGTGAGCAGATTTCAACGGCGAGTAAAGAGGCGTCAGGTACTGGAAATATGAAGTTCATGATGAACGGTGCCTTAACTATTGGTACACTTGACGGGGCTAATGTCGAAATTCATGACATGGTTGGTAAGGACAATATCTTTATTTTTGGCTTATCATCACAACAAGTGTTGAATTACTATAGTTATGGTGGTTATGTCGCACGGGATGTTTATAACAGTGATCAGCGTATCAGGACAGTCCTTGATCAACTATTAAATGGTTTCTGTGGTAATGATAAAGTAGAGTTCAAAGATATTTACTATCAAATCTTATCTAATAACGATGAATATTTTGTTTTAAAAGACTTTGATAGTTATGTAGAAGCGCATCAAAAAGTAGATCTCCATTACCGTGATCCAAAAGAATGGCAGAAAAAAGCAATCATTAACATTGCCCACTCAGGGAAATTTTCTAGCGATCGAACTATTAGCGAGTATGCGACAGAAATATGGGGAATTAGACCGTTTACAGTAAAGTAGTTATTTTGAGCGAAATACTGGATAGTTAATGAAAGGCTGGGTTTGTACTCTAGCCTTTTTTTATTTGCTAGCCTCTAGTGAAAACCTCGATAAGCTTTCCTTTCATTAAATGCAAAAGTCAGGGCGCATTTTGCTACACTGCTACCTAGTGATGAAAATTCCTATGAAAGCGTGGACGATCGTACATTTTAAGAGAGTATAGTACTTTCATCTATACGGGTTGTCCTTTTATCTCGTATCTTAGATTAAGAGATACGAAAGGAGGACGGCTAGTGAAACCTTTTAGAACTCCTATGACAACCATTGGAAATTTAAAAATAAATAATGTCTCTGGTGGGGCTTCGATTAACTTTGGACCCGCTATTCACAAGGGGCATCAAGCGAATGCAAAAATCGAAACAGGTGAGATCGTCATTGGTGATGAAATAAATATAAATATTGGTTGCCCAGAAGAAGAGAATGGTAATGGCGATAATGATGAAAACAATAATGAAAATGGAATCGATCAAGAACCTGAGGAAAAAGATGAAGCTGATGAAGTAGAGAATGAAGATGAAAACAAAGATGATGATGAAGATAATGAGAACGAAGAAGATGATGATGATGAACAAGAGAAAGAAAAATTTCATCACAAAAAACAGAAAAAATGGAAGTGGATCAAAGGTAAGTTTAGAGTAATAGAATAGAGTTTAAGATGTGTCAGCCAGTTTGATTTAGTAAATAGTCCTTTAATAAAGGAACTTAGGGCTGACACATTTACCTCCTAGAGTAACCACCTGAAGTCTCACAAAAATGATATATTGAGAGGGCTTCCCCCCATTATTTTTCTACATTTAGACTTTTATAGTATTGACCCTTTTCTACATATTCCTTGCGGATACGAGCCATATCTTTTAAATCATCATCATTCAGCTCGCGAATGACTTTTGCCGGACGACCAAAAGCTAAGCTGTTAGGTGGGATTTTTTTACCTTGTGGCACGAGGCTACCAGCGCCAATAAATGCTCCTTCACCTATTTCGGCACCATCTAGTATGATAGAGCCCATCCCAATCAATGCACCCTTCTTAATATGACAACTATGAAGTAATACTTGATGACCAATCGTTACATCATCTTCTAAAATTAAAGGGTACTTGGGACTTTGATGAAGCGTACAGTTGTCTTGGATATTCACGCGTTCACCAATAATCGTCGGTGAGACGTCGCCGCGAATAACACTATTAAACCAAATACTAGAGTAGGCACCGATTTTGACATCACCACTGACCGTAACAAAATCAGCAATATATGCAGTTTCAGATATTTCAGGAAATTTTCCTTTATAAGGATAGATCATATTTGAATCCCCCTTTAAGTCATGTTATTTTTAAATTACCAATATATTTACATAAGGCTTATTATAAAGCTTATCAAAATTCTTCGCTAATTTATAGAAATAAAATCTAGGGAGATGATCTAATGTGGGTTTGGGAGTGTGAGAAAGCGAAAGGGGTTTTTGTGTTAGTCCATGGGGCAAACGAATATCATGTTCGCTATCAATGGTTAATTCAAAAGCTTATTGACGAAGGTTATCATGTTGTCATGGGAGACTTACCTGGGCAAGGGCGAAACCCGGTATCGCAAGGCCATGTCGATTCATTTCAGGAATATATCGATACTATTGAACAATGGTATGAACGAGCGAAACAATTTCAGTTACCCATTTTCCTATTAGGTCATAGTATGGGTGGCCTAGCGGTTATCCAAACGATGTTACAGAAAAAACTACCTGTCAGAGCAGTAATCTTATCGTCACCATGCCTAGGTTTGGTTGACCCACCATCAAAGCTAAAGAGATATAGCGCAAATATCCTTAATAAAGTTACCCCTAAGCTACGTTTACCTACGAATTTAGCCGCAGTTACTCGGTGTGAAGAAATGATAAAGCGAGATGAAACAGATCAATTTATCGTAAAAAAAGTGTCTGTGCGCTGGTACAACGAACTAACAAAAGCTATGGCAAACAGCAATAAAGAGGTAGGGAATTTCCCTGATATTCCTCTGTTAGTGCTGCAAGGTGGAAGTGATTTAATCGTTGACAAAAAAGCTGTCTCGCAATGGTTTAATCAATTACAAATAACGAATAAATATTATAAGGAATTTCCAGAATTGTACCATGAAGTATTTAATGAACCAGAAAAGGAAACAGTGTTTCATGTAGCAAAACAATTTGCAGAACTACATTTGTAGGACTGCACAAAAAAATCGTACAATCGTACTTTCTTAAAAAGGAGTAGTTCTATTGAGTATTCCAAAGAAGCCATGGACGATGATGGCGAAAATATATAAAGATGTTTTGCCAGTTGTTCATACAAATTTGAATAGCTGGAAACAGAAAGCAAGTAACATCCCTAATGAGGAACTACGAAAACAAGCGTTAGCGAGTATTGAGTCAAAAACGTTTCATTGTGAAGGTGGCAGTATTTACGGCTTATTAGCTGAAGAAAAAATTGAAGAGGTCATCCGTTTTGTTGTTGCCTACCAAACAATAAGTGATTACTTAGATAATCTTTGCGATCGAAGTACATCTTTAGATCCTACTGATTTTCGTGCCTTGCATGATTCGATGTTACATGCGCTAACACCTGATGCACCACTAGAAAATTACTATCGCTACCGTGACGAGCAAGATGATGGTGGTTATTTGCATG
Organism: Anaerobacillus sp.; assembly: GCF_046314235.1. Classification (NCBI taxonomy): domain Bacteria; kingdom Bacillati; phylum Bacillota; class Bacilli; order Caryophanales; family Bacillaceae; genus Anaerobacillus; species Anaerobacillus sp. Next base: position 186,747 of record NZ_JBKBWN010000004.1, read on the forward strand.
AACTTGTGAGAACTTGTCAAGAGGTATTAGCTAATTTACTAGCCTATGACAATATTAAAGAGTTTAATTTACAGCTTGCGCAATATTATTGTGACCTTCAAGTACATAAGCATGTCAAAAAAGAAGAACGTGTCTTACGACTTGAGGATTGGTTTAATGGTCATAAAGAACAATTACCAAAGATGAGTTGGTACGAGTTTTCGGCTTGCGCAGGCTCAACGTTAGGTATCTTCTGCCTTGTAGCCTATGCTACAAATGAAACTTTCACTAAAAACGAAGCCAATAAAGTATTGAAAAGCTATTTCCCTTGGGTGCAAGGACTTCATATTATGCTTGATTATTTTATTGATCAAGAAGAGGACCGCCAAGGTGGTGATTTGAATTTTTGCTTTTATTATCCAGATGATCAACAGTTAATTGAAGGCCTAGAACGTTTTGCAGTTGAGGCTAATAAGAGCATTGCTACCTTACCTGATCAACCATTTCACTTCTTTATAAACAAAGGGTTGTTAGCGATTTATCTTGCGGACGAAAAAGTCCGGAAGCAAAAGAAGGTGAGAGAAATTGCTAGAAGGCTTATCCGTGTCGGCGGTGGCTCAACAATGTTTTTCTTTTTAAATGGTTGGATTTATCGTAGATTAAAGAAGTAAAGCAAGGGTAATTAAAAACGTGTTATCGCAAGCATCAACATCACTTATTATGGGAAAAAGTATTAGTAATTAGACTAAGAAGGTATCTTATCTTCCATACAGCGTATATCCATAGGATATGCGTTTTTTCTTTTATTTTGGGTAAGATAATATTATTTATTGTTGATATGTTCAAATTATCTAGTAAGGGAGTTTTATCATGAAACTTACACCAGAACAGAGAGTCACTTTACACGGGTTTAATAATCTAACGAAATCATTAAGTTTTAATATGTATGATGTTTGTTATACAAAAACTAAAGAAGAGCGAGAAGCCTACATAGAGTATATTGATGAGCAATATAGTGCAGAAAGGCTAACTCACATTTTAAAAACAGTCTCGGATATTATCGGTGCCCATGTCTTAAACATTGCCAAGCAGGACTATGTACCACAAGGAGCAAGTGTAACGATGCTCATATCCGAGGAGCCGGTTGTTGAGGTGCCTACTGATCAATTTGAGGAGTCACCAGGCCCTTTGCCAGATTCGGTTGTCATGGCATTAGATAAAAGCCATATTACTGTTCATACGTACCCTGAGTATCACCCAGATGAAGGGATTAGTACGTTTAGAGCAGATATAGATGTGTCTACATGTGGAGAAATTTCTCCATTAAAAGCACTAAATTACTTAATTCACTCGTTTGAAACGGATGTTATGACGATCGATTACCGTGTTCGTGGCTTTACTAGGGATATTCATGGGCATAAACTATTTATTGACCATGAGATTAATTCTATTCAAAACTACATTCCTGATGAAGTAAAACACTTATTTGATATGATTGATGTAAATGTTTACCAAGAAAATATCTTTCATACAAAGTGTAAGCTAAAAGAGTTTGACTTAAATAATTACTTATTTGGATTTAAAAAGGAAAAACTTGCTCCAGATGAAGTAAATGAAATAACAGAGAAGCTAACTATGGAAATGGATGAAATATTCTATGGGAAGAATATGTATAACTAGCGCTAATTGATAAATAGTTTTTCGGCATTTCCGCTCATGCCTAACCCATTTTCCACCTATCTTGCATAGGTTAGAATTATGAAACAGGGAAGGTGGTGTTATTATGTACGGATTTGGACCAGTAACTGGCGCAGCGGCCGGTACCGCAGCAGGCTTTGCGGCAGCTCCATTCGCAGGACCGGCAGCGCCTCTAGCAGGTGCAGCTTACGGTGCGGCTCCTATGGCTGGATATGGTTATGGGGCTGCTCATGATGCTTGTGGCTTTGGTGCGATGCCAGCAGCTCCAGTAGCGCATGGTTTTGGCGCTGGACGTGGCTTTGCGTTAATCGTTGTATTGTTTATTCTATTGGTGATCATTGGTGCTTCTTGGGCAACACCAGCTGTCTAACGAGCAAAGAGGCTGACATTTTGTCAGCCTCTCTTATATTTTACAATGTAACTGGATGATGATAGCCATTAATTACCGTATCTAACCTACCTGTTTTAGGATCAATAATTAAACCATGAACTGGTACATTTACAGGTAATAACGGGTGGTTTTTGACGATTTCAACACTATGTTTGACACTGTCTTCTACTTCGGTAAACCCTTTTAACCAAGAGTCGATATCAATTCCAGAATAGCGCAAGACCTCAAGAGTATCTTCGTTAATCCCCCTAGCTCCAGCCTTATCTAAAACCGAATTCGCTTCAAGTTTTGCCATACCACAGTTGTGGTGACCAATGATTAGCACTTCTTGGGCACCTAATTCATAAATAGCGACAATGATGCTTCGCATAATACTTCCAAACGGGTGTGAAATAACGGCACCGGCATTTTTAATAATAATTGCGTCACCTTTTTGTAAGTTTATAGCCCTAGGAAGTAGCTGCTTAAGTCTTGTGTCCATACAAGTTAGAATAACTAATTTCTTGTTCGGAAACTTAGTTGTCATAAATGGTTCGTACTGCTTTTCACTTACAAATGTTTCGTTAAACGTTAAAATTTGATCTAATAATGACATTCGCCTTCCCCCTTTTTAAATAGTTTTATTGAAAATTTTAGGGAAGTCAAATGGTATTTTAAATTTCTGAATACTTCATAAAAGAATTAGCGTTTTTCAACGGCAATTATAAAAGGTGGATTATTTTTTTGGTTCAAAAATTGGTAGGTTAATACATGCGCTTTTAATTGGTCTATGTTACTGACATACTCAAGAAGCTGATCTTTTTCTTTTCTACCTTCTTCATGACCATGGTAAATAACGAGCACGATAATTCCGCCCTTTTTAAGCAATGATAGAATGTCAGTTAGTGCCTTTACCGTTGTTTCAGGCTTTGTAACAATACTTTTATCACCACCTGGTAGGTAACCGAGGTTAAAAATAGCTGCAGCGATGTTTCCGTGCTCATGTTCTGGAATGACATTTATTGCCTCCTCATGCCCTTTTTGAAAAAGGCTGACTTGACTATAAGCCTGATGGTCTATTAACCGTTCTTTTGTTTTGTTTATCGCAGTTTCTTGAATATCGAACGAATAGACATGGCCAGACTCACCTACAAGCTCTGCTAAAAAAAGTGTGTCATGCCCGTTTCCAGCAGTGCCGTCAATGACGAGATCACCAATCGTGACTGCATTGATTAAAAGTTGTCTTGCAAAGGGAAGAATTCCTAATACTTTCAAATCAATTCCCCCTTTGATAGTACTTGCCTTGCCAACTATTTCTATTTTTTAATTCGTCTTCAATGCCATTTAGTACTTGCCATTTATTTAAACTCCACATTGGCCCAATCATTAAATCAGCTGGTCCATCACCAGTTAGACGATGAACGACCATCCCTGGTGGAATGACCTCAAGCTGATCACAGACAAGCTTAATGTATTCTTCGGCACTCATGAACTCAAGCATTCCTTTTTCATATTGCTTCACCATAGGTGTTTTCTTTAATAGATGGAGAAGGTGAATTTTAATTCCTTGAACATCAAGCTTAGCTACTTCTTTGGCAGTCTCCATCATCATCTCATAATTTTCAAGGGGTAAACCGTTAATAATATGAGAACAAATCCGGATGTTATGTTTACGTAATTTTTCTACGCCATCGACATATGTTTGATAATCGTGGGCTCGATTAATTAAATCAGCCGTACGCTGGTGAACGGTTTGTAAACCTAATTCCACCCATAGATACGTTTTTTTATTAAGTTCCCCAAGATACTCAACAACATCATCAGGGAGACAATCTGGTCTAGTTGCAATCGAAAGACCAACGACACCTTCTTGCTCTAAAATGACCTCATACATCTCTTTTAATTGCTCTACAGGGGCGTACGTATTTGTATACGCTTGAAAATAACCTAAATATTTTCCAGTCGGCCATTTCGAATGCATCTTCTCTTTAATTGTATGAAATTGAGTAATAAGGTCATCTTTTCTGTCACCAGCAAAATCTCCAGAACCTCGCTCACTACAAAATGTGCAGCCACCGCTAGCAACAGAACCATCGCGGTTAGGACAATCAAATCCGGCATCTAAAGGGATTTTAAAAATTTTTTCACCGAATTGTTGGCGGAGGTGAAAATTCCAAGAATGATATCTTTTATCACCGAACATCATCGGTACTTGTTCATAATTAATATTCATTGTTTGTTCCTTTCTCATTTGAAAAGAAGTACACTTTTCAATTTAGTGAATTTCATAATTACTTTAATCGAGCTATATCAATCTAAACGTAGTTGCGAATGGTTTCTACGCAACTACATTTAGAACTTAGTAGCGGAAATAATGAATTATGAAATTCATTATTTTAAAAATCAATTTTTGAAATGATATCAATAGCTTGTTCAATTTCGTCTCGTTTTACATCATAGTGTGTCGTAAAACGAACTGTAGTCGGGCCAAAGGAAACGGCTAGAATATTTTCTTGTTTAAGTTTCTCGATAAATGTTGAAGAATCAATTGCTGTCTTACTTATATCAATTAAAACAATGTTCGTATCAACATGATTAATGACAGAAAGTTTTGGGTGCTGGTTTAAGCCATTAGCAAGTATTTTCGCATTAGCATGATCTTCTGATAAACGCTCGACCATTTCAGTTAATGCGATAATTCCGGCTGCGCCAAGGATACCAGCTTGTCTTAAGCCACCCCCTAGTCGTTTTCGCCATTTTCGTGCTCTATCAACGAAGTCTCGAGGACCAGCTAAAATTGAGCCGACAGGTGCACCTAATCCTTTTGATAAACAAACTTGAACAGTTGTCGTGTACCTAGTAAATGCTGTTAAAGGCTCGCCTAAAGCAACTGCGGAATTAAAGAGACGGGCACCGTCTAAATGAATTGGAAGCTTAGCTTGGTTTGCGACATCGTACAACTCGGCCATATGACTCGGTGGGATGGCTACACCGCCAGCTCGATTATGAGTATTTTCCAAACAAATGAGGCTAGTATCGGGAAAATGGATATCATTCGTCCGAATAGCCTCTTGTAATTTTTGTGGATCCATAAATCCGCCTTCTGTTTTAATTGTCCGTGGCTGCACACCTGCAAAAGCAGAAATTGCCCCACCTTCATAAAAAACGATATGGGAGTCTTCATCTAAGATGACTTCATCGCCTTGCCTGCAATGAGTTAAAACTGCAATTTGATTTCCTTGGGTGCCACTGGTAACGAATAGTGCAGCCTCTTTTCCTAACATTTCGGCTGCTAGCTTTTCTAATTTATTGATTGTTGGGTCTTCCCCATACACATCATCGCCAACTTCAGCCGCAAACATAGCTTCGCGCATTTGTTTTGTTGGTCTTGTAATTGTATCACTTCGTAAATCGATCATGGTAATCCTCCAAATTCACGCTTTTTCAGCATTTTATCATACATTGACTTCTAACTTCTAGAAAAAGCTTTGTGTTGCTATTGAATAATGGTCGTACGTAAGATATTAAATAAAAATTTTTAAGTCGCGTCGCTGGCTTCCCTCTCTCTTCGCTGTAAAACTCTAACGAATTTTAGAGGATTGTTCAAGGGAATCCAACGACAATGTAGAAAAATTGATCTAGAATTCCATCCACTTTTTTCTACAAAAATATGCGTTGCTAAATGCAACTAAATCAACTACAATTTTTCTTAGAGAGACGAAATAAGAGAGAGGTAGAGGTCATTATGCCAAAGGCGTTATGGTTACTTGTCATCGGAATGGTGATTAACGTAACGGGCGCTTCTTTTTTGTGGCCACTTAACACAATATTCATTCATCAAGAGCTGGGAAAATCTTTAAGTGTCGCAGGACTCGTGCTTATGCTAAATGCAGGAGCTGGTGTTATCGGCAATTTAGTTGGTGGCAGACTTTTTGATCGAATTGGTGGTTACAAAACCATTTTATTGGGAATTTCCATTACAATGGTGAGTGCGTTTACGTTAGCTTTTTATCACAGTTGGATTTATTATGTTGTATTAATGGTAGGGATAGGATTTGGTTCGGGGGTTACATTCCCATCGATGTATGCAATGGCTGGCTCGGTTTGGCCTGAAGGAGGAAGAAAGGCATTTAACTCGATCTACGTTGCCCAAAACCTAGGAGTTGCTGTTGGAGCTGCTTTAGGTGGTCGAGTCGCTTCGATTAGATTCGATTATGTCTTTTATGCAAATGGCTTTTTGTACATCCTGTTCTTCCTCATTGCTTTTTTCGGATTTAAGAATATGAAGGTTGACCGCTCTGAAACAAGGCAAACGAGTATTTTGGAACAAGGGGTTATGATCGAGAATAAGGCTAGGTTTAAAGCGTTATTAATTCTTTGCATCGGTTTTATTATTTGTTGGATGGCTTTTGTTCAATGGCAAACAACGATTTCTGTTCATACTCAATCACTAGGAATAAGCTTAAGTCAATATAGTCTTATTTGGACAGTTAACGGAGCTTTAATCGTTTTAGGGCAGCCGTTAATCTCTTTGTTAATTAAGAAATGGATCCATACATTAAAGGGGCAAATATATTTTGGTCTTGCTGTATTCATGGTGTCATTTTTCATCCTCGCACAAGCAGAAGTTTTCATGATTTTTGTTGTAGCGATGATTATCTTAACAATTGGAGAAATGTTCGTCTGGCCAGCGGTTCCAACAATCGCTCACCAGTTAGCCCCTAAAGGGAAAGCTGGTTTCTATCAAGGTGTCGTTAACAGTGTTGCAACAGGTGGACGAATGATCGGTCCGTTCTTTGGTGGCGTTGTCGTTGATCTGTTTGGGATGCAGGCGTTATTTTATGGGTTAATAGTTATCTTTTTGATCAGCTTTTTAAGTACGTATCTGTATGATCGTCACTTACAAGAAACTGTCGTAGAAAAACAAGTTCATGCAAGTTAAGGGATAGAGGCTGTCTTAAAGTAGTGTATCGTCACCTCGTTTACTTAAATGATTGTAAACAGCGTTTGGATCTAAGAGAACTGATACTATGGCGAAGAGTTTCTTTCTGTGAAAAAAATTTCGGGCGAGTTCTTGAGCAAACCTCTTATACATGAACTGGCGAAAGCAGTCGGCCGATATCTTCATTCAGGATTGAGCTCGGATCATGCATGTTTTTTGTGCTAATTTTTTATTGAATGCATAGAATAGAATATTATTTTTTTGACAACAATGTGAAATAAGCTCTTGACTTTTATTCGACATATTCATACAATACAAATTATGAGTTAACAAACCTACATGTTAAAAACAATGATGAGGAGTAGTAATGGAACCTCGTGTCTTAGAGAATTGACGGTTGGTGCAAGTCAATCATCGAGATCCGTGAACTCGCCTATAAGTTGCAAGGGTGAACGTATAAGTAGCTCTTGTCGTCCGGCCGCGTTAAGGTGTCTAATAAGTGAGTGTATCCAACACTAAATTGGGTGGTACCGCGGGAATAATTATGTTATTAACCTCTCGTCCCTAACGTTAACGTTAGTGGTGGGAGGTTTTTTATGTTGTTTTCAAAGTTTTACATAAGAAGTTCATCATTACATTAAATCCGTCACAGTTAGAATATTTGGTTCTAAACTAGGATCTTAAGTTGCGGTCAAACCATATGATGAATTTCATTAGAAAAAGAAAAAATAAGGAGGTTGTTTACATGTCTTTTTCACATCAAGAAATTGAGAAAAAGTGGCAAAAGTATTGGGAAGAGAACAAAACGTTTAAAACGGAGGAAGATAATTCGAAAGAAAAGTTTTATGCTCTTGATATGTTTCCTTTTCCGTCAGGGGCAGGTCTTCATGTTGGTCACCCAGAAGGTTATACAGCAACAGACATTCTTTCAAGAATGAAACGTATGCAAGGCTATAATGTCCTTCACCCAATGGGCTGGGATGCATTTGGCTTACCTGCAGAGCAATATGCGCTTGATACAGGAAATGATCCTGCTGAATTTACTTACAAAAATATTGACACGTTCCGTCGCCAGATTAAGTCGCTAGGATTTTCTTATGATTGGGATCGTGAAGTAAATACAATAGATCCAGACTATTATAAATGGACCCAATGGATTTTCTTAAAGCTATACGAAAAGGGCCTTGCTTATATTGATGAAGTTGCTGTTAACTGGTGTCCCGCGCTTGGCACCGTTCTTGCTAATGAAGAAGTGATCGATGGCAAGAGTGAGCGTGGTGGTCACCCGGTGGAACGCCGCCCAATGAAACAATGGATGTTGAAAATCACTGCTTATGCTGATCGACTATTAGATGATTTAGATGAGCTTGATTGGTCAGAGAGCATTAAAGACATGCAACGTAATTGGATTGGCCGTTCTGAAGGAGCAGAGATTCATTTTGACATTGATGCTCATGAGACATCGTTTACCGTTTTTACAACCCGTCCAGATACTTTATTTGGAGCAACGTATGCCGTTTTAGCTCCTGAACATAAGTTAGTGAAGTCAATTGTTACTGAAGAACAAAAAGAAGCTGTTGAAGCTTATCAAAAGCAAATCTCAATGAAGAGTGATCTTGAGCGCACTGAGCTTTCTAAAGAGAAAACAGGTGTTTTTACTGGAGCCTATGCGATTAATCCAGCAAATGGAGCAAAGCTACCGATTTGGATTGCTGACTATGTATTAGTGACATATGGAACTGGTGCGATCATGGCAGTACCTGCACATGATGAGCGTGACTACGAATTTGCTCGGACGTTTGAGTTACCAATCACTGAAGTTGTCTCTGGCGGAAATATTGAAGAAGCAGCTTACACAGGTGATGGTACGTTAGTGAATTCCGACTTCCTTGACGGCTTAACAAAAAAAGACGCAATCGCAAAAATGATTGCTTGGTTAGAAGAACAACAAAAAGGTAACGGTAAAGTCACATTCCGATTACGTGATTGGCTATTTAGTCGCCAACGCTATTGGGGTGAACCAATTCCAATCATCCACTGGGAAGACGGAACGATGACAGCAGTTCCAGAAGAAGAGTTACCGCTACTTTTACCAAAAATGGATCAGATCAGACCTTCTGATACGGGCGAATCACCGTTAGCGAACAATAAAGAATGGTTAAATGTCGTTGACCCTGTAACTGGTAAGAAGGGAAGACGTGAAACAAACACGATGCCCAACTGGGCAGGGAGCTGTTGGTACTATTTACGATATATTGATCCAACAAATTCAGATGCATTGGCAGATCCGGAAAAATTAAAGAAATGGTTACCTGTCGACATCTATATTGGTGGAGCTGAGCATGCCGTGCTTCACTTGCTTTATGCACGTTTCTGGCACAAGTTCTTGTACGATTTAGGTTTAGTTTCAACAAAAGAGCCATTCCAAAAGCTTTATAACCAGGGAATGATCTTAGGCGAAAACAATGAAAAAATGAGTAAATCAAAAGGAAATGTCGTAAATCCTGATGATATCGTTTCAAGCCACGGTGCTGACACCCTTCGTTTATATGAAATGTTCATGGGTCCACTAGATGCATCAATTGCTTGGAGTGAGAATGGCTTAGATGGAGCTCGTCGTTTCCTTGATCGTATTTGGCGCTTGTTCGTCACTGAAGATGGAAAGCTAAGCTCAGTCATTACTGATACTGAAGGGACGGAAGCTTACCAACGCGTCTATCATCAGACAGTGAAAAAGGTGACAGATGACTTAGCTGGACTACGTTTCAACGTTGCAATTTCTCAATTAATGGTGTTCATGAATGAAAGCTACAAGCAAAGTGCAATTCCAAAAGGTTTCGTCGAAGGCTTTGTTAAACTATTAGCACCAATTGCTCCACATATTGCCGAAGAGCTTTGGGAGAAGTTAGGTCATAGCGGTACATTAGCATATGAAGCTTGGCCAACATTTGACGAAGACATGCTTGTTGAAAATGAAGTGGAAGTTGTCGTTCAAGTGAATGGGAAACTAAAAGGGAAAATCTTGATCCCGAAAGATTCGAGCCGAGAAGAGATGGAACAATTGGCTAAAGAAGATGCGAAGGTGAGCGAAGAGCTTGAAGGTAAAACAATCCGTAAAGTGATCGCTGTCCCTAATAAGCTAGTTAATTTCGTCGCTAACTAATTTAATATAGAAAGGCTGTCCGATAAGTGTCGGAGCACCTAGTCGTAATACTGGAAATAGAAGTGTACGTTGACACATGCTATTTCTAGTCGACGAGGTGACTGATACTTTGCCATGGGACAGCCTTTTTCTTATACATTTAGATTGAAAAGTCGTTCAAATTCATTTCCCTTACTTTAAAACAGTAACCAATTTTAGTAGCTCGTTTAAGGGAGGCGAACGCACTTTCTAGACAGTTCTTTTCAAGTTAATATTTGGTATCACTATTCACTCTAAGAACGAAGGCTGTCGGCTGCCCCTTTTCCGGCAGTATACCCTGTTGAGAATGCCACGGTAATATTATAGCCACCTGTATAACCATGAATATCTAGTACTTCTCCACAAAAGAAAAGACCATTCATTAGTTTTGATTCCATTGTTTTTGGATGAATTTCTTTAACAGATACGCCGCCACCAGTAACGAAAGCTTTTTCGATTGATAAGGTTCCGTTAACTTTAAATGAAAAGTTTTTCATCAGCTTCGCCAACTCACGTAGTTTCTCATGGGGAACATTAGAAAAGGTTTCATTTGCGTCAATTTCAACTTTTTCTAGAAAAAACTGTAACAGTCTTTCCGTAACATAGCCTTTTAAACCGTTTTTGACCGCTTTCTTTTCCGCTTCTTTTACAATTTGTCTTAACTCTTGAAAGATCGTTTCCTCATTTTTATTCGGAAAAAGATCAACACTCATCTCGACTTCGTTCACAGCAAATTTCTGCAAAGCTTTAACGACATATTGGCTACAGCGTAGTGCAATTGGACCTGAAATGCCAAAATGGGTAAATAGCATATCGCCTTGGTGAGCTTTAATTATTTTTCCTTTTGGATTGATCACCGATAATTGTACATCTCGTAATGACAATCCTTGTAGCACTTTCTTTTGAATAAACGACTCGTTCGAAGTAATCGGCACTTCTGTTGGAAACAACTCTGTAATCGTATGCCCAGCTTTACGAGCCCACGGGTAGCCGTCACCTGTGCTGCCGGTATGAGGAACACTTTTGCCCCCAACAGCAATAATGACAGCCTTACTATTAATCACTTTCCCATTTTCTAGTTTAATCCCGACAACTTGTTGATCTTCATAAAGGACATCTTTGACCGCAGTATTTGTCCACATCTCGACACGTAAGTCACGCGCCTTTTGCAATAACGTTTCAACGACAGTAGTTGCTTTATCACTGACAGGAAACATCCTCCCACGATCTTCTTCCTTTAACTTAATTCCGAGTTTTTCAAAAAACTTAATGATATCTTCATTATTAAATACCGAAAAAGGACTATGCATAAAGCGCCCATTTCCAGGAATGTGTTTAATAAGCTCATCTGTCGCCATCCGGTTAGTGACATTGCAGCGTCCACCACCAGAAATCGCTAGCTTCCGACCAAGCTTGTCACCCTTGTCGACAAGCAGAACTTTACTGCCATGTTTACTTGCGGATATAGCCGCCATAAGTCCAGAAGGACCACCACCTATTACGATTACGTCGTACATTTCTATACACCTACCAAAATTTATCTCTTATTTATTTTCTGTATTATAGCATAGTATAACTCAACTTTTGCTTCGTCAGACTAAATCATCGTCTGAGGCAAAAGAAATCGCTCGTAATATGCAAAACATTGATCAACTAACATATGAGCTGTCATCAATAAAGTAGCTACAAATGATCGATCTGCTAAAACTAAAAGGCAAAGTCTGTTTTTACTCAAATATGCAATAGTATTACGGAAATTGAAATTAAATATAGAAGTTAAACAAAAAAACGCATGAGCTTATGCGTTTTTTTTTGTTATTTAGAATGCAGTATTAGTTTTCTTTTCAACATAACCAAAGTTTAACGAAATTTCTGCTGTAGTTTGTCTAACCTTATCTATGAGTAAGTTGTTAACTACATCCATAGTTACTCGGTTACTAGGACCTGAAATACTAAATGTAGCAATGATATTACCGTTGTAGTCATAAATGGGTGCAGCTATACATCTAACACCATCCTGGTATTCAAGATTATCGATAGAATATTGTTGTTTCTTTACTTTTTCAACCTCTTCAATAAGCTCTTCCTTTGAAGTAATCGTTGTAGAGGTTCTTGGATAGAATTCCATCTTCGATATGATTTTGTTAAATTTCGTTTCTGACATTCCTGAAAGTAGAACTTTTCCTACTCCAGTACAATACATGGGAGCTCGGCTACCAATACGAGAATACATTCGAATCGTTTGATTACTTTCAATTTTATCAATATACATAATCTCTCCATTATCTTCGATACATAAATGGACAGTTTCATTTACGTCTTTAACTAATTTCTCTAAATAAGGCTTTGATACTTCTGTAATATTCATATTACTAAGAATATTTCTAGATAGATAGACAATTTGAAGCCCAAGCTTATATTTATCAGTAGTCTCGTCTTTTACTACATAATTCATATTCACTAATGTGGATAAAAGTCTATGAGTTGTACTTTTGTTCAGTCCGACTAAGTCAGATAATCGAGTTATTTGGATACCGTCTGGATATTCAGATAACATATCTAATAACGTTAATGCCCGTTCAATTGATTGTACATTATTACTCATCATTATCCCTCGCTTACATTCCTAAATGGAACTTCGTTTCATTTTATAATAATCTATTTTTTCTAATTTGTAAACGGTTAACAATGTTTAAGACTAATTATGATTTTTTTGTGAAAATTGCTATTCTGAAGGTGTTTAACTCGAGATTAAAATTGCAAAAAACATAGGCAAATACACAGTTTTTCCTTGAAATGTTGTGTTTTTTTCGAAAAAAAGGCTTATTGACAACAACACTGAAAGCGCTATAATTAAATTAATAGAACAGCGTTCCACGATACGGAACGGAATTAGTTCTAACTTGATCCATAGGGGTGTGATTATGTCACGGGCTAAAGTTATTATTACAGATCTTGATCATGACAATATTCATATAGAAACAAAATTGTTTCAAGATTACTCAATACCATTTGAATTAAAGCAATGTAAAACAGAAGATGAATTAATTGATGAGTGCCAAGGAGCAGCGGCTTTTGCGATTCAATATGCCCCAATTACCAAAAGGGTTTTAGAATATTTACCAGATTTAAGATTGGTAGTTCGCTATGGTGTTGGAGTTAATACGGTTGATTTGGAAGCGGCTACAGCCCTTGGAGTTCAAATTTGTAATATCCCAGATTACGGAACTCACGAGGTAGCAGATCATGCACTTGCAATGATGCTTAACCTTACAAGGAAAATAACTCAAATGAACAATTTGATCCGAAATGGAATTTGGGACTATCAAAAGAGTATTCCTGTCTTTCGACATAGTGAACAAATTATAGGAGTAATAGGTTTAGGTAGAATAGGAACAGCCTTTGCACAAAAAGTTCAGTCGCTAGGCTGTAAGGTTATTGGATTTGATCCTCGTAAAAAAGAAAATCAAAGTAAGTTTGTAGAAATGGTTTCTTTTCAAGAATTATTAGAGCATTCAGATGTAATTTCTATACATTGTCCATTAGAAACAGCTGAGGATTTAATTAATGAGCAGCAGTTGAAAAGCATGAAGTCAACTGCCTACCTGATAAATGTATCTAGAGGCGGTATTGTAAATGAAACAGCTCTTGATAAGGCTTTAAGAGAAGGTTGGATTGCAGGGGCTGCTGTAGATGTTGCTCAAAAAGAACCACTCGGTGTTGCATCACCTTTGCTAAAGCATGAAAATTTCTTATGTACACCTCACATGGGGTGGTATTCAGAGCAATCTGCAAAAGAATTAAAACGTAAGGTTGCTGAGGAAGTTATAAGGTTTTTACAAAACGAGAAAGTACATTATCCAGTAAATACTCCTTAATGGAGATATTATACAAAAATAAAAAAAGGTGGGTTTACCAATGAGAAAAAAAACATTAACGTTATTGATTACACTTCTACTAGCAATCGTTGCAGTAGTAGGTTGTGGAGGCTCAGACCAAAGCGCCGATAAAACAAATGAAAAACCACAAACAGGTGGAACAGAAGCACCGGCAACTGTAAAAACAAAAGAATTAAAGTTAGCTTTTAACCAACCAGAAAATCATCCACAGTACAAAGCAATGGAACAATTAAGTAAGAAATTCGCCGAACAAACAAATAATGAGTATGAAATTAAGATCTTTCCAAATGAATTATTAGGATCACAACGTGAAACAATCGAGTTAGTTCAATCAGGTACAATCGCTATGTCGATTGTGGCAGGAAGCTTAATGGAAAATTTTAACCAAGATTATGCAGTGTTCAACCTTCCTTATGTTTACGACAGTCGAGAGCACCAAATGTCAGTATTAAACGATCAAGAAATCGTAGGTGATCTTTTCCGCTCTACTGAATCACAAGGGATGTTCGTATTAGGTACCTTCCACAGTGGGACTCGTAACGTTTACACGAAGAAGCCAGTATTGTCGCCAGCTGATCTAAAGGGATTAAAAATTCGTGTAATGGAAAGTGATACGAACATTAAGATGATGGCAGCCATGGGTGGTACAGGTACACCAATGGGTCAAGGTGAAGTATATACAGCTATTCAATCAGGTGTACTAGACGGTGGAGAGAATAACGAGTTAATTTACTCAAACTTAAAGCATGTAGAAGTAGCACCACACTTTACGTATACACAACACTTAATGATTCCTGACTATTTAATTACGAATTCAGATGTATTTAATATGATGAGTGCCGAGCACCAAGCGCTATTTATGCAACTATTCCAAGAAGCAGTAGATTATGCAATTGAATTATGGGTTGTAGATGTAGAAACAGCGAAAGCAGCAGCAGAAGCAGCAGGAGGAATATTCCATACTGTAGATATTAAGGTTTTCCAAGACGAAGTTCTTCCTCTTCATGACGAAAAAGTAGTTGGAGATACTGCTAAAGCATTATATGAAAAGGTAAGACAAGCCGCTAAATAATTGGAGTGATACCCATGTCGGTTATAAAAAAATATGTAGATAAAGTATTAGGAACATTTTGCATTATGCTATTTGCCTTCTTAGTTCTCCTTGTTACTTGGCAAGTCTTTACTAGGTTTGTTTTAAATAACCCTAGTGTAATTTCCGAGGAACTTGCAAAGTATTGTTTTGTTTGGCTCGTATTGTTCGGTTCAGCCTTTGTCTTTGGTGAACGTGGTCATATGGCTATTGAATTTCTAAAGGATAAATTGCCTGAAAAAATAAAGTCAGTAGTGGAGATTTTTATTGAAGTAGTTATCATTGTTTTCGCTACTCTAGTGTTAATAAAAGGTGGCTTTGATGCAACTTCTATGACTATGGGCCAATTGTCGGCTGCTCTTCAAATACCAATAGGCTACTTGTATGCAGCTTTGCCAACTAGTGGAGTAATTGTTGTCTTCTATTGTGTTAATAACATCTTTGAAAATGTTGGTAAACTAAAAAGTGTTCAAAATTAATGATGTGCTTATTTGGTAGAAGGGAGTCGATCATATGGATGCAGCAGTTCAGGTTGCATTAATCTTGTTAGTTATCGTTGGGGTGTTACTCCTTATTGGAACCCCAATTAGTATTAGTATCGGTATAGGCTCAGCAGTTGCCATTTTATCTTTGATGGACTTAGATAAGGCAATGCTAACATCATCACAACGAATGTTTACAGGGATAAACTCCTTCTCACTGCTAGCGATACCATTTTTCATCTTGGCTGGTGTCATTATGAATAATGGAGGAATTGCCATAAGGCTAGTGAATTGTGCAAAGGTTGTAAGTGGAAGGTTACCTGGATCTTTAGCGCATACGAATATTGTTGCAAATATGCTTTTTGGTTCTATCAGTGGATCTGCTGTTGCGGCTGCAGCAGCAGTTGGTGGAACAATGTCACCTCTTCAGGAAAAAGAAGGCTATAAAAGAGAATTTAGCGCTGCAGTGAACATTGGCTCTGCCCCTGCTGGTATGCTTATTCCACCGAGTAATACATTAATAGTTTACTCATTAGTCAGCGGTGGTACCTCTGTTGCAGCTCTTTTTATGGCTGGATATCTTCCAGGCCTTCTATGGGGACTAGGTTGTATGATCGTAGCTTACTTTTTAGCAAGAAAATATGGTTATAAAAATGATAAAGGTATAAGTTTCAAGCAAGCTTTACTCGTATTTTTGGATGCCATACCAAGCCTCATGTTAATCGTTATCGTAATCGGTGGGATTATTGGTGGAGTTTTTACAGCTACAGAAGGCTCAGCGATTGCAGTTGTATACGCGTTATTGTTGTCATTTATTTATCGAACGATAAAAGTGAGGGATTTGCCGAAAATATTATTAGATTCGGCTAGAACTACAGCGATTGTTATTTTTATGATCGGTGTATCATCAATCATGTCATGGGTAATGGCCTTTACAAATATTCCAGGGATGCTAGCACAAGCGTTGTTAGATTTTACAAGCAACCCTATTATGATCCTTTTAATCATGAACTTAATCCTACTCATTATTGGAACTTTTATGGATCCTACACCAGCGGTATTAATCTTCACACCAATATTATTACCAATAGCGCTGAGTTTAGGAATTGATCCTGTTCATTTTGGAATTCTGATGGTCTTTAATTTATGTATTGGTACAATTACGCCACCGGTGGGACCAGTTCTCTTTGTTGGTTGTAAGGTAGCTAACTTAAAAATTGAGAGTGTCATAAGGCCTCTATTACCGTTTTTTGCAGTAGCTGTTGTTATGTTACTAATAATAACGTTTATTCCAGAAATATCTTTAACAATTCCAAGACTTTTAGACTTAATTAAATAAAGCTAGACTTTAAGTTCATACTAATTAAGGGTCCTAATAAGTGTGAAAACTTGAAAAGGACCCTTGTATTACAAAATATTTACAATATGAGGAAGATGACCGTGAAAAAAAAGATAATAACGATAGGTGAAGCAATGGGTTTATTTGTTGCAGATCAGATAGGTAACCTAGAGGATGTAGATAAATTTACACGTTACATTGCGGGAGCTGAATTTAATGTTTGCGTTGGATTAGCCCGGCTTAATCATGAAGCTTATTACGTAACGATGGTCGGTAATGATCCTATTGGTAAATTCATTAAAAAATTTATTAAAAAGGAAAACATTAAAAGTGACTTTGTGTATGAAAACGATAAATTTTTTACTGGATTAATGATGAAGGAAAGAACTCTTACAGGCGATCCTTATGTAGCTAGCTTTCGAAAAGGCAGTGCAGCATCAAAGCTTAGTATGGAGTACTTTACTAATTTTCAACTTGATAGCTTTGATCTTGTACATCTTAGTGGCATATTCTTAGCACTTTCTCCTGAAACAAAGGCTGTCTCTCACTTTTTTGCGGATGAAGCAAGGAAAAATGGGAAAATGATTACCTTTGATCCAAATTTGAGATTTAATCTTTGGGAAAGTCAGGAAGAAATGAAAAATACAATTAATGAATTAGCGTATAAATGTGACATTATTATGCCAGGAATAGCTGAAGGGAAAATATTAACTGGATCAGATCAGCCTGAAGAAATAGCTGATTTTTATCTTTCTAATCATGCCAAGCTTGTTGTAATTAAACTAGGCGATAAAGGTGCTTATATTAAAGGTATCGATCAACCAGGAATGTTTGTTGAAGGTTTTAAAGTAGACGAAGTCATTGATACAGTAGGGGCCGGAGATGGTTTTGCTGTAGGTGTCATTAGTGGCTTGGTAGAAGGCCTTTCTATTGAAGAAGCTGTAACAAGAGGTAATGCAATAGGAGCTATTCAACTGTTATCTCCTAGTGATAATGAAGGTTTACCAACGAAGGAATATATTGATCAATTTATTTTATCGCAAAAAGTGTAAAGAAATCTCTATATTAAGGAAGTGTCGAAGGTGAAGGCAATTATTTATGAAGGGGCAAATACTGTTTCTGTTTCAGAAAAAGAAATTCCTGAAATAAGAGAGGGATGGGCTCTAATTAAAACGTCTCATGTAGGTATTTGTGGAACTGATTTAAATATCTTTGCTGGAGCACATCCAAGAGCTACTGCTCCGCTAGTAATGGGTCATGAATTTTCAGGTTATATTGCAGCTGGTCATCCAACCTTACAGGAAGGAACTCGTGTAACGGTAAATCCACTGCTCACTTGTGGGACTTGTACACCATGTGTGACGGGTCAAAGTCATGTATGTGAAACATTGAAATTAGTAGGCATTGATTGTGACGGGGCAATGGCAGAATATGTCTTAGCCCCAATAGATCGTATTCTCCCTTTATCTGCAGATTTATCTATTAAACTAGCAGCATTAATGGAACCTGTTGCAGTTGCGGTTCATGCAGCAAGACAAGGTGTTTACATTCCTGGAGATAGTGTAGTAGTTTTTGGCGGGGGGACGATTGGATTATGTGTGGCTATGACCTTAAAATGTTATGGAGCTACTAATATTATGATTGTTGAGCCAAACCAATTACGAATCAAGAAAATCGAGGAGCTAGGCTTTAAAACAATTAATCCATTAACGGATAACGTGAAAGAAAAGATTTTGAAAAATACTCATGGTGTAGGTGCAGATTTTGTGATTGATTGTGCTGGACACCCTTCAGTAGTTCCGCAGTTAACAGAAACTGTAAAGGTTCGAGGGAAAATTATCATTGTTGCAGCTTACAAAAAACCACCAGAAGTGAACCTATTACAAGGAATGTTCAAGGAATTAAATATGAGTTTCGTTAGAGTATATACACAAAAAGATTTTCAATTGGCTCAAGATCTGCTTGAAACAGAGCCAGCTTTTGAAAAAATCATAACTCATGTACTTTCAGTAGAAGAAGCTCAAAATGGCTTTGATTTATTAACAAATGCTTCTGATGCTATTAAGGTCATGTATTGCTTCGACTAAAATTGGAAGGAGACTATAATGACTAATTTATTTGACTTAAGTGGAAAAGTAGCAGTTGTAACAGGTGGTACGAGAGGTCTCGGAAAGGATATGGCATTAGGCTTAGCAAATGCAGGTGCTGATGTAGTTATCATTGGAAGAACTGTAGATCCTCAAGTTGTTAAAGAAATTGAAAATGAAGGTGTTAGAGCTCTAGGTATCAGCTTTGATTTATTAGATTTTGATCAATATGATGCTTTGATTGATCAGATTGTTAATAAGATGGGTCAAATAGATATTTTATTAAACAACGCTGGTGTACAGAAACGTCATCCTTCTGTTGACTTTCCTAAAGATGATTGGGACTTTGTAATGGATGTAAATGCCAATGCAGTGTTTTTTATGTGCCAAAAGGTTGGAAAGCTTATGCTAGAAAAGGGATATGGAAAGATTATAAATATTGCATCATTACTTTCTTTTCAAGGTGGGCTTACAGTCCCAGCTTATGCTGCAAGTAAGGGCGCTGTTATGCAGTTTACAAAATCTCTATCGAATGAATGGGCTAAGTATGGAATTAATGTAAATTGTATAGCACCTGGCTATATGACAACAGAAATGAATACAGCGATAATAGCTGATGAAAAAAGAAATACACAAATATTAGAAAGAATTCCAGCCGGTCGTTGGGGGAAACCTGAAGATATGAAAGGTGCAGCCATTTTTCTAGCATCTTCTGCCTCTGATTATGTAAATGGTTTTACGATGGCAGTCGATGGCGGTTGGCTTGGTAGATAACAGATTTTTAAAAGGAGAGATATGAAATGGAAATGAGATATTCGACACACCCAGAACATACGAAAACAATGGGAACGGATGAGTTAAGAAAACATTATTTAGTAGAGGAATTATTCGTTCCTGGAGAAATCAAGCTTGTTTATTCAATGGAAGATCGCACGATTATTGGTGGTATAACACCTATCGATGCTCCTATTGCTTTAGAAGGTTCAGATCAAATTAAAGCTGAATATTTTTTAGAGCGTAGAGAAGTTGGAATTATTAACGTAGGTGGCAATGGAAAAGTAGTGGTTGATGGCGAAGAGTTCAATATGGAGAACAAGGATTGTTTATATGTAGGACTTGGAAAAAAAGAATTACTTTTTTCAAGTGAGAGCAATAGTGAGCTAGCAAAGTTTTATATTTTTTCGGCTCCTGCTCACAAGGAATACCCTATTCAGCAGGTATCATTTAAGGATATTGAAGGTAATAAACTTGGTTCCCAAGAAAATGCTAATGATCGAGTAATTCGCCGTATGATACACAACGATGGTATTCAGAGCTGTCAGGTTGTTATGGGCATGACTCAATTAAATAGTGGAAGTGTCTGGAATTCTATGCCTACACATACTCATGATCGCAGAATGGAAGCATACTTATACATCGATCTAGATGAAAACTCCAGAATGTTTCATTTCATGGGTGAACCAACACATACGAGACATCTTGTTATGAAAAACGAACAAGCAGTTATTTCACCGCCATGGTCAATTCATTGTGGTTGTGCAACTAGTAACTACACATTTGTTTGGGCAATGGCTGGAGAAAACAAAACGTATACAGACATGGATCAAGTAACAATGGATCAAATAAAATAAACTTTCTTACTTAGGAAAGGAACATACCATGAAAAAAATGAAGACAATATTACAAATTGCTGAAACGGGCATTGTAGCCGTAGTTCGAGCAGATTCAGCTTCAGAAGCGATAGATATTTCAAATGCTTGTATCGAGGGTGG
This sequence comes from Anaerobacillus sp., assembly GCF_046314235.1. Taxonomy (NCBI): domain Bacteria; kingdom Bacillati; phylum Bacillota; class Bacilli; order Caryophanales; family Bacillaceae; genus Anaerobacillus; species Anaerobacillus sp. The sequence continues at coordinate 207,586 of NZ_JBKBWN010000004.1, forward strand.
TATAAAGACGATAGAAGTTACTTACACCACACCTGATGTAGACTTAGCAATCAAAGAGCTTGTAAAGCTATACAAAGAACAAAGTGACGTAGTGGTTGGTGCAGGAACAGTGTTAGATGAGACAACTGCAAGATTAGCCATACTAGCAGGGTCTGAATTTATCGTAAGTCCAGCTTTTGATAGATCAGTTGCAAAGCTTTGTAATCTATATCGTGTTCCGTATATGCCAGGCTGCTTAACTATTGGTGAAATGAAAGAAGCACTCACTTATGGTGCAGATGTAATAAAGCTATTTCCAGGAAGTGTTGTAAGTCCAGATTATGTAAAGGCAGTTAAAGCTCCTTTACCACAAGCAGATATTATGCCAACTGGGGGAGTGAGTTTGGATAATATTGGTGAATGGCTACAAAGTGGTTGTATTGCTGTTGGTGTCGGAGGTAATTTGGTAAATGCAGCTAAAAAAGATGGGAATTATCAGAAGGTTATTCAACTTGCAAAGCAATATGTAAATAAAGTACAAGAAGCAAGAAACCAAAAATAAAATAATAGGGGTGCTAACATGAGCTTAGGAAATTTTTCATTAGACTATTTTGCATTAACAGATAAAGTTGCGATCGTTACAGGAGGAAACACAGGTCTTGGTCAAGGCTATGCAGTTGCATTAGCTAAAGCCGGAGCAGATTTATTTATCGTAACTTATGATCAAAATTGGGAAGAAACAAGGGAATTAATTGAAGAAGCAGGAAGAAAAGTTCATTTTCATCAAGCAGACTTAACAGATACTAAAGCTATTAAAGGTGTAGTAGACGCATGCTTAGATGTGTATGGAAAAATTGACATTTTAATTAACAATGCAGGGACAATTCGCCGTGCTCCTCTTCTTGAATTCAAAGAAGAAGATTGGAATGCCGTAATGGATATCAACTTAAACTCGGTTTATTTCTTAAGTCAAGAAGTAGCCAAAGTGATGGTTGAACAAAAGAGTGGGAAAATCATTAATATTGCGTCTATGCTATCATTCCAAGGAGGGAAGTTCGTTCCGCCTTATACTGCAAGTAAGCATGCTGTGGCAGGTATTACAAAAGCATTTGCCAATGAACTTGGCCATCATAACGTTCAAATTAATGCGATTGCTCCTGGTTATGTTGCAACTGCAAACACTGAACCGATTCGTGCAGATGAAAAGCGTAATGCAGAAATTCTTGCACGAATTCCTGCTGGAAGATGGGCTGATCCATCAGATTTACAAGGAGTAGTTGTATTTTTATCAAGCCAAGCATCTGATTACATGAATGGTCACATTTTAGCGATCGATGGTGGCTGGTTAGCACGTTAATAAAATAATATTAATTATAGTAGGAGATGGATCCTATGATTTATGGCAAAATTCAAGATTTAGAAAAAATGGTTCTTGAAGAAAAGATCCAAGCAGGGTTAGCTTTTTTAAAGGAACATGATTTTAGTAAGGACTCATTAGGAGTACACGAAATTGATGAAAATTCTTTCTTTGTAGTTATAGAATATGAAACGAAAGAAAAGGAAAAGTGTTTTTGGGAATCGCACAAAACCAATTTAGACCTTCATTATATTATTGAAGGCAAGGAAAAAATTGCTATTGAACATATTGACCGGCTAGTGATGATGGAACCATACAACACAGAAAAAGATGCAATAATCTTCGATGGTGAGATTGAAAGTACGATTGCAATGAATCCTGAAGACGTAATGATTTGTTTTCCTGAGGATGGACATATGACTGGAATTGCATTAAACAATGTAAGTAAAGTAAGAAAAATAGTTTTAAAGCTAAAAGTATAGAATGAATATCTAATAATGATCTTATTCGAAGTAATCGAATAAGGTCATTATTTATTTTAATTTTAAAATCAATTAGGACTTTAATTATAATGCGACTGAGAAAAACAAGCCAACGTATCAGCTACGTTGGCTTGTCTAATAGTTTATTTAAAAATGGTACTCAATTTCGTCTTTATATTTTGCTAAAAGTTCATTGCGGATCTCTTCTACTTCTGCTTCTATTTCAGCTGTTTCTTTCTCATTGAAGTCAATATGCTCCATTAAGTAATTGTTCGCGATTAACTTCTTTTTGAGACCCTCTTTCCAAATCGTATCGATGTAGTCTTCAGGAGTTAAGTTATATAATTCGCTCTTAGCAGTTATGAAAGTAATCGCTTCTTGATCGTACTCAAAAATGGCGTGAGTTTGATTTACTAGGCCATCAAGACTAAATTCATCATAAGTAATTCCAGCTTTTTCTGCTTCGACTATCATTATTTCTTGAAATAGCAAATCCCTTGCCGCGTCTTGTAATGACTCTTCAGGTGTAACCTGGGCATTTAGGGCATCCATTTCAGTAATTGTTACATTTTGAAAGGTGATTAGGGCATTTTTTTGTTCTGCTATTTCTTTATTAGATCCATTGCAGGCTACTAAAAAACTGCATAATAAACAGGTAAAGATGAAAATCATTTTTTTCAACGTCTATCACTCCGCATTTCATTTTTATAGAACCCATTTACTGTAACATAAATTCCGGTAAAAAATCTAGCAACAAAAAAGCTGCGATATTAGAAGCCTAATCAATGTTCTGTAGAACTTTTTCTTTCTCTATTCTTTCCTTTTCTTCTTCTAAAGCGATACTATTAGGGCTAATCATTTCTGTGATGAAGACAGTAGGCATTGTTGATAGGTCAAACTCTTCTACATCTATTGTAATTGCCTCGTCTTTTTCAAAATCGCCCTCAAAAACGCCAACAACGGGTCTTGTTGGTAGAGCAGGATTTTGCTTAACGACTAAACCTTGTTTTCCGTTATCGAGCTTTACAGAATGCCCATTCGGGAATAATGAAAAAGTACGGATGAAAGCATTCATTACATCAATGTGAACAATTTTTCCAGCTAAAGTCATCATAAATTCAATAGCTTCATACGGAGCCAAAATAGGATACTTAGAAAATTGCGATGATAAGTTATCAATGCAATCGGCAATCGCTAGGATTTCAGCATATAGTTGAACTTCATTATTCGTATGTCTTTTGTACGGTGGGAATGGAACTTTGTCTGTTAAGTAAAATTGAATTTTCTGCTTCATTTCTCTAAATAAAGCGTAAACCTCTGCGCTCATCTTGTTTAGTTCATGTAAATGTTTTTTACTATTGTCATTTTTAATCATTTCGTGAAGAAGTGCTGTTGTTGTTACTGTCTTTAAACCTTCTTTTGATATTCCTAATTTTGTCGCGATGGTAGTTGCAACGATACAAACTTGTAGAGTATGGATGAATACTTCATTTTCTTTGGAACGGATATCGATAAATTGAACTAATATATCTTTGTGAAGTTCAATTTCTTGGATTAATTTTTCTACACTCATTCGAATTGGGATGAGGTCGATTTCTTGATTGCTATTGATGGTATCGACGACATAATAAAGACAAGCTAGCGTCTCAATTTTTGTTTCTTGAGAGACGTTTTCTTCAAGTTCGACATTAGGAAGGTTTTTATTTTTAACAAATATCCCACTAATTCCTAACTTTTTCAGCTTGGATATCATTCCAACTGTTAAAATAATATCTTCTTTAACTAATATTGTTTTACTTGCCCCATAAATATTTCTCCCGTTAATATCCCCTGAGGCTACTTCTGTAATTGGTCTATAAAGCATCTTGAGCTCCCCTTAAGTTCCTAGATAAATAATATCTCTATTATATAGTACGAGCTTCAGGAATGAGTAGAATTTTCCGGGAAAAAGTGAAAAACTACTGAATTTTCTTATGTAAATGATCTTCTCATCATTGTACGTTAAGATGCAAACTGATAAAATGAATGACAGTGATTGAAGTTTCGATTACTATTTCCATTTTAAAACAATAGAAACAACTCACCATTTAAATGTAAAAAGAGGTGTTTTATGACTGACTCGAAGTTAGTAAGAGGTACGATGATATTAACGGCTTCAATCTTTATATCAAAAATACTAGGTCTTATTTACATATTTCCGTTTACAGCAATTGTCGGCGAAAAAGGGTTAGCTCTTTATTCATACGGCTATATTCCATATACTGTTCTTCTTAGTGTCGCTACACTCGGAATTCCCTTAGCCGTTTCTAAATTTGTATCAAAATACAATGCACTTGGAGATTATGAAACTGGCCGGCGGTTGTTTAAGTCTGGTCTAATCGTGATGTCCGTCACGGGTATTGTTGCGTTCCTTATCTTATTTTCATTGGCAGGGCCGATTGCAAATATAGTAGTAGGTGACAAGGATTTAAAAGGAAATTCGATTACGGACGTTATTTTAACGATAAGGATGGTCAGTGTCGCACTCTTAATTGTGCCGATCATGTCTTTGATAAGGGGCTATTTTCAAGGATATCAATCAATGGGGCCAACGGCTGTTTCCCAAGTAATTGAGCAAATTGTCAGGATCATTTTTATCCTTTCTTTAACCTTTGTTATTGTGACATTGATGAACGGTTCGATTGGAGTAGCTGTAGCGTTCGCTACGTTTGGGGCATTTGTAGGAGCACTAGGTGGCATGACGGTTCTTCTCATCTACTGGTTCAAACGAAAAAAATATTTTCATAAACAGTATCAGGAGAGTAAAGTTAATCACAACTTACCACTTTCCTCTATGTATAGAGAGCTTGTCTCGTATGCATTACCGTTATCGTTTATCGGTCTTGCGATCCCGTTATATCAGACAATAGACATGTTGACGTTTAATAAAGCATTGATAGGAATAGGTGTTGATGAGGATGCGGCCCAAGTAGCCTTTGGCGCCTTCGTACAAGCATCCCATAAGCTTATTTTAATACCGGTGTCAATTGCAACGGCGATGTCGTTAACACTGTTGCCAACGATCACTAAGTCTTTTATTAATAAAGATCATGCGATGTTGCAGCGGCAAGTCACACAAACATATCAAATTATTCTTTATTTAACGCTCCCTGCAGCTGTTGGCTTGTCGATCTTGGCCTATCCTGCATATGGGGGGTTGTTCGGAGTTGGAAACATCGAAATTGGCGCAGCAATTCTCCAGTACTATGCACCAATTGCCATTTTCTTCTCGTTATTTGCAGTAACGTCGGCTATTTTACAAGGGATTAATCGGCAACGAATCGCTGTTATTGGTTTAGTAGCTGGTTTACTTGTAAAACTTAGTTTAAATGTCATTTTATTGTCCCAATTTGAAACTAGAGGGGCAATCTATGCTACAGGGTTAGGCTATCTAACGTCTTTAGGAGTCAATATTTGGGCGATTGGAAAGTACGGCAATTACAATTATCGTTTTATGTTGAAACGCTTCTTCCTAATTTCTATTTTTACTGGGATTATGGCAGCTGTCGTTATTTTTATGAGAGAGTTACTAACTCTCGCTTTACCGATCGAAAATCGCCTCAATGCACTCGTTGTTTTATTAACATCAGTAGTGGTAGGAGGAATTGTCTACTTATATTTAGGTGTAAGAACGAATTTGGCAGGGCAAATTTTAGGTGCGCGTTTTAAAATTTTGAAGAAAAAACAAAAAAGTAAAGAGTTGTCATGATTGCAATCCCCTAATCAGGAATAACAAACACTACAACTCTTTACTAAACTAGCTAATACTGTGGTCCTCCGATTCCAAAGCCCATTTGCCGTTCCAATCGACGAACACGGCGATTGAGTCGTTCAATTTCCTCACCTTGGCGTTGTGTAATTCTTTCCAATTGAACTATACGACGTTCGATGTCGCGCGGAAGTGGTGAGGGACCTGGTCCTGGACCAGGAGCAGGTGTTGGTGGAAAAAATGGAAAACCAGGATAAAATTGTGTTTGTGAACCAGGGAATTGTCTATAGTCGTACATAAGATCGCTCCTTCAATTAGGTGATTGTCACTCATTAAACAGTCTATGCCCAAGATGGTGGAAGGGCGTGGGGAGATGCCTAATGTATGAATAAATAGGCAAAGGATGTGTTCAATTTTCTATCTAAATTCCTTTTTCTTGAAATAGTAGTCTGCTATAATTAAAACATCGATAGAGTCAAAGACGGGAGGTTATTATGGCAAGCTCAACAAAAAAAGAGACGGATTGGATATTAATAGCAGCTGTAATTCTACTAGCCTCATTTGGCTTGATTATGATTTATAGTGCTAGTTATGTGATTGGCTTTGATCGCCATAATGGTGATTATTTATACTTCTTTAAAAAACAGCTTCAATGGATCGTCATTTCATCGGTCTTTTTTATCTTTTTTATGATGTTTCCATATCGTCTTTATCAAAAGTTAGTTTTTCCGATTGTCCTTGTTTCATTTATCTCATTAGGGTTAGTGCTTACCCCCTTGGGATATGAGGTCAAAGGTGCGACACGTTGGATTAATCTTGGTTTTACGAATCTTCAACCATCTGAATTCGTGAAGCTATGGATGATCATTTATTTAGCTCACGTCTACTCCAGAAAGCAAACGTATATTAATCAGTTTGTTAGAGGGGTTTTACCGCCATTAATCATCATCGTTGGTATTTTCGCTCTCATAATGGCGCAACCCGATTTAGGAACTGCTTCTTTAATTTTGGCGGTTGCTGGCTTAATGGTGTTCTGTTCAGGGGCAAAAATGTTTCATTTGATCTCTTTAGCAAGTATTTCAGGATTTGTTGTCTGGACATATGCCAAGTCTGAGGTATATCGAATGAATCGAATAACTGGCTTTATGGACCCATTTGCAGATGAAACAGGGACAGGCTATCAATTAATTCAGTCCTATATTGCAATGGCTCATGGCGGAGTATCAGGGGCTGGCTTTGGCCAAAGTGTTCAGAAACTGTTTTATTTACCTGAGGCGCATACTGATTTTATACTATCTATTGTTGCCGAAGAGCTAGGTATGTTAGGAGTCTTATTTGTCTTTCTTTGTTTAGGAACAATTGTCTTTCGGGGAATTGTCATTGGGACGAGGGCTAGTACACCATTTGGTAGTCTATTAGCTTTTGGGATCTCCTTTCAAATTGCTTTACAAATCTGTTTGAATGTAGGAGCAATGTCAGGAGTACTTCCGATTACAGGTATTCCACTTCCGTTTATGAGTTACGGCGGTTCCTCATTGATGATAACAGCGATAAGTTTAGGGATTTTAGCAAATATCGCCAGAAGCTCAAGGAAAAAAACAGAAGAAAATTCAGTTGAACTTACTAAAGTTAGTTAATGGAAAAATTAGAAATTGGATCAATAATTAATCAAAGGACATCCAGTTACCTAAGATTAAAGTCTGTATCGTAGATTACAATGTAATCTACGATACAGACTTTTTTTCAAAAAGGGAAGATTACGACTTTTCAATGAAGATGGTGGAGCACGGGTAACTAAAATTGAAACTAAATAAGAAATTAGAAATTTCTAATGACTTTAAAAAGGATATTGACGATAAATGTCTAATTATAAAAGCAGTAGTTGAATCAGGGGGAGTAATATGAACTCGAATCTATTTAACGCAATGTTCCGACAATCTATAATAGCAATGGCTATTACTACTATTGATGGAAGGCTCCTATTTGTAAACGATGCTTTTTGTAATCTACTAGGTTATAAAAAAGAAGAAATTATTAATGAAACGCATGAAAAATTTACCCATCCTAACGATATAGAAGTTAACTCAAAAAAAATAGCAGATTTACTTGAGGGTAGAATTTGTCATTTTCAAATAGAAAAGCGCTACATCCACAAAAACGGACAAGTTGTGTGGGGGTTATTAAGTGTCAATTTAATCTATGATGAATTTGGATCGCCGGAGTATATTATGGCACAAATTCAAAACATAACGGAAAAAAAGGAAATAGAAGCTACATTGCTAGAAAAAGAAAAAAAGTTTCGGATCATAGCAGAAAATTCCTCTGATCGAATTATTGTCCTAAATGAAAATAGTAACTATATTTATGTTTCACCAGCTTTTACTACTCAGCTTGGGTTTGAACAATCGGAATTAACTGGCCTAAGTGCACTAGATTTAATTCACGATGATGATAAACAATCATTTCATCATGCAATTAAATCGGTAGTAGAAAGCGATATAGATTCTACGGTCTCAATTACCTACCGTATCCAGCATAAAGAAGGTCACTATGTATGGACAGAGTCTAACTTAAAATGCATAAAAAACAAAGGTAATGGTCATCGAAATGAAATCTTACTAATGTGCCGCGATATTACAGAACGTAAAAAAATAGAAAAAAAACTCTATGAGTCTAATCGAAGAATACATAATATACTAGAAAGTATTTCAGATGGTTTTGTTGCTATAGATAATGAGGCTCGTTTTATATTTGTGAATAGAGCAGCTGTTGAAATTTTAAAAACGAGTAGAGATAAATTATTAGGTTATGTATGTGAGGAAGTCCTTCCTGAATTTATCACACCTGAACTTTTACGCTACTATGAAGTCGTTAAACAGGAAAAAAAAGCTGCGCAATTTGAAATGTACAGTGAGAACTTAGAGGCGACCTTTGCGATACGGATGTATCCGATAGAGGATATTATTTCAATCTATTTTCTTGATATAACTGAACAGAAAAAAATGGAAGAATGGCTAAAGAAAACCGAGAAGTTATCGTTGGTTGGACAACTTGCCGCTGGTGTTGCCCATGAAATTAGAAATCCAATGACCTCGATTAGAGGATTTATGCAATTAGTAAAATCAACGAAGGAATTTAAAGATTTTTACATTGATATTATTTTATCTGAACTGGAACGAACGGAGGCAATCATTTATGAATTTTTATCATTGGCAAAGCCGAACGAAACGTCAGCGATGGAAAAAACAAGTATTAATGTAATTCTAGATAATGTCATTCATCTACTTGAGGCCCAAGCTCTTATCCATGGGGTAAAAATAGTTAATAATACTGAGGAAGAAAATCTTGTAATTGAGTGCAATGGCAATCAAATGAAACAAGTATTTCTTAATATCATTCAAAATGCAATTGAGGCGAGTGGTAAAAATAGTTCAATTCATGTCTCACTAAAAGCGTTAGACGATGAATATATAATGATACGAATTGCTGATGAAGGTTGTGGAATCTCAAGTGAGCGACTTCCTAAGTTAGGAGAACCTTTTTACTCGACAAAAGAAAAAGGAACTGGCGTAGGTCTTCTAGTTACTTACAAGATTATTGAAGGACATCAAGGAAAACTGAACTTTACAAGTGAAGAAGGAAAAGGGACAACTGTTGATATTGTTTTACCTAAGCAAATAACTAAACCTGAATAATGATAGGGGCTACTCATTATATTTTGAGATAGCTCTTTTTGTGAGAAAATAGATGTCGCTGAATTTACTTGAACAAGTCTCTAAAATTCGTTAGAGATTTACAGCGAAGTGTGAGGAAATCCAACGGTTTTATTTTAGTTGACAGCGAAAAACAGATGTTACTTAGCGGTAGCGTTTTCTCCTCCATATTTGTTAAAAATACCTTTGTTTTAATAAAGTGGCTATGATAACATTAGAAAGGACTTTCACAGTCCGGAGTCGAATGTTAGGAAGACATATTTGAATTGGAAAGATGGCTAGCTAACCGGTATGCTTAGTCTTTTCTTAATTTATATAGGAGGAAATATGTGCCGTGAATGAACGCAAAAATTTTATTCAACAGTTGGATTATACATTACTGTTTTTGATTTTTTTATTAATGTGTATTTCTTTACTTGCTATATATAGTGCTGCACTTGCAGGTCAGTATAAATTCGATCCATCATATTTTGTTAAGCGACAAGTGGTTTTCTTTATCATTGGGACATTGGTAATGGTTGGAGCAATGTTAATCGATTATGATATGTTTAAAAACTTTACAATTCCTCTCTATGTCATTGGAATTATTCTTTTAGTATGGGTTCACTTCTTTGGGATTGAACGAAATGGCTCACAACGGTGGATTAGTATTGCTGGAAATGACTTTCAACCTTCGGAGTTTGTCAAAATTTTTCTAGTCCTTGCCCTCGCCCACCTGCTCTTTATCATTACAAAAGAAAATCGTGAGCGAACGCTAAAAGAAGATTGTATGATCGTATTAAAAGTAGTCGCTGTCGGATTTCCGCCATTTTTCTTAATCCTTATCCAACCTGATTTAGGAACAGCTTTAGTCATTGCAAGTATTATGGCGACGATGCTCCTAATGGCGGGCATATCGTGGAAAATTTTTACTGCCCTCGGTGCACTTGTCGTGTCCTTTTTAGGGACATTGGTTTGGCTTCATAACAATTACTTTGATTTTTTCTCAGAACATATAATAAGAATCCATCAATTAAAACGTATTTATGGTTGGTTAGACCCCGAAAGTGATCCCGTTGGTATGGGTTATCAACTTTTAAATGCGATACAAGGAATTGGCTCAGGGAAACTTTACGGGAAAGGATTTACAGAAGGAGTAATATCAAAAAGTGGTGCTGTACCTGAAATCCACACCGATTTTATTTTCACAGTCATTGGCGAGGAATTTGGGTTTCTAGGAGCGACAGTTTTAATCGTCATTTACTTCATTCTTTTTTACCGAATGATTATCATTGCTTTCAGTTGCAATAATATTTATGGAAGCTATTTAGTTGCTGGAGTTATCGGTCTCCTTGTCTTTCAAATCTTTCAAAATATTGGTATGACGATTGGACTTATGCCGATCACTGGTTTAGCTCTTCCATTTATTAGCTACGGGGGAAGTGCGCTTTTAACAAACATGATTGCCATTGGGATTGTTCTTAATGTTAATATCCGAACAAGACATTATATGTTTGGTTCTGAGGAATTAGTGTAAACATTAGAAAGGTTGTTAATCAATTGATTGCAGCCTTTTCTTTGTTTTACAAATTTAGGGGATGTTATTATGTATTTACTCATCTGATTTGGTAAACTAGCCGAGAGAGTATTGCACTGGTTTATGGAACCGAAGAAGAAGTACTCATAGAATATTCATTTATGATAAATGTTTAAAGGGAGGCAATAAATTGAGGATAGATAAATTTTTAGCGAATATGGGCTTTGGTACGAGAAAAGAGGTTAAAAAGCTTTTAAAAACTGGGACGGTTCGTCTGAATGATGAAACGGTCAAAGATGCGAAGGTACATATTGATGTAAACAGAGATTCAGTTATTGTAAATGGCGAGGTAATTGAGTACAAAGAATTTATTTACTTAATGATGAACAAGCCGCAAGGAGTTATTTCGGCAACGGAAGACTCAAAAGATGAAACAGTGGTCGATTTGTTACAGCTTGAGGACGCACGCTATGAGCCTTTCCCAGTTGGCAGACTAGATAAAGATACAGAAGGGTTTGTTTTACTAACAAATAACGGAAAGCTTGCCCATGAGTTACTATCACCAAAAAAACATGTACCGAAAACTTACTATGCACGCATTCAAGGTGTAGTTACAGAAGAAGACGTCGCCAAATTTAAAATTGGAGTCACGCTTGATGATGGCTATGAAACTAAGCCGGCAGATCTAGTGATTTTAAAATCAGGGGAGATATCTGAAATTGAACTGACAATTACAGAAGGGAAGTTTCATCAAGTAAAACGAATGTTTATCGCAGTAGATAAAAAAGTTACATACTTAAAACGATTATCGATCGGTCCTTTAAAACTAGATCCCACATTAGAATTAGGAGAGTACAGAGAGCTCACTGATGAGGAAATTGAGTTGTTAGTAAATCGCGAACAATAGATACACAAGTACTTCATAAAATAAAAGGAGGTTATCCCAAGCTCTAGTAACAGTCACCTTAGCTACGACTTGTAAAGTTACAGTAGAAAACAATACAAAATTCGTGCCTAACGAGGTGAGCTGTTACTTAGGGGACAACCACAATTGGTGCTATATAAGCTTTTTTCATTTACCAGAATGAATTAGGAAACTTTCGTTCTTTTGCTAGTTGTGGTCCATTTGCCACGAGTAGTACTTTTGACGAGTTTGTTATACTCTAAGACATTTAAATCTCGTTGAATTGTCCGCGGGGTAATTCCAAATTCTTCAACCAATTCATTCGTCGTGACGGTTCCCCTTTTTTTGATATAGAGGTAGACGGACTTAATTCGGTTTAACATCCGATCAGTTGAAGTTTCCAAAAAACCACTCCTTATCATTTTCATTTCTTCAATCATAAAGAAATACGGTGTATTTCTAATGCAACTAGACAGCAGTTGCAAAATGAAGGTTACTTCATTTTTATGGTGAATACATGAGCATTATACGCGTTTTTTGTTTACCCCTCCTTTATCGCAATTGTACAATAATTTAAATTGTTTAGCAAAGGAAAGCGGTAAAATAGGGTGTTAATTTTGTGTTAAAAGATTACAATCATGTTAAAAAGTGAACTACCCGCCACTTAAATTTATCTTGGAAATCTGAAGTGGGGGTCTTCTGGCCCCAAATGATAAAATTACTACATAATACAGGAGGCTATAACTATGGCAATCAATTGGAATGAAGAAGTTCAAAAAAGAAGTGAGGATTTAGTTTCTGATACTTGTCACTTACTAAAAATTAAAAGCGTATTAGATGAAGAAGGTTCGACGGTTGTTGCTCCTTTTGGAGAAGGAATTAATGAAGCACTTCAATTTATGCTCGATAAAGGCAAGGAGTTTGGCTTTGTTACTAAAAACGTGGATGGTTATGCGGGTCACATTGAATTTGGCGAAGGGGAAGACTTAATTGGAATTTTAGGGCATATCGATGTTGTTCCTGAAGGCGATGGTTGGTCGAGCGACCCTTATCGTGCTGAAATTAGAGATGGAAAGATATTTGCCCGTGGTGCAATAGATGATAAAGGCCCGACAATGGCTGCCTTTTATGGAATGAAAATTATTAAGGAATTAGGATTATCACTCTCGAAAAGGGTCCGGCTAATTATCGGTGCAGATGAAGAAAGTCAATGGCGGTGTGTAGATCATTATTTTCAAAAAGAAGAGATGCCAACGATGGGGTTTGCACCTGATGCTGATTTTCCAATTATTAATGCAGAGAAGGGTATTTGTGATATGGAACTTGTCTTTTCAAGCGGAGTTGAAGAAGGTTCCTTACTCTCGTTCCAGGCCGGGAGAAGATTTAATATGGTGCCAGACTTAGCGACAGCAGTTGTTAAGACTGATAATACAACAGAGGTGACTCGTCAATTTAGCTTATATCTTGAACAAAACGGCTTGAAAGGGGAAACCAAAGTAGTTGGTCAAGAGATTAGCTTTAAACTTATCGGTGTTTCAGCTCACGGAATGGAGCCCAATAAGGGGAAGAATGCCGGAATTTTTCTGGCCCAATTTTTGAATACGCTACAACTTCAAGGTGACGGAGCTAAATTTGTAGCTTTTATTAAAGAACATTTTTATGAGGATTCAAGAGGGAGAACGTTTGGTTTAAATTTTGAGGATGAACAAACTGGTCCTTTAACGATTAATGTTGGCATTATTGAATTTAGTGATAAAGGTGGAAAACTTGGGCTTAATTTACGTTATCCAGTAACGTATTCGTTTGCAGAAGGCTTAAAGTCATTAGAGGCATTTGTTGATAAATTCGGAATTGTTATTGATATTAAAACACATGCAAAGCCTCACTATGTAAAAGCAGATCACCCATTAATTCAAACTTTACAGAGAGTTTATGAACGACAAACCGGTGAAAAAGCAACATTACTCTCTACTGGTGGAGGTACATACGCTAGAAGTCTTAGTGCTGGAGTAGCATTTGGGGCATTATTTCCAGGGCGTCCGGAATTAGCCCACCAAAAGGACGAATATATTGAAGTTGACGATTTAATGAAGGCTGCAGCGATCTACGCAGAAGCAATCTACGAGTTAGCGAAATAACGATAAGCAATAAAATGATTGAAAGTAGCTATCGCAACTTTACAATCTATGGGGTGAGGTCAATGGAACAGGAGCGGTTTGTCACCGTCTATTTAAAATCAGTCTATTTTTTAATCTTTTTTGGTTTTGGCGGACTGTTTCCGCTATTAAGTGTTTATTTACGAGAGATTGAAGGATTATCGGGAGCAGAAATTGGTGTGATCATCTCAATAGGTCCAATCATCATGATTTTTGCGCAACCGTTATGGGGAATGGTGAGCGACTATACACAAAAACCGAGAGAAATACTATCAATGACAATGGTTATCACAGGTGGTATAGCTTTGTTGTATCTTCCTTTTTCAAACTACATGACCTTTGTGTTTATCGCCGCATTAGTAGCCGTTTTCCAAGGTTCAATTGTCCCGATTTCGGATAGTATTACGCTCAATTATGTTCAGGAAAAAGGGAGAAACTACGGTGATATTCGACTTTGGGGAGCAGCTGGGTTTGCTATTTCTGTCTTATTAGTAGGAAGTCTTTCCGATATGTTTGGTCTCACGATTATCTTTTATGTTTTTGCCGTTTCCCTTTGGGTGTGTGCCTACTTCACAAGAAAAATGCCAAAGGAAGGTAGATTACCTAAAGTTCAATTACGTAGGGGGATCGCGCAGCTCTTTTATAACAAAAAATTTGTTCTTTTTATGTTGACGACATTTTTCGTGTTCGGTCCAATTTTTGCGAATAACTTTTATTTTGGTTTACTTATTCAAGATGCAGGTGGAACGTTAACAGGGGTTGGAATTGCATTTTTACTTGCAGCAGGTAGTGAAATCCCGTTCATGAAATGGGTCGGCTATTGGATACAACGTGCCGGATTAATACAAATCCTATTCATTGCAACAGTTGTATCGGCATTACGGTGGTTTTTTTATGCTTTCGAACCCTCGCCTATCTTGATTTATATGACAACGATTGCTCAAGGAATATCGATCGGATTATTTATTCCTGCAGCTCTACAATATGTGAGAAAAATCGCGCCACAAGACGTTAAGGTAACAGCAGTTGCTATCTATTCGTCGGTAGGTGGTGGAATTGGTACATCTTTTTGCACATTTGTAGCTGGTCTCCTGTTAGACCGCTTTGACATTTTTACTGTTTATCTATTTTTTGGCGGATTAACAACATTAGGAGCAATTACATTAGTCGTAAATATGTTAAGTGGAGAAGAGAAAGTGGAGGCATTATCATAATTTGCTATTTGAACAAAAGGAGAAGGCTGTCCCAAGTATCAGTGACCTCGTCTACAATAATTAGATTATGTACAAACCATACATTTCTATTTATTGTAGCACGTTGAGGGTGCTGAAATTTATGGGACAGCTTTTTCTATTTAATGCTTTTTTTAATATTTTTTAGAGATTTTCAAAAAATGTCTAACATTGTCTAAAAATGTTAGTGTATGATAGTAATAGTCATTTTAAATCTTAAATATTTTTTTCAGGAGGATCATTGTAATGGCATTAAAGAATTACACTTTTCAAGCAAGAAATCTGTTACTAATTAGGTTATATATTCTTTCAGTAGTTCTAGCAGCAATTATCTTATTTGCTGGAGGCTTACCGTTGATGACAAATATAATCGGTACGGCATTTGGTTTGGCATCAATTTTAGTTGTGTTTATTCTGTATAAATTAAACAAAAAGACAAATTGGATTCCATATATATTAATTATTAGTTTAGCTTTGATGACTATCTTTATGCTCGGAAATAGACCAGCGATTTCTACATACTTGCTTGTTTATTACAGCATTATTATCATGTCTTTATATCATAATTATCTTTACGTCCTTGTCTCAGGATTTGCGGGGTTAGTTATTACAAATTACTTTTTATTGTCTTTTGGTGAGCAAACAATTGTTGGATATAGCTCAGTTTATTTAGTATCCTTCAATCTACTCTTTTTGTTAATGACTAGTTTCTTAGTCGCACAAAGTATCATCGGGAAAAATATGCAAAAGGACTCAGAAGATGCTGCCTCTGAAGCTCTAAAATCAAAAGAGAGTATGGAAGCAATGATTAATCAAGTTCGCTATACAGTGGATAAGCTTGACGAGCTAACAGAACAGTTAAATAGTCATTCTCAATCAACGAGTAACTTCTCAGCTGAACTGATGACGACATTTAATGAAATTGCTGGTGGAGTAGAGAGTCAAGCGCATAGCGCAACAGAAATGAATGAATCAATTTTTTCGATCGATCAAGAAGTAAATGTGATCTCCGGTGGCGCTAGAACGATGAAGGAGAATGCAACAAGTGCTAGTAGCCTTGTGTTAGAAGGATCAGCAAAAGTGAAGCTACTAGACGAAACGATTCATGAAGTGGATGATACTCTCCAATTAACAGCAAAAGAGATGAGTGAATTAAATCAATCAACATCTAAAGTAGGGGACATTTTAAAGACGATCTCAGAGATTGCGGACCAAACAAATTTATTAGCATTGAATGCTGCGATTGAAGCAGCTCGAGCTGGGGAGAGTGGCAAGGGATTCGCTGTTGTTGCCCAAGAAGTAAGAAAACTAGCAGAACATTCAATTCGGTCAACTGACGAGATCAGCACTATACTAACAATGATTCAAAAGAAAGCAAGAACAGCAGCAAATAGAGTTGGAGATAGTGAAAATTCGTTTAGACTTGGTAAACAATTAACAACAGAAACCGGAATGACATTTAACTCAATCGAAAATCTTGTTAGTGAATTACAAGTTCGCTCCAATGAAATTGATGCTAAGGTAAAAACATTGAGTAAATCCTCTAATGTCGTAGTTGAGGAAGTGAATTCAGTTTCAAGCGTTTCTGAAGAGTTGAACGCTTCAGTTGAAGAGGTGTTGGCAAGTATTGAAGAACAAAATTCAAAAATTGCTTATATGGCTGACAAAGTAAACGAAATGAAACAGCTTTCGGAACAGTTAAATCATTTATTAACAGATAAATAAATAAAAGCAATCAAAAAGGGGGTTAGGTACCCTTTTTGATTGCTTTTTTTAGTTCTTTAAGTGCACGAATAAATTGAGCTTTCTCCTCTTTTGTAATCTCTTTTTCACCATACCGTACTCTACGGTATGTTTTGGCGATACTATTTTTGAGCTCTTCACTAGCATTTATTCTCGTAAACCAATCTTCAATCGTTTCATTGTAATTTCGTCCTTGTCCAAGTTTTGCCGTAAATTTTTCAAAGTCGTGAATTAAACGACGTATTTCATTTTTTGGACGATTGCTGCGAAACCAACCTTTTTTCGTTTTAACATGCGTAATTGAAGATAGTTGTTCTTGGTCATTCGTATTCATGTATTCGCGAAGTATAAATGATCCTGATCTTTTAAAAATAAAGAATAGGACAACAACTAAGAGGACAGCTCCGACAATCCAAATGATCATATCAAGATTTGACGTTGTAGCTTCTTCAATTAAATTTGGCTCGCCAGGATTTTCATAAAACCCGCCTTCCTCTGCTGGTCCTCTTCGTCTAAGATCAAAATTAAAGAGCGAAGCCAAATAAATGAAAGGAACGCCTAATAACCAAATAAGATAGAAAATCTGTTTTAAAATAAAAGTAACAACGCTGTAGATTATTTCGTAAGAGAAGATTGCTACAATAGTAATACCACCTAAAGCAGCGAAACTACCTAGTTGCCATTTCATTTGTGTCCATTTATCGGTGCTAGATTTTGTCGATTGAAAGGCTAGCTTAATGGTCTTTAAGCTAAGAACTAAAAAGAATTGCAAAAAGATAATTAGCAAAAAGATGTCATTTGCTCCAATATAGAAAAAGTGGAGATAAAAGACTACACCTATCACGAAAGTAGCAATAAACAGTCCCATTTCATTAGGATCATTATCTTTATTATGAAATAATACCCGCCAAAAGACGGTCGTCACTATAATAAGTGACAAAAAGAAGTGAAACCCAACTGAAATGCCTAGTAAAGACATAATTGGAATTAATAGAAGACCTATTTTTTCGTTCTTAAATTTTCGGATAAACGGATCATAAAAAATCATTGCCGTCACAACTAGCACGCTAAAAGCAATGATAGGTAGCTCTTTTCCCTCCATAAAATAGAGCGGGATCATAATCAAAAATAGGAGTACCATTTCTAAGCTTAGGTGGAAAAAACGTGTCAGCTTAATTTGCCAAGGTTTCATTTTTTCCACCTCCAATTGTGGCTACCTGTCCGACATAACCATTTGATTTTACGCGGTAAATGGTTGCACCGGCTCTTTTCCATTCTAGGTAATAATTTTCTTCAGTTTGACTATAACCGCCCAAATGAAAAATAAATGGGGTCGGTCCAATTCGCTTCTTGACCATTTTTAACACTTCAATTGGATGGGTTGTAATCGTATATTTACTTACTCTTGCTAGTAGCTCCAATGCTTTCATTAAATGATCTTTCCCATTAGCAGGAGGTAAGTGAATAAAAATCAACTTTGGCACTCTAGTGTTTATATAAAGTTCAAAGGAAATGTGATGCTTTGTAGCAAACTGACATAGAAAGGCAACATGAGATAAAACTTCCTCAAGGTTTTCTACTGTTAATTTAGAACGATCTTTATTATAAATATTTACGACAATTGTCCAATTTAAGATTGTTGTTTTTTCATATAGTTTTGTTTGCAATGAGTTACTTCTTGCGGATGCTTTCCAATGAACTCGATTAAATGGATCACCAGCAACATAATCTCTAGTGCCCATCGTCATCATCACATCCTCATGGGGGGATCTCTGCCTAGGAATGTCGCCTTGCTTTTGCTGAACAACTTGATCAAGCCCTTTGATTGGCGTTGGTGTTGGATAAACGATCATTTCGCGACGGAAATAATCAAGATAGTGAAGTCGTAAAGAACTCAGCTTCAATAAGTCATAAACGGTATATTCGATCGCCCTTATTTGCGCAACTCCACGTTTTAATGCTCTCACTTCTACATTTCGCTTCTTTTGTGTTAAAGGCAATAGCGAAAACGGAAATGTATACGATTCTTGTTGTGCGTCTCCGTTACCGATCACTTCGATTGCGCCATCGTAATCATAGAAAGTAAATGATACTTGCGCATTTAATATTGGCAGCTTTCCTTTGTTTTCAAGTGGTATAGTAATGTTTCTTATATCGTTAGGGAATAAACGGACAACTTCAATTTCATCAAAGACATCTGTCTTTTCTGAGACGTACTTTAAATAATAATGGTTTAAAAGAATAAACAAGGCAAAAACAGTTGCTAAACCAAAAATCAGCGGTGATTTCATCACAAGTGCGATAAACAGTAGAATTGGAACTGACCAAAACAATGTCCCATAAATTTTTCTTGGAATACTATGTTCTTGGTTCCAACGCATTAACGGACAGCTCCAGCTTCGACCGGCACTTCAATACTTTTTAAAATTTCGAGAAGAACATCTTCTTTTGTTTTTCGCATTGAGCCTTCAATAGAAAGGACTAGACGATGGGCAAGGACATAAGGTGCCATCACTTTTACATCCTCAGGAAGACAGTAATCTCTACCGTGAATATAGGCACGTGCTTGGATGGCCCTCATTAAGCCAAGCGTTCCCCGTGGACTAACACCAACCTCTACAAATTCTGATTGTCTCGTTGCGGCAACAATTTTCAGCATATATGTTTCAATATCTTCTGATATAGTGACCTTCTTTAATTCATTTTGCATTTCTTCAATTTCTTCTAAAGTAAGCACAACTTCAAGTGTATCAATCGGCTCTGACTCGCGGTACATCGAGAGCATTTGTCTTTCTTCTGCTAATGTCGGATAACCAACTTTAATTAAAAGTAAAAAACGATCCATTTGCGCTTCAGGTAATGAAAAAGTTCCTTGTTGTGAATCAATAGGATTTTGCGTAGCAATGACGATAAATGGCTTTGGTAGTGCTAATGTCTCACCATCAATCGTAACCTGACGTTCTTCCATAACTTCTAGTAAACTAGATTGAGTTCGCGGTGTCGCTCGGTTAATTTCATCTGCTAACAAAATGTTCGTCATCACAGGGCCTGGTCTTAGCTCAAATGCCTGTTCTTTTGGATTAAAGAATTGAATTCCGGTAACGTCACTCGGTAATACATCAGGTGTAAATTGTACGCGACGAAACTTTGCATCAAGACATTTAGCGATCGATTTCGCCAACATTGTTTTTCCCGTTCCTGGCACATCTTCAAGGAGAATATGTCCACGAGCAAGAATAGAAATAACAACTAGTTCAGTCATCTCTTCTTTTCCTACTAATACTGTAGCGATTGACGATTTTATTTTTGTGATTTTTGCTTGTCTATTCATAGTATAGTTACCCCTTATCTAGTATTATTAAATTTTTCTCCTATACTATTATTTCATGGTTTTCTGATAAAGTCGAATATTTTAACAGTTTCAATTTATATATATGCTGCCACTTGTTAGCACAGATTGCCTCATGATAAAAATCCCACTGAGTATCTCAGCGGGATCATGCAGTGTGCATTCCAGGCGGACATTTTACAAGAATTGTCCACGAAGGGTGCCAGGCACCTTATAGTGGCACCTTATAAATCAAACAAGTCTGTTGATAAGTAGCGTTCGCCGGTGTCGCAAGCGATGGCAACGACTACATCACTTGGTGAAAGGCGTTTTGCTACTTCGAGAGCAGCGAAGCAAGCTGCACCTGATGAAGGGCCTACTAGAATTCCTTCTTCACGAGCAAGTCGTCTCGTTACGTTGTATGCATCATTATCTTCAATTTTAAAGATTTCACCATAGACGTCCTCATTTAAGATTGGTGGAATGAAGCCAGGGCTAGTTCCGACGAGTTTATGTGGGCCAGGCTTTCCACCTGATAAAACAGGAGAACCAGCTGGTTCTACGACATGAATACTAACCCCTGGGTAAAGTTCTTTTAATTTTTCTCCAGTACCTGTAATGGTCCCGCCAGTACCAGATGCTGCAACAAAGGCGTTAAGTTGCTTGCCGATACTATCTAATGCGTCTTTTATTTCTAAGGCGGTTGTTAGGCGATGTGCTTCGGGATTTGCATCATTTTCAAATTGCATAGGCATAAAGCTGTTTGGCACTTCATTGACAAGCTCATGGGCTTTTTGAATTGCTCCAGGCATTTTTTCATCACCAGGAGTTAATACAACTTCTGCACCGTATGCTTTTAAAATGTTAATTCGTTCTTTGGACATCGTATCAGGCATTGTTAAAATAGCCTTATAGCCTCGGGCAGCTGCAGTCATGGCAAGCCCAATTCCAGTATTTCCGCTAGTGGGCTCAATAATGGTAGCTCCTTTTTTTATTAAGCCATCGCGTTCTGCTTGTAAAATCATTTGATAAGCAGCCCGATCCTTTACACTGCCACTAGGGTTCATAAATTCTAATTTTAAGTAAACATCAGCTCCTGTTTTACTCGGAAGATGATTTAACTTTACTAATGGGGTATTGCCTATTAAATCAGCAATATTGTTAACTACGCGCATTTACCTACACTTCCTTTTTTAAAGAGTCGGATTTACTACTATTATTTACATAACATTTTATCATAATTATAGTGATAATTCCTATCATTTAAATTGGAATTATCTTAGTTGAGTATGATTTATCTGCTCGGGTACAAAATAACTAGGTAAAGGATAACTTTGAAACTAAAAATTTTAAAAAACCATTGTATTATAACAGGTTACGTTGTATCATAACAAATATAAATAAGGCAAGGTGAAAGAATGACAACCCAAACACATTATTTTATTGCTATCCCTATTGATAAAGTAGTAAAACAAAAGCTTTCAGAATGGAACACAAAGGAACTTCCACCATTTCAACGATTTGTACATGAAGATGATCTGCATATAACGTTAGCTTTTCTCGGTGGGTTAGAACTTCCGGTCCTTGATGCTCTTAAAGATAAGTTACTAAAAATCACTAGGAACCTTGACCCATTTTCATTAACGATCGACACTCTAGGTCATTTCGGACAAAAGCAGTCACCACGAATTTTTTGGGCCAGTGTTAAACAAGAGAATAAATTATTTCAGCTCCAAAATGAAGTATATCAAACTTGCATTGATGTAGGGATTGAACTAGAGAAAAGAGCATATAGCCCGCATATTACGTTGGCAAGAAAATATATAGGTGAAGGTACTTACGTTGAGGAACATCTACAAGAGTCGTTTCAAAAATATCTAAAAAATGAAAGCTGGACTGTTTCATCATTTGTTATTTATCAAACACACTTAAAGCGAATTCCAAAATATGAGGTTGTTGCTACGTTCCAGTTTTTGTAATAGTAAACGAAAAGCCAGGTGATAAACATGAAGTTTTTTCAAATTATCATACAAATAGCCGTTTTATATGGCTTTTTCCTAACCGGAACATGGCTCCAAACATTTCTTCAGCTAAAAGTCCCTGGCAGTATGATCGGTATGGTCCTCTTTTTTATCGTGTTATTAACAGGAGTATTTCCTACTAAATGGTTTGAGAAAGGCTCAGAGCTTTTACTTAGTCATATGCCTTTTATATTTTTACCAATCACCGTTGGGATCCTTAATCATTTATCATTTTTTCAAGGAAAAGGAATGCTATTGATTGTCGTTGTGGTAGTAAGCACATTAATTGTCATGGTAAGTTCAGCATATATTGGGCAGAAGATGGTAGAGAAAAAGGAGAGACAACAATGATAACTATTGTAACAGCGTTAATGGCGATACTAGCAACATTTGCGTGCTATATTATCTCAAAAAAACTATACATTCACTATCCGTTTCCTTTTACATTACCATTATTGATAGGAACGTTACTAATCATCACGCTACTAACAGTCAGTGGTATTCCTTATGACACCTACATGGTTGGTGGAAAGTGGATTGAACAGCTATTAGGCCCAGCAGTTGTTGCCCTTGCATTTCCACTTTACAAGCAAAGAAGATTGTTAAAAACGTACTTTATCCCATTAAGCATTGCTGTAACTTTTGGAGCTTTGCTTGGGATCATCAGTGGTTTCCAATTATCAAAAATCCTAGGGATTGAAGATGTAATTATCTATTCGATTATGCCTAAGTCTGTAACAACACCTGTGGCTATGGAGGTAGCGTCTATGTTGGGAGGAATTCCTGCTCTTGCAGCTGTTTTTGTTATGGTAGCTGGAATTGGAGGGGTTGTCTTTGGACCGCTTCTATTAAAGCTATTTAACATAAATGGCGTAATTGGGAGAGGGGTAGGGCTAGGAAGTGCTGCACACGCGATTGGAACGTCTAAGGCGATAGAATATGGAGAATTGGAAGGTGCAATAAGCACGGTATCAATGACTTTGAGTGCCTTAATTGTTTCTTTATTAGGACCTATGATTTTTTATGTGCTTTTTTAGCTAGATTTAAACTTCTGCAGTCATTTTATCTACTACTATAGGTACTGCCAATTTGAGCGCAATTATGATAAAATTTCAGTATAATTTTTTTGTTTAGGTGTAAAAGAGCTTTTAGGAAACTTCTAATCATAAAACTCTACACTCTACACTACCTGGAGGAGTATTTGTGGCTCATTTAATAAAATTAGAAGACTGTGTATCTCGATACCAATATGATATGTACCGTTACCCTGGCCAGTTTTCGCGATTGAAGCGGGACCGTTGGGATAGCCTAAAGCGGGAGTGGGAAGCTTCTTATTCAATTAAAACTCCTATTGTTGACGAATTTACTGAGGAACAGCAGAAGTCTATAAAAGGAGCCCTCGGTAAATTAAAAAAATGGTACAAAGGTGAGCAAAATCAATCTTCACTTGAAAATCGTGAGGAGCCTACTTTTCAATTTAAGTACATGACATTGCCAGAGGTGAAGGCAATTTTTTTGCGGGATCTTTTCGAATTCCAACTTAACTGGGCAAGTTCCACTTTACGAGAAACATCAAAACTGAAAAAACAATTTTTTTATGATGAAACGTTAAAATGGCTATTACAATCATTTCCGGACAACTTTTTTGTCCTATATTACCCTATAGTAACCTATCCTAAGGCGACAGTTCAATTTGATATTCTATTAATTGGCCCTACAGATATTTGGTGCATCGTCAATTTAAATGCTGAGGATAATGCTATTTTTCAAAGCTTTTCAGAAAGGTACTGGGTCGAAGAAGTATTAGGAAAAGAAAAAAAGATTGTTAATCCACTGTTATCTTTAAATAGGATGAGTACGATGATGAAACGTATTTTAGCTGACACAGATTTGGACATGACTGTACGTAAAGCAGTGATGACTAAAAAAGGTTATATTGACGTTGATCCACAGTGGAGTGGCGCTGTTTTCCTTGACCAGCGTAATATAGATGAGTGGAATGAGAAAATGAAGAATACTTCATCACCCATTAAATCGGTGCAACTCAAGTTCTCGCAGAACTTACTAGATGTATGTCAAACGTTGACTGAGATCAGGCCTGACTTTGAAGGCGAAGAAGAACTAGACATACTTGAGAAAGAGTAGTTAAAGGTTTTTTGACCCCGAGCAAAAACATACAATTGTTGGTAAGAGGATACTTTAACAATTTATCTATAAAAAAGAGGATCACTTAAAATACTTTAAGGATCCTCTTTTTTACCGATCATTTCTTATGATTAAATAAACTATTAATCCTAGCACAGGGAAGAACAGAGTCGCGATTAGAATAACTATAGCGTATTCTTTACTATTTCCATTTCGAAGTGCATCTCGATACGCCCAAATACTTGTTACAATGTTTAAAATAAAGAGGCCAAGTCCGAATAGCATGAAGATAAAAATCAGCCCAAATCCAAAACCTATTTCCATCTGAATGTCTCCTCAATTTTAGTGTGATTGTTTTACGTAAATTATTAATCTACTTTAATTATATTTTACCAGAAATAAGGAAAGAACTGAATAGGATAATCTGTTTGTCGTATATGATTAAACAACAAGTTCAGCCTTTTTTCATATAATAGATGAGGCATATGACTAATTAATAAAAAACAAACATAGAGGGGGAGAGATTTTTATGACTAAATATGCATACATTGATGATTTTACATTAATTACGATTCCATTTTCAGAAGTAGATGAAGAACTCTCCGAATTCAAGCTTATAAACTTACTAACACAAGAGGAAATCGCTTTAGGAGCCTGGCATAAACAACATGACAGGTTGCGCTATGAGATTAATTTAACAGAACCAATTGAATTTGGTCTAGAATACGAGCTTCTCGCAAATCATAATCTGTCTTACAATGTGAACATAGGTCAGGTTATGCGGAATCCTTCCTTTGATGATCGTTTTTATTATGAAGGAGAGCTAGGTGTTTCTTATCAGAAAGAGGCATCGACATTTAAACTGTGGGCACCTACTGCAACTGAAGCCGAGCTCATTTTTTATGGCGAAAATGGTGAACAAAAAATTTCTCTAAAAAGAATGGATAGTGGAGTTTGGCAACAAACGGTAGAGGGAGATTTAGACGGAACTGTATATATGTACAGAGTACGAGTCGATTGTACTTGGAGAGAAGCTGTTGACCCTTACGCAAAGGCGGTAACAGTAAATGGTAAAAAAGGTGTTGTTGTCAATCTTGATGATACAGAGCCAGATCATTTTCGTGAAACGAAACGGCCAGTTTTTAAGCAAGTGACGGATGCGATTATTTACGAAGTTCATATTCGAGATTTTTCTAGTTGCGGTCACAGTGGAATAACCAATAAAGGTAAATATATGGGCATGATCGAGAAAGGTACGGAAGGGCCTAGTGGTACACTTACGGGCTTAGATTATTTAGTTGACCTTGGAGTTACACATATTCAATTATTACCAATTCAAGACTTTGGAAGTGTTGACGAAACAAGCCAATTTGAGAAATATAATTGGGGATATGACACCATTCATTTTAATGCAATTGAGGGCAGCTATTCACTAGATCCAAGTAACCCAAAAGAAAGAATTAAAGAACTCAAAGAATTCATTCAAACATATCACGAAAATGGATTGCGAGTCATTTTTGATGTTGTTTATAACCATATGTATGTTCATCAAGAGTCAAGTCTAGAGAAATTAGTTCCTGGATATTACTTCCGCTACAATTTGGATGGTAGTTTAGCGAATGGAACAGGAGTAGGTAATGATATTGCATCTGAACGAAAGATGGTTAGGAAGTTAATCGTCGATTCAGTTACCTACTTAGCCGAAGAGTATCAAGTTGATGGGTTCAGATTCGATTTAATGGGTATTCTTGACATTAATACAATGCAAGGAGTTCGTCAAAAGTTGTCTGAAATAGATCCATCTATAATCGTACTTGGTGAAGGGTGGGATTTAGGAACGCCATTAGCAAGAGAGCGAAAAGCGACCATTCATAATTCCGATCAATTATCAGATATAAGTCAATTCAACGATCAATTTCGTGATAAAGTAAAAGGAAATATATTTAATCAAGATTTAAAAGGGTTTAGTAACGGCAATGCCGATTTAAAAGCAGATTGTAAAATGCTCGTAAGTGGTAGTGTCAAAGATTTTTATTTAGTTCCCGGTATTTTTAGTGATCCATATAAATCAGTCAATTATGTAGAATGTCATGATAATCATACGTTATGGGATAAGTTAGCGATTGCTAATGCGCATCAATCAGAACCAAGCCGAGCAGCGATGCATCGTCTAGCAACAGCAATGACAATTTTAAGTCAAGGGATCCCTTTTTTGCATGCGGGGCAAGAATTTTTCAGAACGAAAAGTGGCCACGAAAATAGTTACTGTTCTCCAGATGAAATAAACAAACTAGACTGGGAACGAAAGGCGCTCCATATTGATAATGTAGAGTATGTAAAAGGGCTTATTGCATTAAGAAAAAAACATGATGTATTTCGCTTTATGACACGAGAAGAAGTGAAAAAAAGGATGCATATTCTCGACACTCCTGATCATTGTTTAGCGTATATTTTAAAAAAACAAGATGGAATGTTTGTAGTCGCTTATAACGGAGCAAATGAAAGCAAACCACTCATTTTGCCAGCCAACGGTGATTGGATAGTCTTAGTAGAAAATGCTCAAGCTTCTCTATCGCCACTGCGAACTTTTTCAGGAGGGAAGATAGAACTCCCACCAATTAGTACAACCGTTCTGTTTCGTTCGAAATGATCGTAATGATCTATTTAAATGTTGAAATACCGATAGGGTGACTCAAAACAAAAGTCAGGCGTTCAAGTGCAATATATGGAATGAGGATATCCTCCAGCTACTATATATCGTTAAACTTGAGAGCAGACATTATGAGTCACTCTTTTTTTTATATTTTCCTTTTTCTTTTACGCTAAGCGACATGACATCTTTTAGCAAATTTCGTTTTTTTTCATATGTTCTTTACAAAAAATGCGTTATACTAGTATTATTAGAATTTAGCGGAGTTTTTTAAAAGTATAAGGTCACGAGATGATCTATCATATAGAAGAACGTACGTAATAACATTATCAAAAAATGAGGGTGAAGTTGTTGGAACATTTATTAGGTGAAGGGTGGCAGGTTATCCCTGCTGGTGGTGCAACAGGAGAAGCATATTATGCCCAGCACGGTGAAGAGAAACTGTTTTTGAAACGGAATTCTTCCCCTTTTTTAGCTGTTTTATCAGCTGAAGGCATTGTTCCTAAACTGCTCTGGACAAGACGCTTGGAAAATGGTGATGTTATTACGGCGCAGCGTTGGGTAAACGGAAGGGAACTAAAGTCCTTTGAAATGGATGAAGACCTTGTAGCACAGCTACTAAGTAAAATTCATCGTTCTAAGGAACTACTTGAAATGTTTAAGCGGATCGGCAATAAACCACTAACACCACACTCAATTGTAAACGAACTTACAGAAAGATTGCGTACTGTGTCATTGAATGAGGCAATTATTAATGATGCTATTTCTTTTTTAAAGAAAGAAATTACTGAAGTCGAGCCACAACAATATGTTGTATGTCATTGTGACATTAACCATAATAATTGGGTTCTTAGTGAAGAAGGAGACTTATTCTTAATAGACTGGGATGGAGCTATGGTTGCTGATCCTGCCTTAGATTTAGGCCTACTATTATATTGGTACATTCCAAGGCAAGATTGGGAAGATTGGCTCAAGAAATATGGCTTGATCTTAACTCATGATTTGTGTAAAAAAATGCACTGGTATGTTATTTCTCAAACAATATACGGGATCCTTTGGCATAAACAAAGAGAAGAGTACTCTGAGATGAAGTATTGGATTTCCTATTTATGTGAACTTTTAGAAGTAACGACTGTTGCCGAAATCTAGGTAAGAACAAACAACAAATTTAAAAGAGGCTGTCCAATAGCAAAGTATCAGTCACCTCAGCTACTATAAATAGAGTTTGTACAAACATACACTTCTATTTCAAGTATGACTTCTAGGTATTCTGACACTTATGGGACAGCCTCTTGCTAATTTTCTTCATTTTTTGACATATTTCCAGGGCAATACTGCTACTAAAGTTAAGTTATTGAGTGTCCAAACACACTTGAGTACAAAACTGTCACAAGGAATAGAATAGAGTTAGAACGGCACTTTTACTCATGTGAATATGGTAACGTCATTTCATTAATCGATGAAAGCCATTGATTAATTTGAGGAGCTTTTTCTGCACAATTTCCACTAGCACAATAAGCAGAAATACTTGCTAAAGTCTGTTGCATGTTTTCATCAAAATGTCCTTGCTCTTTTAATGATTCGGCAAGACGATGTATTTGACTATATTCATCTGTCGTTCCATAACCTAATTGTTGTTGGTTTTTAAGTATATCTGCCATTAATGTTAGTTTATCTTGGTAATCCATTCTTACACATCCTTTAATGTAACTAAATTTACATGTTAGGTTGTGTATCATGGGTGCTTTTTATCCACGCTCTAATAATATGTGACATACGTTTTTGTAAGGAGATCTGCTGCAGATTGTTTGTTTTTCCGAAAAAGCAGCAGGGCCCCAGGAAATAGTATCCATTTTAATAATTCTCTTTTTAAATAGGTTAGTTTGGTAATTTCTTTAGCATCTGTACCTAAAAACTTAGTTCCAGCAATCATCATGCCAACTGTACGCGGATATTTAAATGTTATCGGTAAAATAAATAAATAAAGCAAAAGGACAACGATTTGTATGCCAATAGCTGTGTAAAATAAATGTGGTTCATTTTCTAAGATGTAAGTTCTAATGAAAATGAAATCATCACTTGGTGCATTAGACGTCACTAACATCCACAAGGTTGTAAAGACGCCAACAATTAGCCACAAGAAAAACATAGTTACTAAATCAAAAATAAAACCTAATATCCTACTCCAAAAACTTGCTCGGTAATGAACTGCTGTTAATTTTTGAATCCATTGTTCATTTAACGACACTAACTACACCTCCCAAATATATACAGTAAATTTACGATTTACATACAAAGAAGGTTTCGAAATTTTTTAAAAATTTGTACTAATTTTTAAGTTTCCATAGATAATTGAAATGATTCAATTTCTTTTATTGAAACTTTTTTTACATAGTTTATGTAACGTAGTTTAGTGAGAGTCTTAACTAATGCCTTTTCACGCCCTTTTAATGTGGATAGATTTAGTTTCTTCGTTTCCTTAAGAAGCTTTTCTAATTCTACAAAGAGAAGAGGGTAGTGAGGCTGTAACTGTTTTTTATATTGTTGAAACAAGCTTTCCTCCACATGAACCAAGAAAAATAGCTTCGTTAGTAAAAATAATCCATGTTCATTCTCATAAGGTGATAGATCGCGAATGGCACTCCATTGTACTGGGTTTGCTAGAATGTCTGTTGCTAATAGTTGCTCTCTGGCGGTAATCCTATATCCATCTTTTTTAAGGCGTTTCGCTATATGGATTTCCTCTAATGTTTGTTGAATGTCATCTATGAACATTTTAATCATATCGGGAGTTTCTTCACCATATAAGAAACGAGAAAAATTCTCTTTATCAGTAAGGATTACTTTCTCTAATTCTTGGGCAATCGCTATATCTAAAAGCTCATTTGTATATTCTTGATAATCTTTTGTTCCTATGACTATCGACGCTTTTTCTTGATCAAATAATGTAGTTGTTACTTCACCGTACTCACTAGAAATTGGATGTAACTTTCCGCTAATAAGTACAACCTTTTCCACTTCTAAAGATTTTAAAAATTTTTCATATGTCTTTTCTGAGACAAAAAGCTCGTCCGTCTCGCCTTCATGAGATATGTAATAAGGAATTGTGTAACTATAAACTGGTTCAGGTTGATTAATCATTCTCCTCACACCTTTCTATTTCCATCATTACCTATTTTACAGATTCTTAACGAATAGTGAAAGAATACGTTTATTTATGTTAAAATAACTTTTGGAAGTTAGAAAGTGAGGCGTAGACGATGATTTTTTCTACTAAATTAATTGAGACGATCTATCACGATACATCAGCTTTGTTAGGAGATGTTATTATCACAGAAGCTGATCTTATTGAAGAAATTAAAATGTTTGAATATACGATGACACAAGTTAAACAACACCCGTGGCAAGGGCGGGCTTTGGATCTAGCGGAACGGGACCAATCAAGTCCGTTATTTCATAATATCCAAACTTCTTATGTTGGCGATGATCCCGAGGAGGATTATAAAGAGGTGATCGTCTGGAAAGTAGCTAATTTACTCTATGTTACAGCTGCTGTCGACCATGACCCTAATATAGCAGTTAAATGGGACGTTGTTGTCTTTAACGGGTAAGATAATTTAAATGAAAAAGTAGAAAAACTCTTGTTATTTAGCAGGGATATCAGATAAATAAATTGAATTTAATTTTGAGTGAGGTTGACAAAGATGAGACTAAGAAACAAAGCAGGTGCAACAGAAGAACTTTTACAGCACCCTTCAATTGTAATTCAACATGCAGAGACTAAAAAAGGTAAATGGCATGAGGTTTTTGGTAACGACAATCCTATACACATTGAAGTGGGAACTGGGAAAGGCCAGTTTCTAACTGGAATGTCGCAATTACATCCAGATATCAACTGTATAGGGGTTGAAAAATACGACAGTGTTATTATAACTGCTTTAGAACGTATTCAAGATGCTGGAATGTCCAACTTTAAGCTGTTAAATGAAGATGTTATTAATTTAATGAACTATTTTGAGCAAGGTGAGTTGGACAGAGTTTATATTAATTTCACTGATCCTTGGCCAAAAAATCGTCACGAAAAGCGTCGCTTGACTTACGAAGGTTTTTTAAAAATGTACGAGCAAGTGCTGAAGAAACAAGGAGAAATTCATTTCAAAACAGATAACCAAGCATTGTTTGAATATTCTCTGCATAGTTTTTCAAAGTACGGAATGATTCTGCATAATGTAAGTTTAGACCTGCATAACAGTGGTATTGAAGGAAATGTCATGACAGAATATGAAGAGAAATTTTCACGTAAAGGAATGCGTATTTATCGATGTGAAGCCCAGTTCCGTTAATTTTTATTATAGTATTTAATAAATCTCTTAACTGCTTGGCAAGAGCATCAATCTGACAATCTTATTCGATAACCGGAAGTGGTAGTTTATCGGTCTGAATTTGGTGCTCTATGCTTTACTAATTAGGGGGAATGATTGTGGAACAATTAAAGCTAGGTAGTATAATGTTAACGTGGTTAAATGGCGGTGTTACCCATATGGATGGTGGTGCAATGTTTGGCGTTGTCCCAAAACCGTTATGGTCACGAAAATATCCACATAATGATTTAAATCAAATCGAACTAAGAACTGACCCAATACTCATTCAGGTAGATGGGAAAAATCTCTTAATTGAAACAGGAATTGGAAATGGGAAATTTACCGATAAACAAAAGCGTAATTATGGAATTACTGAAGAATCAAAGCTTGAAGATCAGTTAAAACAGCTTGGTTTAACAACAATGGATATTGATTTTGTGCTAATGACGCATATGCATTTTGATCATGCAAGTGGTCTAGCGAAATGGCAAAATGATACGCTTGTTCCCACCTTTGAGAATGCGACAATCCTTACAAGTGAAATTGAATGGAATGAGTGTAAAAATCCTAACATTCGTTCACGAAATACGTATTGGCAGCAAAATTGGCAGCCAATCGAGCATCAAGTTAAAACGTTTAAAGAAAGTATTGAAGTTGTTCCAGGAATTCATATGTTTCATACAGGAGGACATAGTGACGGGCATAGTATTGTGAAAATTGAACGTGATGGAGAATTACTCATCCATATGGCCGATCTTATGCCGACACATGCGCACCAAAATTCTTTATGGGTATTAGCCTATGACGATTATCCGATGGGTTCAATATTTGCTAAAGAGAAGTGGTTAAAAGAAGGGCTTGATAAATCAGCCTGGTTTATTTTTTACCATGATTTTAAATATCGAGCATTAAAATGGAATAATGATATAGAAATTATTGAAGAAGTATTACGAGAAAAAATTGCTAAATAACGTTGTGAGCGCCGATATCTCTGCATATATGCGCTCTTTTTTCGTTTAGCAGACAATGGTTACGCTTTCATTTACTATCTCGCCATCATACACACGACTTTCCAATAAGCGGTTGTTTAAAGAATAAACATCATGTTAGCATTATAAAGCATGGAAAAAGATAGGAGGTAAACAATTTGATGTTTACAAATGAAACGATCGCTTTTATAGGAGCAGGTTCAATGGCTGAGGCAATGATAGCTGGTTTATTGAAAAATGAAATTGTTGCTCCAAAACAAATAATTGTCACAAATAAAAGTAATACAAAACGACGAAATGAACTAGAAGAAAAGTACGGAGTTATAGTAACGGATGAATTAAGTTCTGTTGTCGCCCAAGCGAGCATTCTAATATTAGCGATAAAGCCAAAAGATGTTACTTCTGTAACGCCGAAATTGCGTGGTAATCTCAGCGAAGAGCAAGTGGTTCTGTCTGTGATGGCTGGAATTAGTACTCGCTTTTTAGAAGAAGAGCTTCAAAGTGAAGTTCCAGTTATTCGAGTCAGGCCAAATACTTCAAGTATGATTGGAGAATCGGCAACAGCCATCGCAGGCGGAAAGTATGTAGCAATGCCACATATTATCCTAGCAAAAAAATTATTAGCAGCCATTGGTCATGTATTTGTTATTGCTGAAGATGAAATGGATGTTTTTACAGGTGTAGCTGGTAGCGGTCCTGCCTACTTTTATAAACTGATTGAACACTTACAAAAAGCAGGCTGTGATGGCGGGTTAAATCCGGCTTTAGCAAAAGAAATAGCCGTTCAGACGATTGTTGGTGCGGCAAAAATGTTGGCAGAAACGAAAACCGAACCAGCGACATTACGAAAAAATATTACTTCTCCAAATGGCACGACTGAAGCTGGATTAAAAGCGTTAGAAGCAGCAGGCGGTTGTACAGCAATCGAAGCAGCTGTAAAAGGTGCTGCTCATCGATCAAAGGAACTTCGTACACAGTTTGAAACAGTTACTGTAAGATAAATTATAGGTTTAATTGCCGTTGTCAATAAGTGACAGTCACCTCGTTTAGGCACGAATGTAGCATTGTTTTTAATTGAAACGCTGAAAATCGTGCTTGAGGGGACTGTTACTTAACTAATTGGATAACTTCACTTCTAACCCGTTTCGCTTTGTCACTCATCCCTCAACACCCCGTATACAATGTGGTCAACGTAGTGTTCGTATTGCCACACACTCGGCGTTGCAATTTTTCCTTCATTTTTTAAATTAGTAGAGTAACTCAGAATTTAATGATTGTATTAAAATATTTAATAATTAATGGATAATATGACAGGTGTGTCGTATAATATATATGACACACCTGTCATATATGCAATTTACTTTTAAAGTTCACATGACAAAGATGTTATTTATTTTTTTAGTTATATATGACAATGCTGTCATATATAACTTTTGAAACAAGCGCACAACTCATAGGGAGCGAATGATCGTATTGGTAACCTTCCCAAAATTATGCTTTTCTAAGAAAGGACGTATGTAATGCCAACGCAAACATTTTTTAACTTACCAATTGATAAGCGGGAACGAATTACGAATGCCGCTATTGAAGAATTTGCAACTAACACGTTTAATCAAGCGAGCATCGCAAGAATGATTGAACAGGCGGGGATATCACGAGGGAGTTTTTATCAGTATTTTACTGACATTAAAGATATCTATAAGTATATCCTTGAAAAAGCCGGTCAGGAAAAGCTGGTTTACATCTATGCCGTAGTTTCCCAAATGAATGAGTTAAATACATTTGTCATTATGAAAGAGCTTTATAAAGCTGGAATACGTTTCGCAAACGATCATCCAAAGCTAGCACAAATGGGCAATAGATTTTATAAGGAAGAAGAGAGTGTTAGAAATGAAGTTGTTCAAGGTTTAGTTGAAAAGTCGTATCTGTTTTATGAGGAGTTATTAAAGAAGGGAATTGCGAAAGGGGATGTGGACCCTAAGGTTGATGTCAGTATCGCTGCTAAGTTGTTTTACACCATGAATTTAGCAGTCGTTGATAATTTTTTAGCCAGTACAGAAAATGAACATTTTTTAGATGACATTGACGGGTTTTTACAAGATGTTGATAAGATGCTTTACATTTTAGAGCATGGACTGAAAAAGAAAGAAAACTAAAAAAAACCTCGGGGGGATATACAATGTTTCATGTAAACAATTTGAGTTTTAAATACCCAAAAAATAAAGAAAATACAATCGACGATATTAGCTTTGAAATCAAACAAGGCGAAGTGTTTGGTCTGTTAGGACCTAGTGGTGTTGGGAAAAGTACTACGCAAAAAATATTAATAAAGCTATTAACGAACTACAACGGTGAGGTTTTATACAAAAATAAAAATCTAAAGTCTTTTGGTAAGGAGTTCTATCAAGAAATTGGTGTCGGTTTTGAAATGCCAGTTCATTTTTCAAAATTAACAGCAAATGAAAATCTATCTTTCTTTAAAAAATTATATAAAACGCATGCAAATACAGATGAACTTTTACAGCAGGTAGGTTTATATGAGGATCGTAATAAACAAGTCAACGAATTTTCAAAAGGAATGAAAGCAAGATTAAATTTTGTTAGATCGTTATTAAATAAACCGAAAATCCTTTTTCTTGATGAGCCAACAAACGGTCTAGATCCGAAAAATGCAAGGAATATTAAGGCAATGATTAAGCAGTTTCAACAAGAGGGTGGGACTGTATTACTGACAACTCATTTAATGAATGATGTCGATGAGCTCTGTGACCGTGTAGCATTTATGGCAGATGGCAGAATAGCAGAAATTGATACTCCAAAAAATCTAAAGTTAAAACATGGTGAACGAAGTGTTGAGGTAGAGTACAAGCGAGATAGCGAAGTCGAAAGAATGTCGTTTGATCTTGATGCTTTAAAGAGTAGTGACGAGTTTATGCGAATCGTGAAAACTAGAGAAATTGTAACAATTCACAGTAAAGAAACAACCCTTGATGATATTTTCATTAAAGTGACAGGGGTGGGAACCAATGAGTAATTTCTTTGTTCTATTCAGTGGTGAGTTACAGCGGATGAAAAAATATCATGTATTAGGGGCGAGCTTCGTTATTGCCTTACTATGGATTGGCGTCCTTCACTTAACTGAAATTCAAAATGTCAGTAATATCTTTCCGCTCTTATTATTTTTAGATGCAACGTCGATGTCAATCTTGATGATTGGTGTCACCATGTTTTTTGAAAAGCAAGAAGGGAGTATGAAGAGCTTGTTAGTTTCTCCGATTCACAAGCTAGAATATATTTTGGCAAAAACAACGGCGAACATCACCTCAAATCTAATCACTTTGGCACTATTATTTACGTATGCAACCTTGTTTAAAGAACTAGAACTTAACTTACTGTGGCTAATTTTTGCGGTGATTTTCATATCGTTTTTTCATTCGCTCTTAGGCTTTTTACTAACGTATTATTCAAAAGATTTCACCCAGTTGTTAATGGCAATGATGAAATATTCGTTTGTATTTATTATTCCGGTGTTACTTGAACAAATTGGGTTAATAACGAACGATTTCTTAGTGAAACTATTGTACGCAATTCCAACAAAGGCTTCAATGATCTTACTTAATGCCTCGATTGGAATTGCCGAGACGTGGGAGATCATCATTTCAATTGTCTATTTGTTCATGATTTCTAGTGCAGTATTTATCATCGTTTTGAAAAAACACGATGAATTTGCTCTTAAAGAAAGTGGTGTGTAGTATGTATAAAAGCTTTTTGGTGAGTGAATGGAAAAAATGGTTACGCGATCCACTCTTAAAATTTATGGTATTTTATCCGATTTTATTTGGTGTTGTCGGTCGTTATGTATTGCCGTTAATCGCAGAGAATACGGGATTTAGTATCGGATACTATGCCGATTTGATTATCGTAATCTTGGTTCTCTTAGTACCTCATGTTTATGGAGCATTAGTTGGATTTTCTATATTAGACGACCGTGATGACCACATCTTAACATCAATTCACGTGACACCTTTGGGAATTCACCAATTTTTGTCGTTTCGGATGGCAGTAGTCCTTGTGCTCTCATTTATCGCAACAACGTATGTGATCTGGTTTTCGAATATTGGTGATTTGAGTCTAGGGAATATTCTAGCAATAGCATTTTTAGTTTCACTAGCAGCACCAATGACAGGGTTGTTTATTAATGCTTTAGCAAAAAATAAGATTGAAGGGTTTGCGGTCATGAAGGGGGCAGGAATGATCATTATTTTTCCGATAGTTTCTCTATTTTTCCTTGATAGTAAAGAATTGTTCTTTTCATTTGCTCCAGGATTTTGGCCAGCTAAGGCGATTAGTAGTCTCATCCGTGGTGATGTTTTATTGCTAACATTTAATCAATATATTGTTATTGGATTGGTGTACGTGCTATTTTTAAATGCAATAGTTTATAAGATATTTATAATGAGAATTAAAGTCTAATCATTTAGGTATGAAAAGGAATAAGGTACTTGTTTTCCTGCTATAGATTATGTAGTAGTATCTTTTACGACTATATAGGAGCCGGAGGGAAAGGGCAATGAAACGAGAAAACTATTATCGGGCTTTTGGTGTATATGGGATTTGTCCGCAAAAAGGAAAGCTGTTACTTATCAACAAAAATGTAGGACCTTATATCAATCGGTATGATCTACCTGGTGGAAGGCTAGAAGATGGAGAAAGCTTACTTCAAGGAATTCATCGTGAGTTTTTTGAGGAAACAGGTTTTTATATTGAAGTGAAAAAAAACTTGGGTGTTGTTGACTTTATTATCCCTTGGGATTGGCGGAAGGTTACTCATGTTCACCATATTGCTGTGTTTTATTTAGTTACGTTGACAGGAGGTGGCTTTAATGACCCTGAACAATTTGAAAACCAAGATTCGAACGGTGCTCTTTGGGTTCCAATTGCTGAACTAACCATTGATAATGCCTCACCATTAGTATTAAAAGCTGTTGAGTGGTTGGAAACGAGAAAATTTGGAATGGATGTCAATAAGTTTGAAAAATGGCATGTTAAGACTGATTGATACATGAGTTAAGGAAAAAATAAACAGAGGCTGTCCCAAAAGTTTCAGTTCACCTCAAGGTAACGCTAGAAATAGGCATGGTTAAAAACCTATTTGATGTAACCGAGGTGACAGATTTTTGCCTTTAGGGACAGCCTCTTATTTCGAATTTGAAAGTAACTCTTCGTAAGGAGTTAAATCAATGTTTTTGGCTTTTAATAATTTCACTGCTCGATCTTGCATTGCACCTGGAGATGCAATAATATAACCTTTCACAACATCTTCTTGAGTAACGGCTTCCCCTTCGGTTACTTCAATAATCTTCTTTTCGATTCCTTTTCGTGCCATTGGACGTGCAAAAATAGGGATTGGCTTTAGTAGAGCGTCTAGTAGTTCCTTTGCGTCTGTATTCCATTCCATTAGTATCAACCCTTTCATTATGTAAAAAAAATATTGTAAATAAATCATATACTTGTCCATTCAGTATGGCAAAAAAGTTGCTTATGAAATTGTGATTGACTATATTAGTTTGGAAAGTAATTGTAAATTTTATACATTATTTAGAAAAACATCAGCGAAAACCGGCTAGCTTTTATTGTATCTTGGACAACTTTACCCACAACGCCTGCTTTTTTGATAATATAAGTAGTAGTTTACTTGGAGGTGTTTACCAATGACAATCGTTTTTAAAGAAAACGTACAAATTAATAGTAAAGATTTAAAGGAACTTTATGAAAATGTAAATTGGACAACGTATACAAATGATATGCCAAGATTAGAAGAAGCTGTTAAAAGATCATTAATGGTCATTACTGCTTGGGATCGAGATATTCTTGTAGGTTTAATTAGAGTAGTAGGAGATGGATTAACAATCATCTACATTCAAGATATTTTAGTACTTGGTGACTATCAAAATAAAGGAATCGGCTCGGAATTAATGAACCGTATCATTACTAAGTTTCAAGATGTACGTCAAAAAGTGTTGTTAACAGAAGATGCACCTGATGTGAGGGCTTTTTATGAAAAACATCAGTTTCTTTCTTGTGACAAAGGTCAGTTAGTTGCCTTTGCGAAGTTGAATTAAGGTGAAAACATGAAAAGAATAAAAAAATTCATATCTCTTTTAACGATTTCACTTGTATTTCTTTTGTTTCTTTACTTTCAAAACAATGCAATTACTATAACTGAACATGAAGTAAGTTCAAGCAAGCTCCCAGAAGAATTTGATGGCTTTAAAATCGTTCAGCTATCAGACTTACATAGTAAAGAGTTTGGTAAGAGCTTACCGAATAAAGTAAGAGAAGCGGGACCAAATATAATTGTGTTTACAGGTGATTTAGTAGATCAAAAAAACTATGATGAATTAGTGAGTTTAAAATTAATGGAAGAACTAGTGATGATCGCACCAGTCTACTTTGTTACTGGCAACCATGAAGCGTGGTCAGGAAAATTTAATTCCTTAGAAGAAAAGTTAGTAGCAAGTGGAGTGCATGTATTGAGAAATAGTCATGAGAGTATTCGAGTCAAAGAAGACGAAATTATTCTAATTGGAATTGACGATCCGGCCATGATTAGCGGGGCTCACAGTGAATTTTCAGCAGTTGAAACATCTTTAGAAGATGCTTTACATGGGGTAGCCGATCAATACAAAATCTTATTGTCACATCGCCCTGAAATGTTCTCCTTATATACATCCTTTAATATCGACTTAATATTTTCTGGTCATGCTCACGGTGGACAAATAAGGCTACCATTTATTGACGGGCTAGTGGCACCTAATCAAGGCTTCTTCCCGAAGTATACGGCAGGTAAACATCAAGAAGCGCAATCGACAATGATCATAAATAGAGGATTAGGTAACAGCATCATTCCCCAAAGATTGTTTAATCGGCCAGAGATCGTCATAGTAACGTTAAGGAACGATGAACTATAGCTTAATAGAAAAAAGCTGTCCAGCCAAAGTGTCAAACACTTTTCGGACAGCCTCTTCTTATCCAATAATAACTTTCTCCTTAGGAAAATGATATGATTCATGGGTATCTTTGCCTCTAATAATAAATAGAAACGAGAAAATACCAATTCTTCCGATAAACATCAAGACGATGATTATTTCCTTGCCTAATGGACTTAGATTAGGCGTAATCCCCATCGATAAACCAGTAGTACCAAAGGCTGAAGCAACTTCAAAAACAATAGCCAATAATGGGAACGGCTCATAAGCAGCTATTAGGATAACGGCAGATCCACAAATAAAGATAGCGACACTGATAACAACAAATGATTTAATAATATCTTCAGGATCAAGCTCGCGTCGGAAAATTTTTACTGATTTTTTACCGCGGGAAAAAGCGATAATCGTTAAAATAACAATAGCAAACGTTGTTGTGCGGATCCCTCCACCAACACTACTTGGGGAAGCCCCAATAAACATTAGTGTGCTTAGAATTAGCTGAGTTGCCACTGAAAATTCACTAACATCCATTGTCGCCAATCCACCATTTCTCGTGGTTACCGATTGAAACAACGCATAAAACATCTTCTCATGCCAAGCTTTATCGAGTAAAAAATGCGACCAATCAAAAATCAGAATGAAAACCATACCGATTATGGTTAGACCGAAGAATGTAATCGTTGTAAGTTTGGCAAATAGTGAAAAATTAAATTTTTTCTTAAGTTTACGATATTTAAAGAATTCTTTTATTTCCAGCAAAACAGGAAAGCCAATTGCACCAAGGATCAACAAAATAATTGTAATCGTTTGGACAAAGTAATCATTGGCAAATGGAACTAACGAATTTCCCGTAATATCGAAGCCCGCGTTTGTTGTAGCGCTTACTGAAGCGAAAAAACCTTGGAAAAATGCTTCTTGCCAAGTAGGAAAATAATGTAGAAAGTATAGACTTAGAATTAATCCCCCTATGAACTCAATTATTAAAATAAGCTTTAATATTTCTTTCATTAATTGGACAAGACCAGAAAAGGTCCCCCTATTTTGATCTGTCATAATTAGTTGACGTTCTCTTAAACCAATTTTTTTTCCTAAGATAAGCCAAATAAATGTCCCAAGCGTCATAATTCCGATCCCTCCAAATTGGAGGACAAAAGCTAACATTAAAATCCCAGTGATACTAAATGTTTCAGCTGTAGAAACAACTGTTAAACCTGTAACACTAACAGCACTAACAGCTGTAAAAATAGCATCTAGAAAACTTAGCTCAATTCCAGGTTGATGGGCGATCGGTAAACTGAATAAGATTGTCGCAATCATGACTGCACCGAGATAAAACAAGACGACCATCTGCACTGAAGTTAGACGGATGTTAAACCATTTACTTTGGCTAAACATTATAGACCTTCATCTTCAAATCGCTTTAAGTCGTTATTATGGCCAATAACAATTAAAATATCATTTAAGTGAATTTCTTGATCAGGGGTAGGTGATATTGTAACCTTTTCACCTCTTTTAATGCCTAAAATAGTACAACCGTATTTGGCACGAATATCTAATTTGGCAATGGTATTCTCAGAAACTTTACGACTAGCAATAAGTTCAACAATACTATATTCTGGTGACAATTCAATATAGTCAATTATTTTTTCGGAGACTAAATAATGAGCAATTCTGATGCCCATATCATGTTCTGGATGAATAATTCGGTCAGCACCAATTCTCTCTACTACTTTATGGTGATATTGGTTTTGAGCTTTTACCCATACCTGTTTAACCTTCATCTCTTTTAATAGTAGTGTACATAAAATACTAGCTTGGATGTTATCGCCAATAGCTACCACGACATGTTCAAAGTTTCTAATACCTAATGATTGTAGTGTATTTTCATCTGTGGCATTTGCGACAACAGCATGTGTAGAAAATCTAGAAAAATCATTAACTCTGTCTTCATTTGTATCAATGGCTAGCACCTCATGCCCCATTTGGTAAAGTTCTTTACAAACGCTCCCACCGAATCGACCTAATCCGATTACAGCAAATTGCTTTTTCATTAAAAAAGACTCCTTTAAATTTCATTCGATTTTTTCATTAAAAAAAGACCATTACAAAGAATGATCAATAGTTTCCTATTTGACCCTCCTCTTCAAAACGCTTACGAGGTTAGCTGTCGGATTAGGGACTAAAGAGTATCCCTTCTTACAAGGTAAGATTCACCCCAAAATCAGTGTGAAAACTGAAAGGTTGGTTCCCCCGCTCAAAATTGACTCAGCGAATAATTAGGTTATGATATGTAAATTTACTCCTGAAATTGTTAATTGTCAACATCTATTTTAGTACTATTTTTAAGTCTCATTGTCACAAATAACAGACTATTTTAGTGATTTGAGCTTTTCATGTTGTCGGAGAATTATGACATAATCTGATACAACTAAATTGATAATTTATAATGTTAAAAATGATATATAAAAGTAATTTAGTGTTAGTAACCATCGAGGTGAAAAAAATTCGTGAAATACTTACTATCTTTGGAAAAACCCTTTCTTTTTTTGACTATTTAAACTATTCTAATAGAATATAGTATATTAAAGTAGGAGGTGGAAGCAGTAGCATGTACGATATTGAGGGACTACTTTTAAACGTACTCATTTTAGCTTTTTTTCTCTTATTTGTCCCCTTACTATTAAAGCGTAATATCAAATCATCTTCTAAAAATCAAACAAAATGGATTTTTATTGTTTCAACTAGTCTTGCAATTATTACCTGTATATCATTTCCGATTAATTATAGTGAAGGTTTTTATTATGATTTACGCTTTGTTGCGCAAATTATTGGTGGTTTGTACGGCGGAGTTCCTGCAAGTATAGTGTTATGGGTCGTCACTGTCGCATATCGCAGTTTTTTTGGTGGTTTAGGTGCTTATTCTACGTTTATCATTTCCACGCTTATTTTAATACTGACAATCTTTTGTCCCTTTAAGTTTCATCAAGTATCAATTAAGAAGAAATTAATGATTGGTGCGTTGTTCTCTATTATTACAAGTGTTTCATTAATCGTTGTTACGATCATCATGTTTGATCTTGTCGTCATTAATTTTGCTGATGTAGTTCATTTTATCTTACAGTTATGTTCGAGTGTCGTTATTATTTATATTTTAGAAATTATTCGTGAAACTTCTTTTATAAACAAAAGAATTATTAAAGCAGAAAAAATGGAGGTTGTCAGTCATTTAGCATCGTCTATTTCACATGAAGTACGTAATCCACTTGCGGTAGTTAGAGGTTTTTTACAAATGATGCAGCAAACTGATTTACCTATTGAAAAACGAAAAGATTTTTTAAACATCTCTCTATCAGAGATTGACCGTGCCAATGATATTATTCGTAACTACCTAACATTTGCTAAACCTTCTCCAGAAAATATTGAAGTACTTAATATTAAAGAAGAAATGCAAAGGGCAATTGAGATCATTACACCACTCGCAAACATGAATTGTGTTGAGATTCAAACAAACATAACCCAACTCTTTGTTATCGGAGAATCGCAGCTATTGCAACAATGCTTATTAAATATTACGAAAAATTGTATTGAAGCAATGCCTGATAGCGGTAAATTGTTTGTGAAGACGATAGAAAAAAATGGGGAACTTCTTATTGAAATTATCGACACCGGAAAAGGAATGACCCAAGAGCAATTATCTAGGCTTGGAGAACCATATTATACGACTAAGGGAAGAGAAGGAACTGGGCTTGGAATGATGGCAGTCATGAAAATCATAGAGTTAATGAACGGTCGATTACATGTTAAAAGTAAATTAAATCAAGGAACTAAATTTGAAATTTACTTACCTCTTGAAGTTTCCGAAGAAGTAGCTGCAACGCTAGAAAAATAAATGATTGAGGAAACTAATCAACAAGTTTCTTATCCGTTTATTTTT
Organism: Anaerobacillus sp.; assembly: GCF_046314235.1. NCBI lineage: Bacteria > Bacillati > Bacillota > Bacilli > Caryophanales > Bacillaceae > Anaerobacillus > Anaerobacillus sp. Next base: position 250,833 of record NZ_JBKBWN010000004.1, read on the forward strand.
TGTTATTAGTCTCGTAACAAGCCATATAATTGTTGTATAATAATTTAGTGAATATAGATATGCGCCTTTTTCTCTGAAATCGACCGATATTTTCATGAATGTTTTGTGTACGCTGGATTTCCTTGAACGAGCCTCTAAAATTCATTAGAATTTTACAGCGAAGAGAAAGGGAAGCCAGCGACATTTAGAATGGAGATGTTATTTGCATGGTTTTTGCCAATGTTCATAAAAGGTTGAGAGTGGAAAACATGAATGTTTTTGTGTTGAAGTGGCGCACTATTAAATACATAAAAGTTGAAAGAGAGTGGAGCAATAATGGGACGTAAATGGAACAATATTAAAGAAAAAAAAGCGTCAAAAGATGCAAATACTTCTCGTATTTATGCCAAATTTGGACGCTTAATTTATGTAGCTGCAAAGCAAGGAGAACCTAACCCAGAATCTAATCAAGCCTTAAAGGTTGTCCTAGAGCGAGCAAAAACTTACAGTGTACCTAGAAATATTATCGATCGTGCGATAGAGAAGGCCAAAGGGAGTTCAGACGAGACGTACACGGAGCTTCGTTATGAAGGTTTTGGACCAAATGGATCTATGATCATAGTGGATACTCTAACAAATAACGTAAATCGAACAGCCGCCGAAGTACGTGCAGCTTTTAGTAAAAATGGTGGAAATATGGGCGTAAACGGTTCTGTTTCTTATATGTTTGACGCAACTGCTGTATTTGGAATTGAAGGAAAAACATCTGAAGAAGTGCTAGAAATCTTAATGGAATCTGACGTAGATGTTAGAGACATTCTTGAAGAAGATGAGGCAGTTATCGTCTATGCCGAGCCAGACCAGTTCCATGCAGTACAAGAAGCATTTAAAAACGTTGGAATTACGGAGTTTACAGTAGCAGAGCTGTCAATGCTCGCGCAAAATGACGTAACCCTTCCCCAAGATGCCCAAACAAAGTTTGAAAAGATCATAGATACACTAGAAGATATTGAAGATGTCCAACAAGTTTACCATAACGTCGATTTAGGTGAATAACAATCAGCAGACCTCGAAATTGAAGGTCTGCTTTTTCACACAAAAATATCGTTAAGAGTGCTTGTTCGTTTTCTTCATCTTTGTTTTTTTCGATGTACTCGGTTTGCCGCCATTACGTGAAGTAGGGTTCGTTTCATTGGCATGTTGAACTGCTTGTTCAAGTTCTTTTCTCATTTTTATATCCTCCCTTGAAGAGTAATCAATTCTATTTATATCATTCCAAAAAATATTGGTTTAACACTGTCTAAATCTTGCAGAAACACCTAAATTTGAAATAAAGAAAAAGGACATTGGAGGATGCAGATGATTCATCATATTGAAATTTACGTTTCAAATCTAGAGAAATCGACTGAGTTTTGGGGTTGGTTATTAGAAGACCTAGGTTATAGTGTTTATCAAAAATGGGATATGGGGCAAAGTTGGATACTAGGTGATTCTTACATTGTTTTTGTGCAGACAGAAAAGCGGTTTCTCGATGTCCCGTATCACCGCTGTCGGGTTGGCTTAAATCATTTAGCTTTTCATGCGAGATCTAAACAACATGTAGACGATGTCACATCACAACTTAAAGAGAAGGGAGTTACAATTCTTTATAATGATAAACACCCTTATGCAGGTGGAGAAAATTATTACGCTGTCTATTTTGAAGATCCTGATCGGATGAAAGTCGAGTTAGTAGCTCCGGTGCTCTGACACTTATGGCAAAGCTTCTTTTTTACTTAAATGAATATCTCAGTAGTTCAGTAAAATGAAAAAGGTAAAAGCAGAACTTATGAAGTACTTTCGAGTTATAACCTTGAATGATCATTAATTTGGTATCACTTGTAAATTCAGTGCAAAAAACTGCCCCCAATCGTTAGGGGGGGCTAACAATTGGGGGCAGTTTATATCACTCTGCTTTTATTATTTCTTCTTTAACAATTCCCGTTTGTTTTCGTTAGATTTTGTGAAGTTATTAAAGTGCTTCTATCTCATTAATTAAGTCTATAAAATATAATCCAATTTCAACCAATCGTTCATCACTTAAATCAATCACTTCATTACTATATTCAGCAAACTCTTCTTTCCCTAATTCCTCATAGTTTGGTGCTGGGGTGAATCTCTTCATAGTTATTTCATTTGTGTTAAGGTTTATTTGAAAATACACATTAGGTCCGTCAACAGCACCTGTAATAGAACCAGTAGCTTTGGTCATAGAGAAAGTCAAAACATTTCCATCAGAGCTGATTGAAACAGTCCCCTCATTGGCATTGTCAAATTCTTCAAAACCCTTTAAACCAGCAATATACATTGTTCTATCCTGAAAATTATATGAAAAATAATTTGCAACTTCTCCATCAATCACTTCATAAGTATTGTAATCAAAAGTAGTGCCAACGCCTTCATTTACTTCCAAAGCTCCTTCTGATTCACCAATTGCTTCTTTTGCTTCTTCACTAGCCTCATTCTCAACATGATCTGACATTGGCAGTTCATCTGGTGCACTAGATTGCTCTGGCATAGCAGCATCATTTTGAGAGAAATTAACTTCATTGATGAAAAAGTTCCCAACAAAAAATACCCCAATCAATACTAACGCTACTGTTAATAAATTTGGAATAAAACTAGGTGATACGCGGTTAATTTTTGTCTGATCAATCTTTTTGCGAATGCGGATTTTATCTTCATTCGTAAATACAGGATTAGGTGAAATATATTCGTCAAATTCATTTTTTAATCGGTTTAACTCATTATTCAACAGACTCACCTCTTTTTCCCACATAAATAGTGTGTAATTTTTCTCTCGCTCGCTTTAAACGAGTTTTAATCGTAGCCTTGTTTAAACCAGTAATGGTTGCTATTTCATCAATGGTAAATTCTTTATAGTAGAATAATAGAATGACTTCACGGTAATTAATAGGAAGTGACATTACTTGCTCCATTAAAAAGGACTTGTCGTCTTTTTGTACTGTTTCCATTTCCGGAGTTTTTGTGTCCGTCTTTGCAAAGGAAACTAGTTTATCGACAATTTGGATATTACGAAAATACCAGCTTTTCTTGAAATCCTTACATTTGTTAATAGCAATTGAATAGATCCATGTTCGGATCGTTGACTTGCCCGTATACTGATTAAGTTTTAAATAAATGGTCAAAAACACTTCCTGAGTTAAATCATCTGCTTGGGCCCAATTTTTTGTATATGTAAAAATAAGCCGTTTAATCTCTTCGCCATATTCGGTCATAAGTACTTCGATCGCTTCTTCTTTATCCATTGTGACAAAATCAAGGTTAGAAATGTCATCGTAGGTTTGTAATTGCAACGGTATCCCCGCCTCTCTTTATTAAGTTCATAAGTATGACGATGCCGATCAGTCATTGGTTTCAAAAAGCTAGAATTATTTACTTTTATATCTTCAACAAAATGCAAGTCTATATTTGTAGTTCTAATTATTAGGACAATTTTCTCTTATAAATGTAGAACAACAGATTCAAATAACGCCTCCTATAAATAATATACAAGAGGCGTCAAATTAAGAGGAAGGAATGTTTACTTATATTGTTGTTTGTTAGGAAACTTATGTTTTTTATAGATGATTTCATAGAATAAATTACCATCAACATCAGGACTTTGATTTTGGATTTGCGCCATACCACCCATTAATTTTTTGAACTCACCAACGGTCAATGGTCTTGCGTCAGGTTTTAATTCGTAACCTAATTGCCCATTTGCTTCAATTGTTGCATTTTTCACATCTGAGAGATTAGAAATCCCATTTTGCCGAAGTTGCATTTCTAGCTTATCAAAGGTGAGACGCATGCTTTTTAAATTTTCGATGTTTACTTGTCCATTTTCTATGACACTTTTTGCTTTTCCAGTAAAAAGTTTTTCAATAAGATTAAACTTGAGTTGTAAATACTCTACAGCAATTAGAATGGCAATAATCATTGCGATCGTAAGTACGGTTCTAATTAAACTGTCTTCAATGATTGGATGGACGATAATTGAACCGATCGAAATCATGACAACAGTGGTTGTAATTGACATTTGTGCAATCGACTTTCTCCCAGATATTCTAAGGAGAAGAAATCCAGTTAGTACTAAGACAATTGATTCCCAAATAAAGTTGAAATCCATAATTTCACTCCTTTAAGCTAATATTTCTAGTATAAACTTTATTAAATTGTTTATGTAAAAAAGAAAAGAGCTCGCATTTGCAAGCTCTACTTCATCAATCTTGTGAAGTTAATTCTAAAATTGCACCTGTATGTCCGTCGACAATAAAGTCGAACTGAAAAAACTCTCCTTCAATCGTACAAGAAACTCCACCACGATAAACCGTATATTCCAAAAGACTTTTCTCATAGTCTTCAGGGATCATATGGATCCAAGACCCTTCAACTACCCCTTGCTTTCCTAATTTTCGCTTTACTACTCTTAAAGCCTTCTCAGGTGAAATAAGTTCTTTCGTTAATTGGTCTTTAAGGACGGCCCCAACAATAAAGCCAATTCCAGCTCCAAGTAAAAATCGTTTAAAGCTCATGAATAGCCACCTCTTTCTGACAATGTGAACGTTTTCTTTATTATAGTGAAATTTTCCTTAATAATAAATAAAAATAATGTAAAATTTATAAATGGTTACTAAGCTTAGTATAACTAATTTCCTCAAAATTACCAAATAGTTATTTGCTTTTTTACCGAATCAGTGGAAAGGTTCAACAACTTCAGCTAAAATAGAACTGTACATACTTATTACGGTATCCGAAAGGAGTAGAAAATGAATCAAGAGACTTTACAATTGTTTAAAACATTAACTGAACTTCAAGGGGCCCCAGGTTTTGAGCACCAAGTCAGAAGATTTGTAAGAAGTGAACTAGAAAAATATACAGATGAAATTATTCAAGATCGAATTGGTAGTATTTTTGGTGTGAAACGTGGTGACGATAAAGGTCCAAAAGTAATGGTTGCAGGACATATGGACGAAGTTGGTTTCATGGTAACTTCGATTTCTGATAAAGGACTAATCCGATTCCAAACACTTGGTGGTTGGTGGAGCCAAGTGTTACTTGCGCAAAGAATGCAGATTATGACTGACAACGGTCCTGTAATCGGCGTGATCGGTTCAATCCCGCCACATTTACTTGACGAGGCAAAACGCAACAAACCAATGGAAATAAAAAACATGTTTATTGATATCGGTGCGGATGATAAGGCCGATGCTGAGAAAATTGGCATTAAGCCAGGGCAGCAAATTGTTCCGATTTGTCCGTTTACTCCAATGGCAAATGAGAAGAAGATTTTAGCAAAAGCTTGGGATAATCGTTATGGGTGTGGACTTGCAATTGAACTTTTAAAAGAGCTAAAAGACGAAAAGCTACCTAACATTCTATTCTCAGGTGCAACGGTTCAAGAGGAAGTTGGTTTAAGAGGGGCACAAACAGCAGCAAATATGATTGAACCAGATATTTTTTATGCGTTAGATGCAAGTCCTGCAAATGATGCTACAGGTGATAAAGATGCATTTGGTCATCTTGGCAAAGGAGCGCTCCTACGCATTTATGATCGATCAATGATTACTCACCGTGGGATTCGTGACTTTATTTTAGATACTGCAGAAACAAATAACATTCCGTACCAATACTTTATCTCTCAAGGTGGAACAGACGCGGGTCGAGTTCACACTTCAGGTAGTGGTGTTCCATCTGCAGTTATCGGATTATGCTCACGTTACATTCACACATCTGCTTCAATTATTCATATTGATGATTATGCGGCTGCAAAAGCATTATTAGTAAAACTCGTCCAGACAACAGACAAAACTGCTGTTGAAACAATCAGAAATAACAGTTAAAATAATCCTATAGGTGAGGTTCTCATCTTGCACAATTTATAATTGTAAAATGCGGAAAAACAGACTCGGGAGCCAGCCGAGTCTGTTTTGTATATAGAAACAGTATTATAGGTGATTTTATAAGTTTTTGAGAATACACTAAAATATTTTATCGCCCATTAAAACAACTTTTTAGAAAATGTCGCTGGATTTCCTAAAAAAACCTCTAAAAATTCGGTAGAGTTTTAGCGAAGAGAGAGGAAATCTAGCGATATTAAATTAAAGATGGAAAAGGCACTTTTTTGGCCACCATGTCGGTATAAAATGAAAAGAAGCTTATGGAGGGTAAAGATGAGAGTTGCAGTTGGTTCAACAAATCCTACAAAAATCGCGGCAGTCAAACGTGTATTGGGGAACAATATTGAATTATTACCAATAGAGGCACCTTCTTATGTATCAGAGCAACCATTCGGTGATGAAGAAACGGTAAAAGGCGCTCTTAATCGAGCAAGAGCTTCCTTAGCGGCTGCCGAAGTTCAATTTGCAATTGGTCTAGAAGGCGGAGTTGCTGAAACTGAGTACGGATTAATGGTGATTAACTGGGGTGCACTAGTAGACAATAGTGGAAAAGAATATATAGCAAGTGGTGCTCGAACGCTCCTTCCAGCTGAGGTACATCAGGAAATTCAAAATGGAAAAACGTTAGGTGAAGCGATGGATATATTCACAAACAGAGAAGGGGTAAGTAAGAAAGAAGGGGCAATGGGTATAATTACAAACGGGCGCATCAACCGTGATGAAATGTTTGCTCATGTTGTGAAAGCGTTAGTTGGACAATATGAATTTAACAAAAACCTTCAAGGAGAGTAGTAACTCTTTTTGAAGGTTTTTTGTATGCTCGTTAATTGTAAACTAAGTCATAAACTTCATCTGTAAACTTGTCAGGAACATCATCAAAAACAACTTCGCCATTTTTTAAAGCAATAATTCTTGTTGCAAACTGTTTGGCCAATACAACATCGTGAACATTAATAATTGTTAATAAATCGTATTTCTTATGGATCGATTGTAATAATGAAAAAATTCGAGTAGCAGTCCCAGGGTCTAAGCTTGCTACAGGTTCGTCGCCTAAAAATACTTTAGGATTTTGTAACAATGCTCTAGCAATAGCGACCCGTTGTTTTTGGCCCCCACTCAAGGCTTCTACACGTTTATCTTTATGATCATATAAATCAACACGTTCAATCATCTTTAGTGCTAATTGTTTTTCTTCTTTAGAAAAAAGGCCCAGTATATTTTTCCAAGGTGAACGTTTTCCAAACATTCCCGTTAGCACATTTTGGTAGACAGTTAGCCTTGGGATCAAGTTAAAATGTTGAAAGATCATTCCCATTTCAACACGAGTTTTTCTTAATTGCTCTTGCTTTAATTGGAAGATGTTTTGTTCATTCCAAATAACAGCACCAGATGTGGGACGCTGTAGCCCATTTAAACAACGGATAAACGTCGATTTTCCCGCACCACTCTTTCCAAGAATACAAACAAATTCGCCATTTTGCAGTGATAGCTTTAAATTAGTAAGGGCATGGTCATTTGCCTTTGGATATTTTACATATAGTTCTTCAATTTGTAGCATCGTTTTCACCTTAAATAACCCTTTCACGAATTTTTCCACCGATAAAGTCGACCATAACGACTAGGACGATAATAACTAAAATATCCATAGCCACCGACTTATATAGAAACGATTGAAAATGGTTAAAGAGTAGTTGTCCAATTCCGCCCGCACCGATAAATCCTAAAATTAACGAAGTTCGTATCGCAACTTCAAATCGATAGAAAAAATGACTTAACACATTTGGCCAGATTTGTGGAAGGATTGCAAATAAGACGGCAACCCACCTTGTTGCCCCAACGGATTTCATCGCATCCTGAGGTCCAGGATCTGCAGATTCGATCAGTTCAGAAATTAATTTCCCTAAAACACCGATGTTATGTAGCATGATGGCAAGTACTGCTGGGAAAGGACCGAGCCCAAGAGAAACGACAAATATTAATCCAAAGACGATTTCTGGAATTGAACGAAGACCACTGAGCATCGAGCGATTAAAGCCATATAACAAGAAGTGACGACTAGTATTTTTGGCAGCCATAAAACTGAGGGGAAGGGCAATTAGTAAAGCAATAAATGTTCCTAAAAATGCCATTGCCAGAGTCACAATAGATGCATCAACTAGACGTCGTAGAATGGACCAATTTGGCGGGAAAAACTGATCACGAATAAAATAAAACGTATTTGGTATGTTTTTTAATTTTTCAAATTGAAATTGTGTGATTTCCATACTATACAAAACAGTTATTAATAAGATTAGTCCGATAAAAATAAACTTCGGTTTAAACCAAACCATAATTTGTTCTCCCTATTGATTAATTATGTGAAAGAGGAACGCCGCAGCATTCCTCTTTAGTATAGCATTTCATCGCTCTCTTAAAAATTATTTATCACCTAAGTCGTCATCCATACGCCCATCGATAATCGCGGCATTACGGATCGCTTCGTAGTCTTCGTTAGATGCAGTTGTAAATGCAGTAGCTCCAAAAGCATTTAGAATGTCTTCGTCAGTAATACTCATGAATGCCTCTTGAAGTGCTTGAATTGTCGCTTCGTCCATGTTCGGACGAACAGCCCATGGATATTGGAAAATTCTTTCTGATTTCCAGATGATTTTGTAATCTGCCTCGTTGATAGCACCTGAGCGAATTCTTGCTTCAAAAATAGCACTATCAATTGCACCAACGTCGACACTACCATTTAAAACAGACTGGGCAGTTATATCATGGCTACCAGTATAAGTAACAGCTGCAAAATCATAATCATCCGCATCACGGAAAACGCCACGCTCCTTTAACTCAACACCAGGAATTAAAGAACCGGATGTAGAAGAAGGACTTCCAAATGCCAAATCAATCGTTGACTTATCTGCTAATAACTCATCAAGAGTTTCCCAAGGTGCATCAGCTTTTGTAATGAAATAAGAGTGGTAATAGGGTTCCCCATTTACTAATTGTGTAATGATTGCTTTTGCGCCACTTCTTTCGTGAGCGATGACATAGGTCAAAGGACCAAAATAAGCCATATCAATATGCTCATAATTAAGCGCTTCAACGACACCGTTATATGCAGGGTAATGATCAATTTTTACCGGTCTACCAAGTTTCTCTTCTAATTCAACTTTAAGCTTTTCTATCGCAGTTTCCATTTCACCTTCAGATTGCGATGGAATTAAGCCAATAACTAATTCGCCTTTTTCTTCACTTGCTTCAGTGCTTTTTGGAGCACCTTCGTTAACTTCTGCTTCATTAGTTTCTTCTGCTTTACCGCCACATGCAGTAATTAATAGAATTAAAGAAAAGAGCAGCATAAATAATCCTTTTTTCATCTCTGTCTCCACCTCGATAAGTAATAGTAATTTGCTAAATAACAAATTATTATTAAGATACCATAAGAAGTGCTTTAAAGCCAATCATAATACTTGGAAATGAAAATTAACTTTGTAAAAAAATCACAAATTTAACAAAAGTCGAACTCTGTCAAGGGTTGTCACAGTGTACTATGTAAGGTATGATTAGAAAGATGTAAAATAATCATATATTAGGAAATTAGTAGATAAAAATATGGGGGCATTTCCGAAAGTCCAAAAAATAGGAGGAGGTGCAAAATTGAAACGAATGGTGCCAAAGATAGTATTAGTTAACTTTAGTATTTTAATAGCATTTTTGATCCTCACCGGTTGTGGTTTGACAAAAGAACAAGCGTTAGACTATGCAAAAGAATCTTTTGAAGTTGGTGTTTTAGAGGAACCGCAAGAGCCAAATGAAGCAACAGATCTTTTTAGTTATTATCTTCCCTCAGAATTAATTGTTGAAGAAAAGGCAGAAAACAACCTTATTTTAGGCAAGGACAATCAGGTGTTTTTAATTTTTTCTAATCCTGCTGAAACTAAATTAAGCCAAGTCAATTATGAGCAAGATCGTGTAGTTGAGAATACTGCTTTATTAGTAGAAACAACAGAAGTTGATGGAAAGTTTGCATATATTATAGTCTCCCCTTTTGAAGATGACGATTACAAAGTCATTGTAGGAATTGGGGGAGAAAAAGGTACAACAGTAACAAATCTAGCAAATTTAAAGGATAGTGTTGACACACTGCTAGAAATTATTAACTCAATAAACTATTAATTATTTAGGCTGTCTTTTGGTCATCATTTTGACTAATTTAGACGGCCTCTTTTTTAAATTGGTTAGAAATTCCAGTTGATTTGAATTTTTTGTGAAATTATTCACAAACTACTATCATATTAATTTAATAATTGTATAATAAGGTGAAATGATTACATCTAATGAATTGGTGGTGGAGAAATGGTTTGGGTACAGTTTTTAATTGTTTTAGCTTGTATTTTAGTAGGTGCTAGGATCGGCGGAGTTGGTTTAGGAGTAATGGGTGGAGTTGGTTTGGCAATTTTAACATTTGGTTTTCAATTGTCACCGACAGCGCCTCCAATTGACGTTATGTTAATGATATTAGCAGTAATTACAGCTGCTGGTGCATTACAAGCATCCGGTGGGTTGAATTATCTCGTATTGTTAGCAGAGAAAATGCTTCGCAAAAATCCAGATCGCATTACATTTATGGCACCTGTAACAACGTACTTATTTACTTTTTTTGCAGGAACTGGGCATGTTGCCTACAGTCTTTTACCCGTAATTTCAGAGGTTGCCCAGGAATCAAAGGTAAGACCTGAACGCCCACTTTCGATTGCAGTTATTGCATCACAGCAGGCGATTACAGCTAGTCCTATATCTGCAGCGACGGTTGCTTTATTAGCAATCCTTGCACCATTTAATATTACACTTCTACAAATCCTTGGAATCACTATTCCAGCAACTTTTCTTGGGATAATGATTTCTGCCTTTTTCATTAGTAAAAAGGGGAAAGAGCTTGAAGATGACCCTGAGTATCAACGTCGTCTAAAAAATGGTTTAATGCCAATGAAAGAAGCTCGAGCGAAAGGAACAGTTACAAAACATTCAAAACTATCCGTTTACCTGTTTTTATTTGGTGCTATTCTAGTTGTTCTTTTAGGTAGCTTCCCAGAATTACGACCGTCATTTGATGTTAATGGAGAAGTGACGCAATTATCGATGCCTTATGCCATTCAAATTATTATGTTATCTGTTGCAGCAATTATGATTCTATTATGCAAAGCTGATGTCGAAAAAATTGTAACTGGAAATGTTTTTAGAGCGGGTGTCGTTGCTGTTGTTGCTATCTTTGGGATTGCGTGGATGGGAGATACATTCTTCCAGGCGAATATCGCAGTCATCCAAGACCAAATTCAAAATGCAGTATTAACAGCGCCTTGGCTATTTGCTTTTGCACTGTTTATATTATCAGTCCTTTTAAATTCTCAAGCAGCTACTGTTCGTGCTTTAATGCCGCTAGGAGTGACGCTAGGAATATCACCATTCTTCTTAATTGCGATGTTCCCAGCCGTAAATGGATATTTCTTTATGCCAAACTACGGACCGCTACTTGCAGCCATAAATATGGACCAAACAGGCTCAACGAAAATTGGCAAATATATATTTAATCATAGCTTCATGACTCCTGGACTTATTACGAGTTTCTGTTCAGTAGCGATTGGTTTCATCCTTGTTTTAATTTTCTATTAAAAAACTATTAATTCCTAAACAAAAAAAACTCTGCTTGTCCCAAAATACTTGGAACGGGCAGAGTTTTTTTGATAAAAAAGTTTTTAGAGCCTGTCGCTGGATTTCCTTAAACAACGTACGTTGTCAATTATTGATAAATGAAATAAACTAGATCGGTAAATAATTAAGGTAATTCTATTATAGGCAGGTGGAGCAATTGAGAAAGTTCTTACATAAAAAGGGTGTTGAGTTGTCATTAAAAGTTTATTTCGTTACAGCCCTCAGTTTTATGGCCCTAGGGCTATTTTCATCATTAATCATTGGTTTAATTATCCGAACAGCAGGTCAACAAATACCATACTTAGAATTTTTAGTTCCAATGGGACAATTGGCTATGGATTTCATGGGGCCAGCAATTGGTGTGGCAGTTGCTTATGGTCTAAAGGCACCTCGCCTTGTACTCTTTCCAGCAGTTGTGATTGGTGCAGCAGGTGCAGCTCTCGGAGGCCCAGCCGGAGCGTTCATAGCAACACTTTTTTCAACTGAAATTGGAAAACTTGTTTCAAAAGAAACACGATTAGATATTATTATTACCCCGTTTGTGACGATTGCAGCGGGCTATGCTGTAGCAACAACGATCGGTCCGGTCATAGCAAGTGGGATAGATTACTTTGGAGTGTTAATTATGTGGGCAGTAGATAGGCAGCCATTTGTAATGGGGATTTTAGTTGCGATGCTGATGGGGCTAGCTTTAACAGCACCAATTTCTAGTGCTGCCATTGCTTTTATGCTTGGTTTAGAAGGGATTGCTGCTGGTGCAGCAACGGTCGGTTGTGCTGCACAAATGATTGGGTTTGCTACTAGCAGTTACCGGGAAAATGGGATTTCAGGGTTCGTAGCTCTTGGTATCGGTACGTCTATGTTACAAGTCGGAAACATTGTAAGGAACCCAGCGATCCTCATACCACCAACTGTAGCAGGAATGATATTAGCACCATTTGCTACAATCGTTTTTAAAATGGTTAATAATCCAGCTGGAGCAGGTATGGGGACGAGTGGTTTTGTTGGACAAATTATGACTTTTACGGAAATGGGTTTCTCGTGGGAAGTGTTCTTTCCGGTGTTATTACTTCATTTTATTGGTCCAGCTGTGATAAGCTTATTTTTATCAGAAGTATTAAGAAAAGCTGGCCTTATAAAATTTGGTGATATGAAAATCGAACAGTGAACTATGCGAGTCCATTGTTCAAGTATAGGGCTCTAATGTACGATAAGGTAAAGTCAAAAAAATGGAGAAATGTTAGGGGGAATATATATGCAAACTCTCGAATCAAAAGAACTGTATTTTTCTAAAATTAAAGATGGACTTTCGGTCGTTATGTTTTCAGCTAATTGGTGTCCTGATTGCGTTGTAATTGAACCAGTCTTACCAGAAATCGAAGCGAACTTCTCTAATTTTACATTTTACTATGCAGACCGAGATACATTAATTGATCTTTGTAGTGAATTAGGTATTTTTGGAATCCCGAGCTTTATAACATATCAAGACGGGAACGAAATTGATCGTTTTGTTAGCAAAGACCGTAAATCAAAGGAAGAAATTGAGTTGTTTTTGCAAAGATCGTTAGAAAAAACAGGGGGCTTATAAAACATGAAGCCATTAGAAATTAAACGTGAGTTAGAAACAAGGTTACAAGCTCCCAATCGAAGGATTTCATATAATAGAGACGAGCAACAGCTAAGAATTGAAGATACAACTGTAAAAAAGGGAGTTACCCTCTCAATATCGAAGCTTGCTGCAAAATGGTCAGCCAAAAAAGAAGAAGCAATTGAGGAAGCTGTTCATTACGTTGAGTCAGCATTAGAAGCAATGGCAACACCAGTCACATTAAAGGGAAATGAAAAAAATATTTTCCCTGTCATTCGCTCAACATCATTTTCTACTCATTCAGGAGAAGATAAAGAACTTTTATTTGAAGAACATACAGCTGAAACAAGGATATATTATGCGATTGATAGAGGTGTAACATTTACGCTCCTTACGAAGGAAATGGTTGAGGATGCCCAGCTAGAGCATTCAAAAATAAAAGAAATGGCGTTATTTAACGTTCGATCTTTAAAAACAGATGCCAAAAAAGATGTAGTAGCTGGAAACACTTTTTACTTTATCAATCATAATGACGGCTATGATGCTAGTAAAATTTTGAATGATCAATTATTAAAGCAGTACGCAAAAATAGCCGAAGGTGAACTAGCTGTAGCAGTTCCTCACCAAGACGTTTTAATAATTGCAGACATTAAAAATGAAACTGGCTATGATGTTCTCGGCCAAATGGTGTTTTCATTTTTCTCTAGTGGACGAACGCCGATTACAGCATTACCATTTATCTTCGAAAATGGAAATTTTGAACCAGTGTTTATTCTTGCTCAAAGAAAACCAAAAGAATAAAAGCAAAAAGGTGAGTATCGAGACTCGCCTTTTTTGAATCCAATACCTGAATTTTATTAGCTAGGTAGATTCTCACAATCTCAAAACTTGTACAGAAAAAACTAGTGGTTTTTTCCTTTTTTGCGTTATTATTAAGTTAGCACAAGTGAATTTTTGAACTTTTGAATTAGATGGAAGAAATACATCATGCAAAACTATAATTCAAGATTCGACTTTCTACATTCAATATTATGGAAAAGGTGATTTTCATGTTTAACCGATTAAAAACTACATATAAAAAAGTTCACTCTTTTTTATTTGGGCAAGAAGAAGAGCATATACATACGCGAGATGAAAGAAAGCAGTATTATGGTCGCGTAAAGCAGGAAACTGAGGCAGAGGCGCGAATGATCCATCAATATCCAAAGCATGGGAAATTTCGTTTTCCTCTTGCTGTCGACGAAACTGATGTTGTTGAGCCTAAAAGAGAACGTTCCACAAATCGGAAAGTTAACAAAATAGTACCACAGAGACAAACTACAGCCAAACAACCGATCAATAAATTAAAACTAGAAACAAAAGAAGAGCAGTCTACGCCTAAGGTTGCTACTACGAAAATTCAAGAACGGAAAAAATTTCAGGGGGTGAACTTCAAAGCCCGTACGATTCCTTCACCGATTTACGCTTTCGATAAACCCCCTGAAACTATTAGGAGCGAACTAGCCGAGATAGAGGAAGTAATTGAAAGTAATAATGTGCAAAATGATTACTTTCAATTTGAAGAAGAGTTTGTTAGCCCAAACTGTAAGGTGACTAATGAAGAGAACGATGACCTAGAACTAGTTCTATATGAAGCGGTAGATGACGAGAGAGAAGAGATTGATTTTAGTTACGATACAACCGAAGTAAATAGTGAAAAAGTTAATGGAGAAGTGGTTGATAGGGAACTATTTGTCGCAAAGGTAGATAGCCAATCGCAAGAAGAAGAATTCGAAAGTCAGTTCGAGGCTGAAGATCATTCCGAGATAGAGATGGCACAATTAGAGGCTTCCACTGAAGTACTGTTAGAAGAAGAGTTAACCAATAATACTCACGAGGACTTTGTTGAGCTAGAAGAGTATGAAGAGTATGAAGAGGTAGTTGAGGAAATAACGAATGACCAAGATGAAGTAGTTGCAACTACTGAACAAGACAAGCTTGTCGACTTTAGTAGAGAAGAAGAGATGGCGGAAAAACGAGAAGAGCTTGAACAATTATCAGCTCCACTGAATACAATTAACTATGAAACTCCAAAAGTTGATGGCAATGAACCTAGGAAAACAGTCGTTCCGTTTAACGTTTTAATGTTTCATAAGGATCGTGTGGCCCAAAAGAAAAATGAGGTAAAGACACCACAGGTCAAAAGTTATCAATTTCCAACATTACAATTATTAAATATTCCCCCAAGGCAACCAGATAATAGTCATCAATGGTTAGAGGAAAAGCAAGAAATATTGGAGCAAACATTAGCAAATTTTAATGTTTTAGCAAAGGTTGTTGGTGTGACGAAAGGTCCTTCAGTTACTCGTTTTGAAATACAGCCGGACCCAGGAGTAAAGGTTAGTAAAGTAACTGGCTTAACGGACGATATTAAATTGAGTTTGGCAGCGAAAGATATTCGGATGGAGGCACCTATCCCAGGTAAGAATGCTATTGGCATTGAGGTGCCAAATGACGTAAGTGTTCCTGTAGTTATTAGAGAGATTTTACGAAGTAATGAGTTTCTAAAAGATCCTTCTCCACTTACAGTTGCTCTTGGGTTAGATATTGAAGGGAAGCCAATTGTTACTGATTTACAAAAGATGCCTCATGGATTAATTGCTGGTGCAACAGGTTCTGGAAAAAGTGTATGCATAAATTCTATTTTAATTAGTATTATGTTTAAGGCGACACCTGATGAAGTAAAGCTGCTACTTGTTGATCCAAAAATGGTTGAACTTGCTCCATATAATGATATTCCGCATCTAGTTACTCCAGTAATCACCGATGCAAAACAAGCAACAATTGCGTTGAAATGGGCAGTTGAGGAAATGGATCGCCGCTATGAGTTATTCGTACAAAATGGAGTTAGAGACATTAAACGATATAACGAGGTAATGAAAACAGATAATGATCCAAATCCGGCGATGCCATTTATTGTTATCATTATTGATGAACTTGCAGATTTGATGATGGTTTCACCACATGATGTTGAAGAAGCGATTTGTCGTATTGCTCAGAAAGCAAGAGCTTGCGGAATTCATTTGCTGTTAGCCACACAGAGACCATCAGTAGATGTGATTACAGGATTAATAAAAGCTAATATTCCAACGAGAATTGCTTTTTCCGTGTCATCACAAGCAGATTCTAGAACAATTATTGATTCGGGTGGTGCCGAAAGATTACTTGGAAAAGGTGATATGCTCTTGTTTGAAAACGGAGCATCTAAGCCAGTTCGTGTCCAAGGAAACTATGTCTCAGATGAAGAAATAGATAGAGTAATCGCTCTAGTAAAAGAGCAACGAAAGCCGAATTATTTATTTGATAAAGAACACCTAATTAAAACATTTGAAGCGGGTAGTGATCAAGAAGACGACCTGTTTGAAGAAGCTTGCTATTATGTATTAGAGCAAGGAGGCGCATCGTCATCTAGTTTACAACGGAGGTTTCGAATCGGTTTTAACCGAGCGGCAAGACTTATCGATATGATGGAAGCAAGGGGGATTATCTCTGAAGCGATGGGTTCTAAGCCGAGAAATGTCCTCGTTTCAGAAGAGGAGCTGTCTGATCGAATGTAAAAGAGTGACAGGTAAAAGTGAAGGGGAGAGTTACTTTAGCTAATCTCCAGACAAAAAAACTAGTAACATTCTTCCTCTTCGTTTACAATAGAATAAAATAAGGTATGTCTACTAAAAAACTATACCTTGTTTTCTTTAAAAAGGTTTAATATGATTTATATGTTAGTGTTTTTTTGGTAATAATTTAATAAGGGATGTACTGGTAAGAGAGAACCAATTTTTACTTTAAGTTACACAGTATTTGAGTCCAGCTATACCATACTTTTTATAAGGAGTGGTCACGATGCAAGAGATTCAATTATCAAGCTTAGTAAAATCTATTTCTCCTCAATGGCTTTCCTTATTGACGGAAGATGAACTGAACATGCTCATCGTATTAAAGCATGGATTTACCAATTTAAACGAATGTGACGTGAAAGAAATCATTGAAGCCGCAATACTAGAGCAACATAAAGGTGTTCTTCACTAAAATTTTCACAGTGCCTGTGCCAGGATGTTTGTCTGTCACAGGCATTCTAACATTCTTATAGAAACTCAGAACTCGTTCTAGAAAATAGTGTTTATTATAGAAAAAATATTTTCAAATTACAAGGGGTATTGGTATGAAAGAGATAAAACTTAAGGTAGAAGGAAAAATAAAAAGATTAACAAATAATACGTTTAAGTTTGACGAACGTGTTCGTGAAGGGTGGTTTTCAGCAGTATACTTTCTGAAAACGAGCGAAATCGTAGATCGTTTTAAGAAGGATAATGTTGTTACAATGCAATTTTTTCAGAAAACTGACGCTGTTCTGTGCGGGACTGATGAAGTTATCGCATTAGTTAAGACGTTTGCGAAAAATACGGACGAGCTTGAAATTCATTCTTTAAAAGATGGTGATAAAATTCAGCCGTTTGAAACGGTCTTAACAATTACCGGTCCGTATCAAAATTTCGGATATTTAGAAGGAATCATTGATGGTATCTTAGCTAGACGTACTTCTGTTGCGACGAATGTATACAATGTTGTTAAGGCAGCTAGTTTATCTGGGGTTAAAAAGCCTGTCATCTTTATGGGAGATCGTGATGATCATTTTACTCAGCAAGCTGGTGACGGATATGCAGCTTACATAGGAGGTTCGATTGCTCAAGCCACACATGCGATGAATGAATGGTGGGGGAAGAAAGGTATGGGGACGATGCCGCACGCCTTAATACAGTTGTTCGAAGGCGATGTCGTGGCAGCAACGAAAGCATATAAGGAAACCTTTCCAGAGGATGACCTTATGGCTCTTGTCGATTATAATAACGATGTTATTACCGATGCCCTTAAAGTAGCTAGAGAATTTGGCAGCGAGTTGAAAGGTGTTCGTATTGATACATCAAGAACGATGGTTGACCAATACTTTTTTAGAAATCCAGACGTTTTAGGATCTTTTGATCCTCGTGGAGCAAATCCAGAACTGATTTTTGCTCTTCGTAAAGCACTTGATGAAGAAGGCTTTCATCATGTGAAGATCATCGGATCAGGTGGCTTTGACGCAAAGCGTATTGCTGAATATGAAAAAAAGGGAGTACCTGTTGATATTTACGGTGTTGGTGGAAGTTTATTAAAGATCAATATCGGTTTTACAGGTGATAACGTTCTATTAAACGGAAAGCATCAGGCCAAAACAGGTCGTAAATATAGACCTAATCCTCGCCTAGAGAAAATAGATTAAATACCAACACACAAGTTTTTTATTAGCTTGTGTGTTTTTCTATTTGACGTCGATATTAATCCTAATAAAGGAAATTTCATAGTTGTGAAGAATAAATTTAAGAAGATTATAAATTAGAGGAGAGAAGTTTATGTTTCCGATGCTAGAAACAGAAAGGCTTGTATTAAGGGAAATAACTGAAGCCGACACGTCAGGAATTTTTGCTTGTTTTGCTAATGAAGAAGTAACTAAATATTATGGCCAGGAAACGTTAAAGAATGAAGAAGATGCAAAAGGATTTGTTACTTTTTTTGCACAGAGCTATCGCGATAAAAGAGGGATTAGATGGGGCATCGAGCTCAAAGATTCAAAAGAGTTTATTGGTACAGTTGGGTTTAATGCCTTGTCACTAAAGCATAAACGTGCAGAAATTGGCTATGAACTCCATCCGAACCATTGGCGAAAGGGCTATGCTACAGAGGTAATAACAAAAATACTTGATTATGGTTTCAATGATCTCGGATTAACTCGTATTGGTGCAGTAGTGTTTGTTGAAAATGTTGCATCGAACCAATTGCTTTTAAGCTTAGGGTTTGTAAAAGAAGGTGTATTAAAACAATACATGTATCAAAATGATATTGCCCATGATACATATGTTTATGGATTACTGAAAGAACAAGCGTAAGAAGAAACTGAGTAAGAAAAACTTGTATAATAGAAAAGAATCTTATATAGTAGTTCCAAGCTAATAATATTGATTATTTAAAGAGGTTTTTTTAATGAACTCTATAAAATTATTATTAATTTTTCTCTTAATTTTTCCCTTTTCTGTTTATGGAGAAGGAAATAATGATCACCTCTTAAGTATTCAGTATGCTGAAGATAAAAATGACGATTATGCTTTTCTTTCTTCAAATGAATGTAATGATCATGTAATTCACCTCATAAAGAGTTTTCAACTTCTAGCTTTAGAAAATTCTTTGAAAGGAGACTTTCTTTATTCTCCAATCTATTTAATTAAAAGGTTTGAATTATTAATGGTTATTAAATTTAATACGTCTTTTTATGCCCACTTCTTCTAGTTATTTTAGAAGAAAGGTGGGTTAACAATGAACAACGTTGAGAAAAAGAAGGATTCACAAGCACAGTTTTTTGTGAAAGAATCTTTAAATGGCTTATTTATGGGCTTACTCTTAATGGTTTTTGTATTTCTATTCGTTCATTTTGTTCTAGGAATAAAAGCTTTTTCATAGCGTATAGGCTGCCCGAGGGTGGCCTTTCTCCTTTTCAATTTTGCAAAAATAGCAGATAATATAAGAAAACATATCGTGACGAGGTACATAAATGGAACTAATTGAGATTTTATTATCATTACCGATTTGGGTAGATATCGGCGTTTCTTTGTTTATATTTATCTTTTTTCTAGTACTTAGAAAGCTGTTTACAAAATATGTATTTAAAATCATTTTAAAAATCGCAAAGAAGTCACCTACATCATTTTTTACAAATATCTTTATTGCTTTTGAAAAACCGTTAAGGTGGTTTTTTGTATTTCTAGGTTTATATTTAGCTATCGTTACTTTGCCTTATGAACATGGATATGAAGAGTTAATCATTCAAATCTATAGGACGTTAATCATTATCTTAATTACAACGGGCTTATATAATTTAACTGCTGCTTCGTCCTTTTTGTTTGAAAACATCGGGAACAGAATACATGTTGAAGTTGATAAAATATTAATACCTTTTCTATCAAAAGTATTGCGGTTTATTGTTGTTGCACTTAGTTTAAGTGTGATTGCCAGAGAGTGGGAGTTTGATATTAATGGATTTGTTGCTGGTTTAGGTTTAGGTGGACTTGCTTTAGCCTTTGCAGCTCAAGAAATGATTGAAGACTTTTTTGGGGGCTTTATTATTATGACTGAAAAACCTTTCACAAAAGGTGATTGGATTAAAACAAAAGATGTAGAGGGAATCGTAGAAGAAATCAATTTCCGTAGTACGAGAATTCGAGCATTCCGCCAAGCATTAGTAACAGTACCTAATTCTACTTTAGCAAATACAGCGATCTTAAATTGGTCAAAGATGGGTAAACGGCAAATAAGCTTTCATTTAGGTGTAACTTTAAATACCCCAAAAAACAAGTTACATACATTCATAAAAAAAATCGAAGAGTTATTAAGAAATCACCCTGAAATCGATCAAGAAACAATTTTCGTTCACTTCGATGGGTTTAATAAAAGTAGTCTTGATATTTTCTTATATTTTTTTACGAAGACGACAGTTTGGGGCGAATATTTAAAAGTAAAGGAGGATATTAATCTTAAGATCCTCGGTATTACCCAAACAGAAGGGATTTCGATTGCTTTTCCTTCAAGGAGTATATATATCGAATCAAAACCGAAGTCGAAAGAAGATACTACTGTTGAATTACAAAACTAAAAACTGAATAATTGCTCATTATTTTACCTTTCTTGGATAGAATATAAAAAAGTATAATAGCCGTTCGTAGTAATCTCACTGAAAAGTTTTAGGGCAGTATTGACCTAGAATTTACTTTCCCCATGGTGATGCAAAATAATTTCTGTTATAATAATTCAGGATGTGTTCAAAAAAATAACATTTATACATATTAGGCATATACTTAATTGAGGTAGTAAGTGACTTATCAAACAGTCATATAGTAATTACGTTCCTAAAATGTTTGGATGCATAGCAATATTGAATAGGTTATTACAGAAGTGTGGAGGTCCAACGTATGACAATCTACCATTTTATTGGAATTAAAGGGTCTGGAATGAGTGCACTTGCTCAAGTGTTACATGACATGAAGTTTAAAGTACAAGGTTCAGATATTGATAAAACTTTCTTTACACAGAAGCCTTTAGAAGAAAAAGGAATTGAAATTTTCTCGTTTGATAGAGGGAATATTCAAGAAGGGCAGACGCTTATTGCTTCTCCTGCTTATGGTGAAGATCATGAAGAAATTTCCGAAGCTCTTGAAAAATCGATGGATGTTCATAAGTATCCGTTATTTTTAGGGCAGTTTATTCAAAATTTTACGAGTGTAGCTGTCACAGGTTCTCATGGTAAAACCTCAACAACTGGCCTTTTATCGCACGTCTTAAGTGCGGCAAAGCCGACATCGTTCCTTATTGGTGACGGGACTGGAAAAGGTGAAGAAGATAGCGAATATTTTGTGTTTGAGGCTTGTGAGTATCGAAGGCATTTTCTGAACTATAAGCCAGACTATGCGATCATGACAAATATTGATTTTGATCATCCTGACTACTTTACAGATGTAAAAGACGTTTTTTCAGCTTTTCAGGAAATGGCGATGCAAGTAAAAAAAGCGATTATCGCTTGTGGCGATGATGAGCATCTCCAAAGTATTCAAGCTCAAGTTCCTGTAGTATTTTATGGTTTAGAAGACCATAACGATTTTCAAGGAAAAAATATTAAAGCAACAACTGAAGGAACTACGTTTGATGTATTTGTTCGAAATACGTTTTACGGGTCAATCACGATCCCAGGTTACGGTAACCATAATGTTAAAAATGCTTTAGCAGTGATTGCTTTATGCCATTATGAAGATGTTCCGCTCCAAATTATTTCAGATCAGCTTAAGTCATTCCCTGGTGTTAAGCGTCGTTTCAGTGAAAAATTTATTGGTGAGCAAGTATTAATCGATGATTACGCCCACCACCCAACTGAAATATCTGCAACGATTGAAGCGACAAAGCAAAAATATCCACAAAAAGAAGTTGTAGCTATTTTCCAACCTCACACATTTACAAGAACAAAAGCCTTTTTAGACGAATTTGCAGCTAGCTTGACTAAGGCAAATCAAGTTTATTTATGTGACATTTTTGCATCGGCAAGAGAAAATAGTGGAGTATTAACGATCCAAGACTTACAAAATTTAATTCCAAATGCCAAACTGATTCATGAGGAAGATATTGAAAAATTGAAACAACATCATTCAGGTGTTTTACTATTTATGGGTGCAGGTGACATTCAAAAATTTCAACAAGCATATGAAAATACACTATAAAAACAAAAGGTGGATGACAACAGTCATCCACCTTTCTCGTTAAGAAAATCAAAATCGTTATTGTTCTAGAGTACGAATGATAAATCTTACTTTAAGTTTTCAGGATTTAAACCTTGTAACTCATCAATAACAAATCGACCATCTTTTCGAATTAGAACATCATCAAAGTACATTTCACCGCCACCGTATTCCGGGCGTTGAATATAAACAATATCCCAATGGATCGATGATTGGTTATCGTTTGAAGCTTCATCATAACACTGACCAGGAGTGAAGTGGAAGCTTCCATCTATTTTTTCATCAAATAAAATGTCCTGCATCGGATGTTGAATGTAAGGATTAACACCAATAGCAAACTCGCCGATATAACGAGCGCCCTCATCAGTATCAAATATTTTATTTAATCGATCCGTATCGTTAGCGGTTGCCTCAATGATTTTACCATCTTTAAACGTCAACTTAATATTTTCAAAAGTGAAACCTTGATAAGGTGATGGGGTGTTATAAGTAATCGTTCCATTCACTGAGTTTTTAACTGGAGCTGTGTAAACCTCACCATCAGGAATATTCATTTCCCCAGCACATTTAATAGAAGGGATATCTTTTATTGAAAAAGATAAATCAGTACCATTACCAGTGATACGGACTTTATCTGTTTTATCCATCAACTCTACTAATGCATCCATTGCTTTATCCATCTTGCCATAATCTAAATTACAGACGTTAAAATAGAAGTCTTCAAACGCCTCTGTGCTCATACCAGCTAACTGAGCCATTGATGCGCTTGGATACCGGAGCACAACCCATTTTGTTTTTGGAACACGGATTTCTCTATGTACTTTTGTTCCAACTGTTTTTCCATGAAGCGCCATCTTTTCAGATGGAACATCTGAAAGTTCATTAATGTTATCTCCAGCTCGTAAGCCAATGTAGGCATCCATTTTTTTCATCACATTTGCTTCGAATTCTGCGATAAGATTTAGTTGTTCTTCATTTGCATCAAGTAATAATGCACGGTCGACTTCATGATCTTTAAGAGAGACAAAAGGGTTTCCACCTGCTTTATAAGCTTCGGCAACTAGGGCTTTTACAAGTTCCTTCTGAAGACCGAAGTTTTCAATTAAAACATTTTCACCTTTTTGTAGTCTTACAGAGTAATTAATTAAATTTTTTGCTAATATTTGAATTCTTGGGTCACGCATATAGTTCCTCCTAAAATAATTAATTCGAGTCTAAAAATAGTTTAACCTTTCTTTATATATTTCGTCTAATTTAATCAATTATTTTTTCGGTTTTATTTAAAGGGAATGTGGATGCTTTGTAGAATAGGTAAAGTAATGCTAAAATTAAGTAGGGATTTCTGAATGGGAATATTAAGCATCTAAACTATACCTAAATAGTTTCATCCATATAAAAAAGGGGTATATGAAATAGAACAATTTGAATTTCACCAAGGGGGTGTAAAAATGGAAATCATTTTATATTTAAGTGTAGCCCTAGTGGCAATTGCATTTGCGGTTTTAGTCATTTACATTGCGAAAACATTAACAGCGGTCCAAAAAACGCTGCTTAATGTTGCTAATACAATGGAAGGGTTAAATAAACAAATGGACGGGCTCACAAGAGAAACGACAGAATTACTACATAAAACTAATCAATTAGCTGATGATATCCAAGAAAAATCAAAATCACTAAATACTGTCTTTGACTCTGTGAAAGAACTTGGCGGTTCATTAAGTGGATTAAATCGTTCGATTCGCAAAGTTAGTGATACTGTCGCAAAAACAACAGAGCAACAAAGTGATAACATAGCTCAAACCGTCCAATGGGGCAATGTCATTATTGATCTATATTCAAAGTGGAAAGCGAAAAAGGAATTTGAGCAAAAAAATCAGGTCTAGATGTCCATCTGTGCTTGTTAGGCATTTGTACATACACCATTTGCCTATGTTTGAATAAATATTATTATATAAGGGAGGAAGAAGAAATGAGTAATGATAACAATATGAATACAAAAGATTTTTTAATTGGTGCTTTAGTAGGCGGATTGGTAGGAGCTGCTTCAGCTTTATTACTAGCCCCTAAAACAGGAAAAGAATTAAGAGAAGAACTAAACAACCAAGCGTTAACTGCGAAGGAAAAAACATCTGGTCTAACTCAAACTGCACTTGAAAAAGGTTCGCAATATGCGAGTTTAGCAAAGGAAAAATCTTCGACAATAGCTAAAACTGTATCAGAACAATCTTCCCATTTAGTAGGACGCGTGAAAGAATTAACAGAAAGTGTAAGGAAAGATGTAGAGGAGCTTAGTCAATCTGCTGATGATCTTACTGCAGATTTTGAAGAAGCTGGGATTGAGATTGCCAATACAGTTAAAAAAGAAGTAGCAGAGCTTCATGAGGCAGTATTAGAAGAACAGGCTAGTGATGAGGAAACAGCTTCCTCAAAAGCCTAAGAGAATAAAAAAATTACAGCATAAGGGCTTCCCTAAATGATTATGGGGGGAGCCTTTATTTTGTCCTTTTAAAAAGAATAGTTAAGGGTAATAGCACTAGTGGTAAGTAAAAAAAAAATTAAATATATAAAAAGGGGTTAATGTTATGTCACTGGAGAAATTAACAAGTTTTCAGGAACTCGAACAACTACTAAAAGATAAGGATAAGGTACTATTTCTAAAAAATAGTACGACTTGCCCTGTCAGTCATGAGGCTTTTCGCCAATATGAAAAATTTGCAGATGAACTAGAAGAGTCTATTTATTATTTGAACGTTCAGGAATCAAGACCTTTCTCTAATGAAATTGCAGAAAGGTTTGCAATTAAGCACGAAAGTCCCCAAGTATTACTCTTTAATAATGACAATGTAGCTTGGCATACATCGCATTGGAATATTACTTATAAAAATTTAAAAGAAAAGTTTTAACTAAAGGTAGGCCACCTACCATTTCATACTGAAAAAAGAGGTTGTTCCATAAGTGATAGCTCACCCTGTTTAGGCACGATACTAGTATTGTTCTTAAGTAGAACTCTACGTATCGTGCCTTGGGTGACGGTTACTATGCTCTTGGGACAGCCTCTTTTTCGATCCATTTAATTTCTAAACGGTCACCAGTGTGGATAGAGGTTGAAAACGTAGCATTTGTATCATTTCGCAAAATAGTTAGCGTCTTATTTGCTTGAGCTGTAAAATTAAACTCAACAAAGCGAAAAACATCTTGAAAAATAAAAGGCTCCTTTTGCTTAAAACTAGCAGTCAATTCGTCGCCATGATGGATAATACTTTTTACATGAAGAAGTTCTGAGCCACGTTTCACTTCTACTAATGGTTTGGAAATATGAACAGGCTTGCCATTAAAATAAACACTAATATCATGAGAGATAGCAACTGCTTCTTGGATCAGAAGCCTCTCGATAGTGTATTGCTGTTCTAAAACTCCTTTAATTGAAATGCAATCTCCATGTTGAACAATGGAGTTAGCTGTAGCATTTAACCCATTTTTGTTAATTTTATCTTCATTTATTATGGATATTTTCCTACCATTTAATGATACTTCAAAAGGCTTTAAACTTTGAATAAGGTCGTAGAGCTTAAGGGTCTTTAAAATCGAGCTAAGTGTACTAGAGTTTTCGATGATTAATTCATCACGATCGAAAATCTCCTCTGATAGCGACACGGCTTTCCCGTTTTTAATAACTGTAGCCTCTATATGGTATTCCTTTTCGTTAATCGTGACAGCCTTAGTCGGCAAAACCTCGATAACATTTCCTACTGTAGCTTTAGCGCTTTTTCCATCAGCACCACCTTGAACAAAAATAGTATCACCATTACTTAAAGGCGCATCTAGTGAAGAACTTTGTCCATTTTTTTCTAAGATTGGAGCTTTGCCATGTTCACCAGGGATAGAAATAAGACGATCATTAACTTTTACCATAATTGCAAGGCCTGGCTTACCATATAGTTTGGAAAGTTCAATACCAGCAGCAAGTAGTCCATCACCAACTGTCAGTTGTTTAATATCAAACAGTCGTATTGTTTGATCATTTACTTTAACACTTACATATTCTACAGGGCTTTCTTTTGCGGCAATCGCAATACCAATTGGTGTAACAAGTTCTGGGCCAGCCTTAATATTTTCAGGTATGATTAAATCTCTAATCGCATCAATTCCTCGTATCGCTACTCGATTTTCAGGCAACTGCAAATAGTTTGCGATCACTTTAGCTAAATTTGGTGTCATCGAACCACCACCTACCAACATGACTGCCTTAGGTGGTTTTTTGTTTAGTGTTAGAATTTCAGTCGTTATACTATTTGCTAGGTTTTCGATTGCTTTTGAAATCGGTTCAATAACTTCTTCACGGGAATGAGTCGTTTCAAAACCTAAAATATCTTTAATAATTACCTCTTCTTGCGAGAATAATTTCCTTTTTACAATTTCTGCTTCAGGAAAATCAAGTAAAAAGTGATCGCTGATTGCTTCAGTAATTTCATCGCCAGCGACAGGGACCATTCCATAGGCCGTAACTGTCCCTAAATCAGTGATAGCGATATCCGAAGTTCCTGCACCGATATCTACTAGAGCAACATTTAATCGCCTCATTGTTGGTGGAATTAAAACATTAATAGCTGCAATTGGTTCTAGTGTTAGTGCTTCAAGTTCTAAACCAGCCCTGTTTAAAGCGGCGATTAATGACTCGACAACAACTTTTGGTAAAAAAGTTGCAATTACTTCAACAGAAGCGACGTAGCCGATTTGATCTACAAGACTACCTATTTCTTCACCATCAAGCTGATACGATAAAACAGAATAACCTACGCAAAAATAATTCACACTTTTTTGTCCTTCGTGTTCTAGAGCAATTTCATACTGTGCTTTTTGCACGGCACTTAGTTCTAAATGAAGGATATCTTGGTGTTCAAACATTGGCTTTTTCGTAATATCTACTTCAATTTTCGAGCGTTTTGTTTTTAACGATCGGCCAGCAGCGGCTACACAAACTTTATGAAGCGGACCGTGTTTTTCTTCTAATTTTTGCTTAATAGATGTAATTACTTTTGTAACGGCGATTACGTTATGGATTTGGCCGTCGACCATTGAACGTTCTTCGTGTTCTTCAATTTCCATATCGAGGATCTCATAGCTTGTCTCATTCTTTTTTAAGAGTAGTCCAACTACTGAGCGTGTCCCAATATCAAGACCGAAAATTGGTGATTGTTCCATTAATACACCTTCTTTATAGGGTTATGTGCATAATTTAGTATGAATTTTTTGATGAGTTAAATATAAATGTACAACGATTGTACACTTTAACGCTTAAAAGCGTTTAATTAATAAAGAGGAAATTCGTGACAAGTAATCTGTAATCGTTTATAATAATTCCTAACTTATATGAAATGTATCATATTTTTAGAAACTTTTAAATAACTAAACGAGGAGTGGACTAAGAATGGGTAATGAGCAGTTAGAAGAGTTGAGAAATAGGTTAGATGAGGTAAACCTTAAGTTATTAGATACAATCAATGAAAGAGCTAAGTTAGTGCAAGATATAGGTAAATTAAAAAGTGCCCAAGGTGTAAACCGCTTTGATCCAGTCCGCGAACGAAAAATGTTAGACTTAATTGCTGTAAACAATGAAGGACCATTTGAGACTTCTACATTACAGCATCTATTTAAGCAAATATTTAAGGCAGGTCTAGAGTTGCAGGAAGATGATAATCGTAAAGTACTTTTAGTTTCTAGAAAGAAGCACCCTGAAGACACAATTGTAAATGTTAAAGGTGAAACAATCGGAGACGGACAACAACGTTTAATAGCTGGCCCATGTTCAGTAGAAAGCTATGAACAGGTTGCAAGTGTTGCAAAAGTATTAAAAGAACAAGGGTTAAAATTATTACGTGGTGGTGCGTTCAAGCCAAGAACTTCTCCTTATGATTTCCAGGGTCTAGGTCTCGAAGGTCTACAAATTTTAAAACGTGTTGCAGACGAATTCGATATGGCTGTAATTAGTGAAATAGTTGACCCTAGGGATATTGAAGCAGCTGTAGAATATATTGATGTTATTCAAATAGGTGCAAGAAACATGCAAAACTTCGAATTACTAAAAGCTGCTGGATCTGTAAATAAACCAGTATTACTAAAACGTGGATTGTCAGCTACAATCGAGGAGTTCATTAATGCAGCGGAATATATTATTTCTAAAGGTAACGGAAACATCATTCTCTGTGAGCGTGGGATACGAACCTATGAAAAAGCAACAAGAAATACATTAGATATATCAGCTGTTCCAATCTTAAAGCAGGAGACCCACTTACCCGTAGTTGTTGATGTAACGCACTCAACGGGTAGAAGAGATTTACTACTACCTACTGCCAAAGCAGCTTTAGCAATCGGAGCGGATGCGGTCATGACAGAAGTTCATCCAGATCCGGCTGTAGCCCTTTCGGATTCAGCACAGCAAATGGATTTTGAGCAATTTGCAAAATTCATGGGTGACCTACGCGAATCAGGACTTTACAAACTATAATAAATTCAGAGGCTGTCTTAAATCAAAGTATCTGTCACTTCGCCTACTATATAAATAGAGGTTGTACAAACATACACATCTATCTATAGTATGACTTCGAGGTGCTCTGACACTTATGGGACGGTCTCTTTCTTTTATAACAAAAAGTGAGAATTAATAGGGATTAAAAGTACCAATCTAATTTGTATTTTCTAGTTTCAAATCAGTATAGTTCCCGAGTCCAAGAGATATCCTAACAAAAAATGGGTTAGGAGTTGGGATTATGAAGGCAATTTTATTTGTTAGTATTCTTTTAGTTCTAGTTATTAGTGGTTGTGGGTATTTTCGAGGTCAGATGGATACCCCTCTTGAATACTCTCAATATACACAACCAGTGGTAACGGATTATGAATATGAGAAGCTTATAGCATTTTTATATGAAGCAGAAATGATGATGAGAAGGCCTTTACAGGAAGCGACCATCAATGACGTTGGGATCAAAGTATTTTCTGATCCTATTATTACAAAAAACGATTTATTTCTTTATTATCAAATGTACTTATCAGACGAACTTGCAGAGACGATGTCTAGAAAACTTAGTGATTTAAGTAAAAGTGTAGATTATGAATTTTTAGCAGTTTCAAATGATGATATTAACTGGTTTAGTATCCATGATGCTGACCCAGACACTATTAAAGTAGTTCAGCATACAACAGTTCAAAGTGTTGTAGAAATGGAGCTAAAGTCAGATACGAACACTCGGATCCAGTACACGATTATGAAAAACCGGTTAGGGGAAAATCCAAAAATAGTTCAAAAAACGGTTCTTTATAATTAAAATACTTTTATATAATCTAAGAATTACTTAAGTCACAAAAATTGGGATAAAAAAGTAATTAAAATCAGGTATAAATTCACTATCATTTCTTGTCGTAATTTAGTGTACAATGTCAATATAACTATTTAGGAGAAAAAAAAAACGGCAAAACAAATAATAGCTAAAATTTTTGGATTTCTTGTCGATATAAGTAGAGTAAAGTCATTGAAGACCTCCTAAATGTGTCGTATGATAAAATTAAAAACAGAAAATATAATAATCATTCTAATGGTTATTTAGGAGGCGTTGGTAACGTGAATACAACAATTTATGATGTAGCAAGAGAAGCAGGAGTTTCAATGGCAACAGTTTCCCGTGTCGTAAACGGGAACCCTAATGTTAAACCGACAACAAGAAAGAAAGTTTTAGAAGCAATTGCTAAGTTAGGTTATCGTCCAAACGCAGTAGCACGTGGTTTGGCTAGCAAACGAACAACTACTGTCGGAGTTATCATTCCAGATATTTCAAGTATCTTTTTTGCCGAATTGGCAAGGGGAATTGAAGATATCGCAACAATGTATAAATATAACATCATCCTATGTAACTCTGATCAAAACAAAGATAAGGAAATTCACCTCATTAATACATTGTTAGAAAAACAAGTGGATGGAATTGTCTTTATGGGTGGACAAATTACAGAAGACCATGTAGAAGAATTTAAGCGTTCACCAGTTCCAATTGTATTATCAGCAACAGTAGATCAAAAAAGAGAATTCCCTTCGGTTAACATCAACTATGAGGAAGCGGCTTTTGATGCTGTTCAGTTTCTAATTAATAATGGTCACAGCAAGATTGGGATGCTTACAGGCTCATTAGAGGATCCTGTTAATGGCTACCAAAAGTATGCTGGATTTAGAAAGGCTCTTGACGAAGCTGGAATTAGCTTTAGTGAGGATTATGTTGTTGTCGGTGACTATACGTATGATTCCGGGATTGAAGCAATGGAAAAATTCTTAGAATTAAGTGAGCGTCCAACGGCTATTTTTGCTGGAACAGATGAAATGGCTTTAGGTATTATTCACGGAGCACAGGATAGAGGTTTAAATGTACCTGAGGATCTAGAAGTAGTTGGTTTTGATAACACAAGATTGGCAGCAATGGTTAGACCAACTTTAACTTCTGTTGTTCAACCAATGTATGATATTGGGGCAGTTTCGATGCGATTGTTAACTAAATATATGAATAAAGAAGAAGTATCTGATGAAGTTGTACTCCTTCCGCATCGAATTGAGTTTCGAGATTCGACTAAGTAATTAAAAAGATAAGCTATGTAATGCAGTTAGGGAGAGGGATATGAAAAGAACTGACTTATTGACACCAATAGGAATATTTTTAGGTTTAACGATGGTTATGTTTGCTATATATAGTAGTAGCAATAGCTTAAGTGGTGTTTTTTACTTTATTCAGGCAGCGTCTATATTCGTCGTTTTTGGTGGGTTAATTGCAGCCTTGTTAATCAATTTTACAATACCAGAAATTAAACTGGTTCCTAAAGTATTTAAGGAGGCATTCCGTGAGGACCGTCAAGACTTGCCGACCTTAATAAATACGTTTGTCGAGCTTTCGACAAAGGCCAGAAGAGAGGGCTTATTAGCACTTGAGTCTACACTGGAAGAGGTCGACGACCAGTTTATAAAGAAAGGCGTATTACTGGCTGTAGATGGTATTGAACCTGATATTATCAAGGATATTATGATGGCAGAAGTTGTAGCGATGGAAGAACGCCATCGTAAAGGTCGAGCTATTATAGAAAAATGTGGTGAATATGCTCCTGCTTGGGGAATGATTGGTACCCTTGTTGGTTTAGTGTTAATGCTTCAAAATCTAAATGATCCAGCAACATTAGGTCCTAATATGGCTATTGCCTTGTTAACGACTTTATATGGATCATTACTTGCTAATCTAGTTTTTATTCCAATGGCTAGTAAACTAGCAAATAAAACTGAAGAAGAAGTATTCGTTAAACAAATCATTGTTGAAGGTGTTATAGGTGTTCAATCGGGACAAAATCCTAAAATACTTGAAGAAAAATTAAGTGCATTCCTCCCTGAAAATAGTAAGAAGATTTTAGAAGAAGAAGGGGAAGGAGTAGTATTAGATGGAGCGTAGAAGGCAACAGAAAAATCAAGATAAGGGCGCCCCGAAATGGATGGTAACTTTTTCAGATTTAATGACTCTCATTCTAGTATTCTTTATTCTATTATTCTCTATGTCAGTAGTAGATGCAACAAAGTTTCGTGCCGTAGCTGAATCATTTCAACAACGTGCAATCTTTGATTTTTATCCTTCTTTAATACCCTTTGAAAATCCTGCTGAAGATATCAGCGTGAAGAGAGATCCTTCTGACGATGTGAATGATCCTTTTAATGACGTTAGGAAAAAGGAAAAAGACAATGATTATGATTTAGATCAACTTTTTCAAGAAGTACAGGAGTTCTTACAAGAAAACGAATTGAATGATGTAATTTCTGCTACTAGGGATGACCGTGGTGTCGTCCTAATTCTTCAAGAACGAACTCTTTTTGAATCAGGTGAAGCCCAAATACTAGATGGTGCGAAACCATTTTTAACAAAGGTTGGCACGTTACTAGAAACAATTCCTAACTTAGTAAAGGTAGAAGGACATACTGATAGTCGTCCTATTAGTACGTTTCGCTATCCATCAAACTGGGAACTTTCAGGTGCTAGAGCTAGTAGTGTTATCCGTTACTTTACAGAAATTAATGATCTTGATCCGTACCGGTTTCTCGCTGTAGGTTATGGAGACACGAGACCAGTTGTACCTAATACAAATGATACAAATCTTCAAAAAAATAGACGAGTTGTAATTGTTATCTCAGATCCTAGTTACAATCAAAATGAATTATTCTAAATGAAGCGCATTTTTGCTAGTAGTAACTAGAAAAGAACTTGTAGGACAAGCTAGAAAATAAGTAAAACCTAGGAAGCGATTCCTGGGTTTTATTTAATTCTATTATGTCGATTAAAATCCAAATTATTTATTGTAGCCGACAACATCTCCATTTTTACAGTCACGGATTTCCTTTCTCTTCGCTGTAAAATTCCAAAGAATTTTAGAGGCTTGTTCAAGGAAATCTAGCGACAAAAATAAAAAGTTGTATTATTTTTATTTAGAATTGTTGATATAAAAAATATAGTCTATGCTTAATACTTTTTTTATAAGAAAATAAGAGTTAATCAGCAATAAACATTCGTTTGTTTATTTATAGCTACAATACCAAAGAATAATGTAGAATGGTATTTGTAAAACTTAAATCGGATAATACTGGACGGCTGTCAGGAATAAAAGACCTTTTGAATATCATGTTTTTGCTGATCAAGAGGACAACAATTGTAAATTCATTAACTAATCTTGAAAGGATGTTATTAATGATCATCGGTATTATTGGTGCAATGGATGAAGAAATTAAGTTACTGAAAGAAAATATAAAGATTAAAGAAGAGGTAGTTAAAGCTACAATCACGTTTTATGTTGGAACTTTTCAAGGGAAAGAAGTAGTTGTTTGCAAATCGGGTGTTGGTAAAGTTAATGCCGCAATTACGACACAGCTTCTGGTGGATCATTTCTCGGTGTCAAAGATTATTTTCACCGGCGTTGCAGGCGCAGTTGACCCACAATTAAACATTGGAGATATTGTTATATCTACTAGCGCTGTTCAACATGATCTAGATGCATCAGCATTAGGTTTTAAAAAGGGAGAAGTACCAATGTTTGCCTACTCTTCAGATTTCCCTGCTGATGACCAGTTAATCACTCTAGCCGAAGAAGCTGCTGAAAATCTTGAGGGAGTGAATGTTTCAAAAGGAAGAATTCTGAGTGGGGACCAATTTATTGCTGATCACAGAAAGGTAGAAGAACTTGGTCAATTATTTGCAGGGAAGTGTGTTGAGATGGAAGGAGCATCGGTTGCTCATGTTGCTATGTTGAATAATATTCCGTTTGTAGTTATTCGCTCTATGTCAGACAAAGCAAATGGCGAAGCAAACGTTAATTTCACTGAATTTACAAAACTCGCCTCAGAACGATCGTTTTCGATTGTTCATTCAATGGTTGCTAAGATGTAAAGGGGACCTGAAGAAATTGTATTGATTTCTTTATACATAAAATAGGAATTACTGTCCTTCAATCATAGTTTAGAGGACAGTGATTTCCATAAATTAGGATTTAATGCTTAATTGGAAGTTTTGCGGACTGAGTTTTCCATAAATTAGGATTTAGTGTCCTTAATTAGTAGTTTTGCGAACTGGGTTTTCCAATAATTAGGACCTGGTGTCCTTAATTGGTAGTTTTGCGGACTGTATTTTCCATAAATTAGGATTTAATGTCCTTAATTGGAAGTTTTGTGGACTGAGTTTTCCATAAATTAGGGTTTAGTGTCCTTAATTAGTAGTTTTGTGGACTTCATTTTCCATAAATTAGGATCTAGTGTCCTTAATTGGAAGTTTTGTGGACTAGGTTTACCATAAATTAGGATTTAGTGTCCCTAATCCTTTTCTTAGTACTTACTTTCAATCAGTCTTACCGAACTCTGAATTTAGTAGTCATTTTTCAGTAAAAAAACTAGGCTATTGCGCCTCGTAAAAAAACTATTAATGACATTATAACCTAGTTTTATTACCAAAAATAAATTTGATCAAAAACTCCCCTTTTGCTTTCTCATTTCATTCCGAAGATGTGAAAGTGCTTTTTCGACGGTAAGTGCGTTTTTTTCTGAAATTTCCTTTTTGCGTGGTATCTCTGGATAAATTGGTAAACTATCTTCCCACGTTGTCGGTAACTCTATAGGAGCTACAGGCTGCCATTTTTGTAACCATTCTTCTGGAAGTGGTCCATTAGCTATACGATTTTCACTCATTTCTAACCAAAGCATTGACCAGGCCCTTGGTACAACCCTCCAGATGTCATAGCCTCCACCACCTACAGCTATCCATTTGCCTTCACAGAAATCGTGAGCAATTTCATGGGCTAGCTTTGGTATTTCACGGTAAATTTCAATTGTCGAGCAAAGGTGGGTAAGTGGGTCATAGTAATGGGAGTCAGCCCCGTTTTGAGTTATGATTACATCAGGTTTAAAAAATTCAGCAACCTCTCTTAGCGATGTCCTGTAGGCATGAAGCCAAGATTCATCTTCCGTAAAGGCATCAACAGGAATGTTGACGGAATAGCCATAACCTTTTCCACTACCTCGTTCATTAATATTGCCGGTACCAGGGAACAAAAATCGGCCTGTTTCGTGAATTGATAATGTGCAGACATCATGGTCATCGTAAAAAGCCCATTGGACGCCGTCTCCGTGGTGTGCATCAGTATCGACATATAAAACTCTAGCGTTGTAATTTTTGCGCATATACTCTATCGCTATAGAGCTATCATTGTATATGCAAAAGCCAGAAGCACGACCTTTAAAACCGTGATGTAATCCACCGCTTAAATTACAAGCGTGTAAGTATTTTCCTTGCATAACTAAGTCGACAGCTGTTAATGTACCGCCTACAAGAAGCGATGCTGCCTCGTGCATATTAGGAAACATTGGTGTATCGTCAGTGCCAATACCATAGTTTGTTGCAATAGAAGTTTTTAGTTCACCTATGCTTGCAAGTTTGACAGCGTTTACATAATCTTTGTCATGAATTAATAATAATTCTTCTTCGGTCGCCATCCGCGGTGTGAATAGATCTTCATTTTGGATCGCATTGCACTTATTCAACAAATCGTAAGTTAAATCAAGCCGTTTTTGATTAAAGGGGTGATCGCTACTAAAGCGATAAGACTGCTGCTCTTGTGAATAGATAAAAGCAGCATTTTTCATGTTGTCATCCCCGGTAAATTTGGCCATAGTACTTTATAGCCACTATTCTCAATATCAGCAATAACCCCCCGTGGATCCATCGTTTGTAATCTGAAAACCAATACTTTGTGTTGTAAATCTTCACATGGATAAACTAAGACACTCGTAATATTAATATTACGCTTTTTAATAATGGTAGCAATTTCAGCAAGCATCCCAGCAACATTTTCAACTCTGACTTCAATTTGTGAGCTTGGTTGATGTGCCCCCATTAACTGAACAAGGGTGTGCAAAATATCAGTCTCGGTAATAATACCGACTAATTTGTAATCTACTTCAATTGGTAAACAACCAATGTTATGTTCATAAAAAATTGAGGAAACATCCTCTACAAAGTCAAGGGGATGAGCTGTTATTACGTCTGCTACCATTATTTTTGAGACTGGATTGGTTAAATAATCGAGAGGCTCTTCTGTGTCGAAGACTGATGGTCTAGCATCACGAATATCGCGATCTGAAATAATTCCAACTAGTTCATCAATTTCGTTAACGACAGGAAGGTGCCGGAAGCGATTTTTGTCCATTAGTTCGACTGCTTCTTTAATTGTTGCTGTATTTAAAATTTTTATTACATTTTTCTTCATGATTTGTTCAACAATCACAATACCACTCCCCTTTTTAGAGTATTCACAAAGAACTTAGAATTTTTTCTGGGAAGTGAAGCTAGCGATGACTATTCAATTCTAAATTCAATTTGATAGTTTTTAATACATAAATCGATTTTGAAAACGAATACGGTCGAACTTCTGAATAGACTCCTGGTCAATTCGTTTTCCAATTCGAACCATAAGGCAATTTGCAGGATGTGAGCAAATTTCCGGATCATCTGTTGCAAACCAAACTAATCCACCGGCATTCATCATTTTTTCCATAGCTTTACGATAATCCCATACCGATAAACCTGTCCCTTTCAGGTCCCAATGCCAATAGTATTCAGTTGTGATAATAATGTAGTCCTCCATCGCATCATCCATCATTGACACCTTTAACATGTTCTTGCCTACTTTACAACCCCGGTAAGGAGCAGCAACCTCAATTGCTCCTAACTCAATTAAATTATCCATATCAGCTTCTGACCATCTCTCTAGTTCATCAGGATAAATAAATGTGACATAGCCAACGATTGTATCGTGATCTCTGGCAATGATAATTCTTCCTTCAGAAATGTCGGCGATACTCAACAAGGCTTTAAATTGTTTTTCAGGCGGCCTGAAAGCTACTAATCCTTCGTGGAACTTATAAGAAGCAAGGTCTTTCGCTGAAATTGGTCCTTCAATTATTAATGTATGTTGACCTGCCTTCAATTCAAGTGCATTGTATGTCTTTTTATGAATCATAGTTACACCACCTTCTAAGTAGAGAATAATAGAAATAATATTTATTATACATGAAAAAAAGGTTTTTTTAATCTAATTAGCGAATTTATCACATAAATATATTTAAAGATTTTAATAATTGAGAAAATTTAAAAGTTATAATACAATTAGCTTATTAATTAGTGAAAGAAGTGTAGAGGAGGAAGAATATGAAGGTGCAAACAATTCCAGCAGTAAAGGGAGATTTTCATCTAGAAAATTATGAAAGCGCTTTAGAGAGTTTTGATTGGAGTCAAGTAGAAGAACAGTTTTCATGGTATAAGAGTGGCAGGATGAATATTGCTTATGAAGCGATTGATCGCCATGCTCATAGTGCCAAAAAAAATCAAGTTGCACTTTACTACAAAGATGACGTTCGCCGTGAAAAGTACACGTTTAAAGAAATGATGGAAAACTCTAATAAGGCTGGAAACATACTTAAACAACAAGGTTTGGAGAAAGGCGACCGAGTATTTATTTTTATGCCTAGGTCTCCTGAACTTTATTTTTGTTTATTAGGGGCAATAAAACTTGGAGCTATTGTCGGCCCACTTTTTGAAGCGTTTATGGAAGCTGCCGTATTTGATCGTTTAAATGACAGCCAAGCAAAATTACTAGTCACAACTCCCGAATTAGTAGGGCGCGTAGCTAAAGAGAATTTACCAAACTTAGAAAAAATCGTATTAATAGGAAATCAAGTTGAAGAAAATGATACAATTGTAGATTTTAATAAGGCATTTGATAAGGCAAGTAAAAAGCTAGAAATTGAATGGGTTGACCGTGAAGACGGAATGTTACTTCATTATACATCAGGTTCAACAGGAAAACCTAAAGGGGTATTGCATGTTCATAATGCAATGATCCAACAATATCAAACAGCAAAATGGGTACTAGACTTAAAAGAAGATGATGTGTACTGGTGTACTGCAGATCCTGGCTGGGTCACAGGAACCGTTTACGGAGTTTTTGGACCTTGGCTTCATGGTGCCTCTAACGTAGTTCGTGGGGGTCGTTTTAATCCAGAAGATTGGTATAAAACAATTGAGGATTATGGTGTAACGGTTTGGTACAGTGCACCAACGGCATTTAGAATGTTAATGGGGATAGGAGAGGAGTTGATCCAACGCTTTGACCTCTCGTCGCTACGACATATATTGAGCGTTGGTGAGCCGCTTAATCCTGAAGTTGTTAAGTGGGGCGTAAAAGTATTCCATTTGCGAATTCATGATACATGGTGGATGACAGAAACTGGATCGATGATGATTTGTAACTATCCATCATTAGAAATAAAGCCAGGTTCTATGGGGAAACCAATCCCAGGTATAGAAGCGGCTATAATTGATGATCATGGTAATGTTCTCCCACCAAATAGAATGGGGAATTTGGCTCTCAAAAAGGGTTGGCCATCGATGATGCGTGCGATCTGGAATAATCCAGAGAAGTACAAAGAATATTATACGGATAATGGTTGGTATATTTCAGGGGATTCTGCGTATATGGATGAGGATGGCTATTTCTGGTTCCAAGGTAGAATAGACGATGTCATTAATACTTCTGGAGAACGCGTAGGACCATTTGAAGTTGAAAGCAAGTTAGTTGAGCATCCGGCAATTGCAGAAGCAGGGGTAATTGGAATTCCTGATCCTGTTCGAGGAACGATTATTAAAGCATTTATTTCGTTACGAGAAGGGTATCAGCAAAGTGATGAACTGAAAGAAGAAATTCGCCTCTTTGTTAAAAGAGAGCTATCAGCACATGCGACCCCAAGACAAATTGAATTCCGTGATAAACTACCAAAAACGAGAAGTGGAAAAATAATGAGAAGAGTCTTAAAAGCTTGGGAATTAGATTTACCGACAGGTGATTTATCAACGATGGAAGATTAGACTTGAAGTTAATGATAAATAAGAAAGAGGATGACCATACAATCTGGTCATCCTCTTCTTATTTACGTATTATCACCATCATCTTCACCATCACCATCTGGTTCAGTTGGTTTAGGTGGCTTAGGTGGCTTAACAGGCTTATCGTCTTTAGGTGGTTTAGGTGGTTGCACAGGTTTCTCTGGATCTTTAGGCTTAGGTTTTTCTTCCTCTTTCGGAAGTTTTTTCTGCCAATCTCCAGTTGTAACAATATTTGATGGCTTTGATTCGCGCCCTATAGAATCAACAGCTGTAACATAATAGGCAAAAGGCTTTGAATCTACACCAAAGGCAAAATCTTCGTCTGCTCGAACACTTTTAACAATCGAAAATTGTTCACTGCCATTAGGCGCACGGTAAACTCGATAACCTACGACATCATTGTCAGGATGTTCTCCCCAGACAAGTTTATTACTAGTAGCTGAAATATTGGTAAGTGCCCCAGGGGTTCTTCCATTGCTTTCAACCGTTCGACTAGGAATAAAATATTTAAAGGTATCCTCTAAATAGTCAGTCACACCAGCATCTTCTAAATATTCCTCTTTAATTGCTACACCCTTTTTCGTAAATTCAGCTGGTGTATTCTCTAAAGCTACAAACGGCTCACCTTTAACTGTCACAATGTCCACCCTTTGTAAACTATCATCGACTTTTCTTGGTACAAATTTTGAATTAAATAAGTCAGTCCGTACAAGACCTGCTTCTCTACATAAGTCTGACGCTAACAAGCCTGATATGCCGCAGAAGGATTGACGAACAATGCCACTTGGCATTTTAAATTGCTCGCTTGGAGCGATAAATTCAGGATTTACATCATAAGCAACATTTAATAACTGTGCCCAAATTCGTTGCGATACAAAGCCGATCCCTCGTCCTTCAACTCTTGTGGGAAGTGAAGCTGGTGTATCGTAGCCAATTCTTACGCCTAGCGTATAGGTTGGATTATAGCCAACAAACCAAGAGTCTTTCGTTTCATTTGTTGTCCCAGTTTTTCCAGCGAAGTCGGACCTAAATTTTAACAATCCTGGGATTGCACTGGCGGTCCCCCCACCTCTTAGGACATCTCGTAGCATATCAGTAATCAAGTAGGCTGTTTGTTCTGAAAAGACTTCGACAGGCTCACTTTCATGCTGATATATAACCTCACCATCTTTTGTTTCTACTTTTTCAATCATGTATGCCTGAGTATATTTCCCGCCGTTTGCAAATGTCGTATAAGCAGCAGTGTTTTGCATAACAGTCATACCTTTGTTACCACCAATTGAAGCACCTTCTGTAGGATCCTCATAAATGCCCATAAGATGAAGCTTCTCTCGTGAATATTCGTAAGGAACCATATTATAACTCTTAACAGCTGGAACGTTACGAGAACGCTGCATCGATTCTCTAACTGTTAACAATCCGGCATGTTTGCGATCGAAATTGTTAACAGGACCACCAGGAGCTGCTTTGTAATTGTAAGGTGTGTCAGGAACAATATGGCCTGGTTGCACATGCCCTAGTTCCATTGCCGGTCCATAAGCTAGGATCGGCTTCATTGTTGAACCATTTTGCGCAGCACCTTGTGTAGCTCGATTAAAATCTTCACGTTCTTCTTTATATCTTCCACCGACAAAGCTTATGATCGCACCTGTCTTGTTTTCAATTAAAATGGCACCAACTTGAACAGGTTCGCCTTCTTTATTTCTTGTATTTGGAAACAATGCATCGTTTTTGGCAACCTCTTGTTGTGCGTCATAGATCGCTTTATCTATCGTAGTGAAAATTCGATAGCCATTACGTTTGATATCACGTTCTGCTAAAGCTTTATAACGTGCATAAATAGCATTTCTTTCTTCAACATCTTCAATGTCACTTAAAACAATCTCATCTTTTTCTAATAACAAATTAGTCATAATTGTACTTGCTTGGCGATCTATTTCAGCTGTTAAATAAGGGTATTCATCTCGCGTATCTGGCGTAGCTTTCGCTAGGTTGGCAAGAATATCATATTCTAGTGCCTTATTGTATTCAGCTTCTGTGATATATCCTTTATCTCTCATTCTAGTTAACACGGTCTTCATCCGATTTAAACTTGGAGTTAAATCCTTTTTAACGACTGGTTCGCCATCAATTCTAATAAATGGCGTATAGCCAAAAGGACTTTGCGGAAGTCCGGCAATGTAAGCAGCTTGAGGAATATTTAAGTCCTTCGCATCAACGCCAAATATTCCTTGTGCAGCCGATTGAACACCAGCAATTTGCCATCCATTGGCATTTCGACCAAAGGGCACAATGTTTAAGTAGGCTTCTAAAATTTCTTCTTTTTCAAAGATATTTTCAAGACGCATTGCTAATAAAATTTCCTTTGCTTTACGCTCAAAAGATACTTCGTTTGTCAAGATCTGATTTTTAATTAATTGCTGGGTAAGGGTACTTCCACCAGTTTGAACAGATGAATTAGTAAATTCTTGAAATGTCGCCCTTAGGATTGCTTTTGGAACAATGCCATCATGTTCAAAGAAATATTCATCCTCCGTGGCAATGACAGCATTAATGAGATGTTGAGAAATATCTTTTAACTTTATTTCTCTTCGTTCAAGATCAGAGCGAACTTCTCCGAGTAACTCACCACTGCCAAAGTAGTATTCGGATACCTCTTCATAATCGTAGATATCTTTTGCCATTTCAGTTTTGCTTCTAATTGGTTCATCTTTCACTAGAGAAGCAAAGTACCCTGCTCCTGCTGCGCCAATAAATAAAACCATCGAAGTAAAGATAATAACAAAGATTAGCAATAAGTTCCATACGACTTGATATGAAATTCTAAAGCTCTTGAATAACCTCTTAAAATTAAAAAAATTAATAAATGAACGCATTGAGAAACGTCTGTCTGAGCGCTTATTATCCATTTTATGATACCCCCTAAATAATCAGATATATTATAGCATAAAAAGTCACTATTTGGGTATTAGGGTATATTTTTATGAGAGAGTTGACATTCAAGGATATTTTTGATAAAAATGAACCAATAAAACATTTTAAATAATTAAAAGCTATGAATGGACAAAGTAGTAGGACAATCCCTGTTTTAGAGAGCTGGTGGTAGCTGCAAACCAGTACAAATTCGCCTATGAATTACTCCCATGAGCTTCCTTTGTGAACAGTTTTTACACATAAGTAGCGAAGGACGGAACAAACCGTTATATTTCCGAGGTGGAAGGTAGATGATACCTTCAACAAGGGTGGTACCGCGACTATAAGCTCGTCCCTTTTTTGGGATGGGCTTTTTCTATTTTTTTTAGAGGTCTATATCGAAGTAAACCAAAGACAGTAAAGAAGGAGATAGTAAAATGAACTTATTAAAAGATTTGGAATACCGTGGTTTGATTAATCAAGTTACAGATTTAGAAGGCTTAACAAAGCAGTTAGAAGAAGGGCAAATAACTTTGTATTGTGGATTTGATCCAACAGGTGATAGCCTCCATATTGGGCACTTGTTAACCGTGCTAACTTTGCGTCGCTTCCAATTGGCCGGTCATAAGCCACTAGCGCTCGTAGGGGGAGCTACTGGTTTAATCGGTGATCCCAGTGGTAAAAAAGCGGAAAGAACGTTAAACGAGAAAGAGATTGTTGTTCAATTCAGTAATCGGATAAAGGATCAACTCTTGCGTTTCTTAAA
Organism: Anaerobacillus sp.; assembly: GCF_046314235.1. Taxonomy (NCBI): domain Bacteria; kingdom Bacillati; phylum Bacillota; class Bacilli; order Caryophanales; family Bacillaceae; genus Anaerobacillus; species Anaerobacillus sp. Next base: position 293,552 of record NZ_JBKBWN010000004.1, read on the forward strand.
TTTTGATGGTGAAAATTCTGCGAAAATTGTTAATAATTACGACTGGATTGGTAACCTAGATGTAATCTCGTTCTTAAGAGATGTTGGAAAGAATTTTGGAATTAATTATATGTTAGCTAAGGACTCAGTAGAATCACGAATTCAATCAGGTATTTCATTTACTGAGTTTAGCTACATGATTTTACAATCATATGACTTCTTAAAGCTATATGAGCAAGAGAACTGTCGCTTACAAATTGGTGGTAGTGACCAGTGGGGGAATATCACTGCAGGTTTAGAATTGATCCGTAAATCAACAGATGAAGAAGGGAAAGCCTATGGTTTTACAATTCCACTTGTAACGAAAAGCGATGGGACTAAGTTTGGAAAAACGGAGGGCGGAGCAATCTGGCTCGATCAAGAAAAGACATCTCCGTATGAACTTTACCAATTCTTTATTAATACCGATGATCGTGATGTTATTAAATTCTTAAAGTTTTTTACATTCTTAACACATGAAGCGATAGATCGATTAGCTGAAGAAGTTGCTACAGTTCCAGAGAAGCGAAGCGCACAGCGGAAATTAGCAGAAGAAGTTACAAGGCTTGTTCATGGCGAAGGAGCACTAGCCCAAGCAATTCGAATTTCTGAAGCTTTATTTAATGGGGATATTGCCTCACTAAATGCTTCTGAAATTAAGCAAGGCTTTAAAGATGTTCCTTCATACGAATGTCAGGAGGAAGAGATCAGTTTATTAGATTTATTAGTTACAGCGAAAATTTCTCCTTCAAAACGCCAAGGAAGAGAAGATATTCAAAATGGCGCAATCTATGTAAATGGAGAGCGAAAGACAGAATTAGAAACTGTGATTACTAAAGAAGATCGAATTGAAGGCCAATTTACGATTATTCGCCGTGGAAAGAAAAAGTATTTTTTAATTAAGTACAGTCTTTAGATGATGGTGTAGAGTTAATAGTGCAATGCTGTGAAGCAAAACAAAATTAGCTCTACACTATTTTTGTTTAGAAACCCAAAGCGCAACTCTTTTTGCACTTTCTCCTGTTAGTATATTTGCAGGCATGTTTTCTTCACCGTTATTAATGCTATCTAGGATGTCTTTTTTATTAAGGTTCCGTATTCCTCCTGCTAGGCCTGTCCCGTTCAATTCTAGACCATGACAGCCAGCGCAATTTTTGTTGTAAAATGTAATTGTTTCGTTTTCTTGCAAAATGGTAGCTTCACTTTGACAAGCTACTAAGGCAAAAGTAAAAACTAATAAGATAACTGTTTTTTTCATATACTCCACCCTTGTTTCGTAACGTTAGATTTAATTTCAACAAAAATAAAAGCGATAATGTAGATTGTAAAGTTTTATTTCAAAGAAATTTCTTAAACAAAAAAGGTCACGCAATGCGTGACCTTTTTTGTTTAACGTGAGTAGAACTCAACGATAAGTGCTTCAGTAACTTCAGCAGGTAACTCAGTACGCTCAGGTAAGCGTGTATAAGTTGCTTCTAACTTGTCTTCATTGAAATCAAGGTATGCTGGAACGAAGTTATTAACTTCTAAAGCATCTTTAACTACAGTAAGGTTCAATGATTTTTCACGAACACTGATCGTTTGACCAGGTCTTACGCGGTATGAAGGAATATCAACGCGCTTACCATCGACCATTACATGACCGTGGTTCACTAATTGACGAGCTCCACGACGAGTACGAGATAATCCCATTCTGTAAACTAAGTTATCTAAGCGAGACTCAAGTAAAATCATAAAGTTCTCACCATGGATACCAGACATTTTGCCAGCATCATCAAAAATGCGACGGAATTGACGCTCATTTACACCGTACATGTGACGAAGTTTTTGCTTTTCTTGAAGTTGGATACCATACTCCGATAATTTCTTTCTTTGAGTAGGACCGTGTTGTCCTGGTACGTAAGGACGTTTTTGTAATTCTTTTCCTGTTCCGCTTAATGAAATCCCTAAGCGACGAGATAATTTCCAAGATGGACCTGTATAACGAGCCATGAATGACTCCTCCTCTGTTATTTTAGTATTGATAAAATAACAACAGTTTTTAGTAATCCCTTCAAAAGCTCATTTTATATTCATGCACTTTCGCTTCGACAGCTGGAAGTTACACAATGCACCTCATTAAAAATGTTTCAGCCGCAGTTAATGAGGTATAAAATGAGAAGAGTCGCCAGTTGAAGTTTACCTTGGCTGTCTTATTTTACACAAAGTATAGTATATGATTAATATAAACGAAAGTCAAGAATCGAAATGAAACTATAATTGAAAATGATAAATAGTTCATAAAGTTTAATGGTAAAATAATAAATACGTCGGAATTTATCGAAATTATAAAAGGGTTTCTTAGAAAAAATTCATAAAAAATCCACATAATAAATTCGATAGTACTAAAAGACTAGATTTCAAACTTTTTTTCGTTTTTCTTAATAAATTATTAGATATTCATAGTAAAAATTAACTATTTAAAATATAATGATAGTATGCATCTTAAAAAGATATTTGAGTAATGACTGGTGGTGAGTTCTCATATGAATGTGGAACATCAATATAAACAGAAGGCATTTCAAATTATCGCGCGTCTATTACATGAAACTGACTACACCGATAACTTTGAAGTTTTCTCTCACGCATTGTTAAAAACCTTAAAGGATATGGTTCCGAAAGCTGAATTAACACTTTTTCTCCTTAATCGTAATATGGATTATTTGACACCAAGGTTTACTACCGATAAAGAGCTAGAAGTTAAAAATCAGGATCTTATTCTTTCATATAATGAAATATGTGACGCAATGTTGCAAGATCATCAAATTAGATTAATCACTAAAACCACTTCAAATAGACTCGGATTTTTAAATGATTGGTATGAAGACTTTGTGATCTTCCCACTTGAAAAAGACGACAAGTTATTTTCTGTTTTAGTTTTTGGAGTACAAGAAGAGAAAATTCACGCACAGATTAAAGAGGACTTCTTCGACTTAGTGACTGAGTCAACTAATGTTCTATACAGATTATTGACTTACGAGAATGTCTTTGAAGAACAAAAGCGAAAGGAACTTTTGCTTCAAGTCACTAAAAAATTCTACTCTTCTATGGATGTTAGTGCAATTTTAAGAGAAATAATCGAAGCCTTAAAGCAAGTATTCCCTTCATTTGATATTCATTTGTTACTTTCACATGAGTGGAAAGTGACAGATGACTTACCTGTTATGCAATTAAATTATGACTTGGATAAGGATGAAGTTGCCACTAATGCCTACTTAACAGGCAAAATTCAAATTGAAGATAATATTAAGGATAGGAAATCTATCGTTCATGCTCCATTACGTGGAAAGCAAGGGGTATATGGGGTTTTAAAAATAATGGCAAGTTATTCTTTTGTTTTTCCTAAGCATGAAATAGACTTTATTGAAGTTCTTGCAGATACTGGTGGAAACGCCATCGAAAACGCTGAACTGTATCAACAATCTAGACAATTGGTGGAAGATCTGCAACTAATAAATAAAACATCTCACCAATTAAATTTAAATTTACGTCTCTCAGAAACAATAAGTTATATGACGAACCAAATTAAAACGTCATTCAATGCAATAGAAATTGGTTTTTTTATGTTTCGCTCAAATGGCGATGTTGAAGTTATTGAGGGGAGTACAAGCTATTTTTTAAGAGATACGACTCTAACTGAAATCCAAACTTTTTGTGATCAAATACAAAAAGACAAGGATTCGATATTTATTGGTGATCTCGCTGCACAACAGCCCTATAGATTAAAGCCTTTTCGCTCGTTTATTGCTGTTCCAATGGTACAAAGCGGAGAATTAATAGGAGCTGTATTTATTGTTCATGATCTAGCGTATCATTTTTCTTTCAATAAGTTTAAATTGCTTCAGTCTCTTATCCATCACTCTACTTTAGCATTCACAAATTCTATGCTTCATGAGGAGTTGGAAAAGCTAGTGATAACGGATCATTTAACAAGGCTTTATGCTCGGAAGTATTTAGATGAGAAAATAGAAGAGTCAATGAAAAAAGACGCTTATGGATGTTTTATTCTCATCGATATTGATAATTTCAAAAAAATTAATGACGAATATGGTCACCAAGTTGGCGATGACATTATTATTCAAGTGGGAAATCTTCTTAAGAATAATATTAAAAGTGAAGACATTGCTGCTAGATGGGGCGGTGAAGAGTTAGCCGTTTACCTTTCGAAAGTAGATCACGAGGTAGGTTACATTGTCGCCGAGCGTATTCGTCGAAAAGTAGCTGAGAAAACGAATCCAAGAGTGACAATATCTTGCGGGGTGTCTGTTTGGAAGCAAGTTGATGAGAGTAAATCGATAAAAACTTTGTTGAATCAAGCAGATCAAGCTTTATATACTGCAAAACGAACAGGTAAAAATGTTGTTGTAGTTTATAATGAGAAAAATTGTTAAATGAGCGGTATGAAGGTTCTCCTATAAATTGATCCGGCGTTGTAGAGGTTTCCTTTTCAACGCTGGATTTTTAGCTTTGGTTGAGACAACTTTCCTTCTTCTAAGCCTAATCCTGTCCGAACTCAGCTCGGGTTGAGACAACTTTCCTTCTTCTGAGCCTAATCCTGTCCGAACTCAGCTCGGGTTGAGACAACTTTCCTTCATCTAAGCCTAATCCTGTCCGAACTCAGCTCGGGTTGAGACAGCTTTCCTTATTCTGAGCCTAATCCTGTCCGAACTTGGCTTTGGTTGAGACAACTTTCCTTCTTCTAAGCCTAATCCTGTCCGAACTCAGCTCCGGTTCAGACTACTTTCCTTTTTCTGAGCCTAATCCTGTCCGAACTTGGCTTTGGTTGAGACTTCTTATTGTATAAACGTTTAGATTAATAAAGTATAGATGTATTTAGTTAGTACTTTTTTCAGTGTATTGCAGATTATAGGTATTTCTATCGGTATATGTAGAAATGTTTTTAATATCTGTCGATAGAATTAAGCAGGAATTTACCTTTTATTTTTGAAGATTATAGTTAGGGAAAATACTAAACATTTTCAAAAAAAAGAGGTGATTAGTTTATGGAAAAAGGAGAAAATACAAAACGTAAAGTGATGGAAGCAGCCGTTTACTTATTTAATGTAAAGGGATTTAGTGGTACATCGATAAGGGCTATTGCTGATAAGGCCGGAGTTAATGTAGCGTTAATCTCGTATTATTTTGGCAATAAACAAGGACTATTGGAAAAATTGATGATTGAATTTCTTGAAGGTTATACGAGCATTGCTGAAAATGGATTTTTGCAGCTAAGAAATGCTTCAGCCAAACAATGTCTGTACAATGTTGTAGAGAATACTTTAAAGTATCAGCAACAAAACCATCACCATGCCAGATTTGTTCATCGAGAGGTAACATTAGACTCTACTTTAGTCCGTGAACTTATGATGACTTATTTTATGAAAGAAAAGCATTTTCTAAAAGCAATCATTGAAGCTGGGGTTAAACAAAAAGAATTTCGTCCTGTTTCAAGTGACATTGCCGCAATTCAAATTAGAGCGCTAGTAACTATGCCGTTTTCACAACCCCAATACATCAGAGAGGTATTTCACCTTACACCTAATGAAAATTTCTTTGTAAAAAAGTATTTAGACCATTTTGAAAAATGGCTAAGCGAATTTCTATATAAAGAGTCTCGGTACAATAACTTGGATATTGTATCGACAAAATAAAAATCAAAGGATTTTACCTTACTGCTTGATACCTAGATTGGGTAGAACAGTAAATAATCTCCCTTTGATTTTTTTTTGCTTTCAATCGTCAAATGAAATTTCGTAACATAGCCCATAACCGTAGCTTTTTCGTTAATAAAAAATGAAAAAGAATAAAAAAAATAAGTCAAAAATTGTTTATTCATGGTATCATGTAAATATCGAAAAATATCGATTTTTACAATCAACCGAAATATTCCATTTTTTTGTTTTTCGCTTTATGAGAGAACGTTAAAAAAGTGATTCTTATTTTACTATACTATCGAAAAAACTGTTAAGACAAAACCGTTGTTTTAATAGATTGATACATACATAAACAACTTAGCTAAATGGAGGCTTAAAAATGCTGCAATATTTTATTTATGGGACGTTAATAGTAATTCTGGCTATTTTTATATATGGTGCAATTTCAAGAAAACGAGTGTATCGCGAAGTTGATAGGCTTGAAGCGTGGAAAATTCAAATTATGAATAAGCCCGTAACAGATGAAATTGCTAAGATAAAAGGTCTTAACATGTCTGGTGAAACAGAAAAGAAATTTGAGATTTGGCGCAATGAGTGGGACGAAATTATAACCTTAAAACTTCCAGATCTAGAAGAGAGACTTTTTGATGTCGAAGAAGCGGCCAATAAATATCGATTTGTAAAAGCAAAAAATATGTTAACTAATCTTGCGGGGGAATTGAATGAGATTGAAAGAGGTCTCCAAGAAATGCTTAATGATGTTAACTTATTAATTAATAGTGAAGAAGACAACCGTCAGCAAATTGATGAAATTCGTAAGTTATATAAGGATACTAAAAAACATTTTACTCAATCTAGAAATATTCTAGGGACAACTGCTTATGCTTTTGAACAAAGACTCGCAGAAATCGACACAGATATTGTTTCCTTTGAAGTTGCCACGAAAGCAGGAAATTATTTCGAAGCACGTGAAATTATAATGATGATGAAAGAAAAATTATCGACTGAGAAGTGGAAAATGGACGAAGTTCCGAAAATTCTTGTTCAACTTGAAACTGAAGTACCCTCTCAGCTAGATGAAATTTCTAAAGGTATTAAAGAGATGGAAAAAGATGGATATTTCCTTGATCATTTTTCTTTTAAAGCTGATATTGAGGAAATGAGAAGTAATTTACTTAATCTATTATCTTTATTAGAAGAAGGCGATATTGAAGCTGCTGAATTGGTCATTCGAGATATCTATAAAGAAGTAGATCAAATTTACGATATCCTTGAGCAGGAAGTTCTAGCAAAACAATTTGTCAGTTATGAACTTAATGGAATGAGAGAACTGACTGAGAGCTTACGAGAAAATTTCTTAGAGATGAAAGCCGATGTTGAAACAATAAAGCTCAGCTATCGTATTCCTGAAGAAGAGTTAAAAACTCATTTGAAGCTTGAAAAGCAAATAAAGGATTTAATGAATAAGTTGAGTGTAATTGAAGATACAGAAGCAAATAATAAACAACCCTATTTAACAATTAAGGAAACAATAGAACAATACCAAACGGAATTACTTGAGTGCCAAAACATCCTTGAAGACTGTCTTGAAACTCTAAATTCATTACGAAGTGATGAAATTAAAGCTCAGGAAACATTGAAAGAATTAAAAGGGAAAATCCGCCAAGGGCAGCGCATTATTAAGAAAAGTAATATACCTGGCCTTCCTCAATCCATTTTAATTCATCTAGATGAAGCGCAGAAAAGCCTTCTTTCAGCTACTGAAAAGTTAGAAAAAATACCGTTAGTTATGAATGATGTAAACGGATCAATGGAAGAAGCTCTAGAAACTGTAAATGATGTTTATGATCTAATATCCAAGACGATTGAACAGGCCTTGACTGCAGAAAGAGTCATCCAATATGGAAACCGATTTAGAAGTAATGATACTTATATTCATATCGAACTTCTAAGGGCAGAAGAAGCTTTTCGTTTATTTCAATATGAAGAAGCTTTAGAATACGCTCTTAAAGCTATTGAAGAAAGAGATCCTTATGTGCTAGAAAAAATAAATTCTTATACGTTGGAAAAGGTTTAGCTCCATGCTAGGCCTTTTTTCACAAAGAAGTATCGATAAGAAAACATGAGGGGGTGATAGTGGTGAGTAAGTGGATTTTGCTTTCAACAGCTACACTTCTGTGTGTAACAGTTTGGAGCTTTGTATTTTGGTCAGTATTCTCCGAAAAAAATTATGTTGGAAATTTAGAGATGGAAACGAAAAGCGTAGTACTAGAAGACGCAACAATTGAAACTATAACATCTGCTAGTAAGAGCGAGAAGTTAATAGTCGACTTTAAGCAGAGTGGCATTAGCAAAGAGGTAGCGATGCAAATAGCACCAAATGGAGAAATTTCCATAGATGAGTTGTTATCACTAGTACAAAAATAGGGCTGTTCCCAATAAAGTATCAGTCGCTTTATAAATAGAACGTATAAATGATTGACTTCTATTTATAGTCACTTCGAGGTGAGCGGATACTAATGGGACAGTCCTTTTTATTTTGACGGTTGAAAAAGCTTGCAGTATTTTATTAAAGATTTAGTTATGATATTATATTTAAATGCAAATGAAGTGTAAAGGAGTTTACTAAATGATTTACTTTGACAACAGTGCAACAACAAAACCTTATAAAGAGGTACTTGAGACTTATAGCAAGGTGTCGGAAGTTTATTTTGGGAATCCTTCTTCTCTTCATACATTAGGGAAAGAAGCCGAAATGTTATTAGATCAAGGGAGAGATCAAATCGCAAAACTCCTTAAAGTTAACAAAAAAGAAATTATTTTTACTTCTGGTGGAACAGAAGGAAACAATTTAGCTATTAAAGGAACAGCACTTGAGCATAGAAATCGCGGTAAGCATTTAATTACGACTAACGTCGAACATGCTTCAAATTTTGAGGCGTTTGGCCAGTTAGAACAGTTTGGTTATGAAGTGACTTATCTTAATGTTAATGAAGATGGTGAAATTTCATTTGACGAATTAAAAAATGCTCTTCGTGACGACACCATACTAGTCTCTATGATCCACGTGAACAATGAATTAGGCTCAATTCAACCGATTAAAGATGTTGGAAAATTGTTAAGCGCTTATCCAAAAGTTTATTTTCATGTAGACCATGTTCAAGGTATGACGAAAGTACCACTTTCATTTAAAGATTGTCATATTGATTTATGCACTATTTCTGGCCATAAATTTCATGGGCCAAAAGGAACAGGCGCCCTTTACGTACGCCAAGGCGTAAAATTATTTTCGTTGTTTACAGGTGGTGTCCAAGAGAATAACTTACGGGCAGGAACGGAAAATATACCTGGATGCGTTGCGATGGCAAAAGCACTTAGATTATCTATGGAAAAATATGTTGAAAATAAAAGTCATTTAAACGACCTGAGAGAACGTTTAATTAACGCACTAGCAGAAATGGATGGAGTTGTTATCAATAGTCCCAAAAATGGAGCTCCGCACATTGTTAATTTTTCTTTACCTGGGATTAAACCTGAGGTTGTCATCCAAGCCTTAGGGGAGCACCAAATCTATGTCTCAACAAAATCTGCCTGTTCTTCGAAATTAGCTGAGCCAAGTAGAATATTAATGGTAACTGGTTTAGGTGTTGAACGTGCAGAAAGTGCGATTAGATCAAGCTTTTCGTTTGAAAATACTATAGAAGAAGTAGATGAGTTTGTAGCCACGTTACAAATCATTTACTCACAACTAAAAGAGGTTATGAGGTAATGAACATGAACTATGATCATATTGTTATTCGTTATGCAGAACTAGCTCTAAAAGGAAAAAATCGTTCCCAATTTGAGAGAAGACTTCAAGAAAATATTAAGATGGCGTTAAAGCCATTTCCCAATGCAAAAATTGAACGAACTTTTGGAAGACTATTTGTTAAATTAAATGGGGAAGACCATGAACTAATTGCTGAAAAGCTTTCTAAAATTTTTGGGATTCATTCATTTAGTGTGGCAGTTAAAGTTGAAAATTCACTTGAAAAAATCCAAGATGGCGCTCTACGGGCCATTAATGAAGTGTTAGACGGAAAAAAAACCTTCAAAGTTTCGGCTAAACGAGCAAATAAGGGGTTCCCAATTGACTCTCAAAAATTGAATTATGAAGTCGGTGGGTATCTATTAGAAAATACCGAAGGGCTTACTGTAGATGTTCATAATCCAGATATCGAGGTAAAGGTTGAAGTTCGAGAGGTAGCAACATATATTTCATGTGGAGTATACAAAGGTTCTGGTGGACTTCCTGTTGGGACTGGTGGTAAGGTTGTACTTATGCTTTCTGGGGGGATTGATAGCCCAGTGGCGGGGTATTTAGCGATGAAGCGCGGCGTTAAGATCGAAGCGATTCACTTTCATAGTCCACCATATACGAATGAACGTGCAAAACAAAAGGTTATTGATTTAACAAAGGTATTAACAGAATATGGAGGCAAAATTCGACTCCACGTCGTACCATTTACTAAAATACAAATGGAAATCCATAAAGTAGTGCCAGCGAACTATACAATGACAATTATGCGAAGAATGATGCTTCGTATAAGTGAAAGAATAGCAAATGATCACAAGGCATTTGCGATTACGACAGGAGAAAGTCTTGGGCAGGTTGCCAGCCAAACCTTGCATAGTATGCATACGATAAATGAAGTAACGAATATGCCTGTTCTCCGTCCATTGGTAACGATGGACAAGTTAGAAGTCATTGATATCGCTCAACGAATTGGTACCTTTGATTTATCAATTCTTCCTTACGAAGATTGTTGTACGATATTTCTCCCACCAGAAACTAGTACTAAGCCGTTACGAGAAAAGGCAAACAAATACGAAGTAAACCTAGACATTGAAGATCTTATTGAAGAAGCTGTAGCGAACCTAGAAAGCATTAACATTACAACAGATAAAGAAAAGAATGATGATTTTCAAGGTTTATTATAGAAAACTTTAGATGAAACAATTACCAACAAAAAAAAAGTATTGATTAGCCTCCATGTACACATGATATGTTTACAAGGGAGGTGAGACACAGATGGCAACTAACAACAATAGTTCAAACCAACTTTTAGTACCAGGAGTTCAACAAGCTCTTGATCAAATGAAGTATGAAATCGCTTCTGAATTTGGAGTACAATTAGGTCCAGATGCTACAGCTCGCGCTAACGGTTCTGTTGGTGGTGAGATTACAAAGCGTTTAGTCCAAATGGCTGAACAACAACTAGGCGGATACCAACAATAATTAAATAAAATGGCTGTGAGAGGTGGCTTATGCCACCTCTCTTTTGATTCATATATAAATAGGTAAATAGGACCATATTTATCTTAATCTGTAAAATTATATAAAAATTCGAAAATAAATATTCAAAAAAATCACTATATTCTGTATAATAAAAATAAATGTTAATCTTAAAGGGGGAGAAATTATGGATCAGAAAAAATTGATTGCTCCAGAGACATACAATATATCACAAGAATTCGAGAAATTTAAAAGCGAACGACTAGCTGTAAAATGTTTAACTGAACAAGGAGAGGTAATTGAAATCACTTACGAAGACTTAACGGATAAGGCGAATCAATTTGCAAACGCTTTAATTAATCAAGGTATGGAGAAAGGTGAGCGAGTGCTCGTTCTGCTACAGAGAAGTATTGAGGCTTATATTACCTATTTTGCTTGTTTAAAAGCTGGTTTAGTAGTAATCCCATGTTCCGAAATGCTTAGAGCAAAAGATTTAACGTACCGGATTAATCATGGTGAAGCAAAAGCCGTGATTTCCCATCATCTTTATGTGGGTGAGATTGATAAAATTGATGAGGCAATTCCAAGTTTAGCTTATAAATTTGTGATTGGAAATGATACAGAAGGTTGGTTAAGGTTAGATCAGTTAGCAAGTTCAGAGGAGAAGGAATTTGAATGCGCAAAGACTAGTCGAGACGACATGGCGTTCTTATCATATACATCTGGAACAACGGGCAATCCTAAAGGGGTTGTACATACACATGGTTGGGGATTTGCACATATTGAAGTTGCCTCTAAAATGTGGCTAGATGTTAAAGAAGGAGATGTCGTTTGGGCAACTGCAGGACCAGGTTGGCAAAAGTGGATTTGGAGTCCATTTCTTTCAACTCTTGGCTTAGGTGCAACCGCACTTGTTTATCAAGGTAAATTTGATCCAAATAAATATTTACAAATTCTCCAAGATAACGATGTTAACGTCATGTGTTGCACTCCTACAGAGTACCGGCTAATGGCTAAAGTTGATAATATTAGTGAATATAAACTTAGTAACTTAAGAAGCTCAGTTTCAGCAGGTGAGCCATTAAACAGAGAAGTTATCGATACATTTAAGCGTGAGTTCAATGTCGATGTGCGAGATGGTTATGGTCAAACAGAAAATACGCTTTTAGTTGGTACGTTATTGGGAATGGAAATTAAAGCTGGCTCGATGGGGAAACCAACACCTGGAAATCAAGTAGTAATCATCAATGAAGATGGAGTGCAAGTTGCAGTAGGTGAAGTAGGTGATATTGCAGTTCATAAAGATGCGCCTGCACTATTTAAGAAATATTATAAAGATCCAGAAAGAACCGCAATGGCATATCGTGGTGATTATTATGTCACAGGGGATCAAGCGAAAATGGATGAGGATGGTTACTTTTGGTTTGAAGGACGTAATGATGATATTATTATTAGCTCAGGCTATACAATCGGACCGTTTGAAGTTGAAGATGCCTTGACTAAGCATCCAGCTGTTAAAGAATGTGCCGTAGTAGCTAGTCCTGACGAAGTACGTGGAAATATAGTAAAAGCATTTGTTGTTCTAAGAAACCCTGAACTAGCTAGCGAATTGTTAGTTAAGGAGCTTCAAGACCATGTGAAAACTTTAACAGCACCATATAAATACCCACGGAAGATAGAATTCCTTAATGATCTTCCTAAAACGATATCAGGAAAAATACGTCGTGTAGAATTAAGAAAACAGGAACAGGCACTAAAAAAGTAACCAAATAACTAATCAAATAAAGCAGATAGCTGAGCTATCTGCTTTTTGACATTTTATAAATTGTAAAAAATTTGTTGCAATAATTTCTATTTTTTGTAACTATTAGTAAAGGAGAAGTAACTAGTTGCTCAAAGTCAAATGTCTTCGAAAAAATATGAAAGTGCACACCATTTTTCATAGAACATTTATTGTCGGCGATCATGCGATTACTCGTAAAGTACAATATTTTCTAGAGGTTATTAATAACCGAGAGCATGCGCGTTCTTATAAAAATGTTTTTTGGACTCTTTGGAAGAAAGAATTATTTTTAAGCTTTAGCATTTTAATCTGCTTCTCAGCAAGTTTAATATTAATGTCGTGGCAATGTCTAATACTAAGTGCTTCGTTGTCTGCACCGACGATTGGGTAATCATTACCATCTTGGACTACTTTTAAGGTTAAAGTACTATCACCACTTAAAATTAACGGTGCGCCTAACGTTCTAAACTCATTATTGTTTAATGAAGCAATTTCTGTTAATTGGATTGCCTTAATTCTTGGGTCAACAATTGCCCCACCTAATGACTTATTATAGGCTGTACTTCCAGTAGGAGTAGAAGCAATTAAACCATCGCCACGAAATGTTTCGAAATAAACATCATCAATAAATACATCGATAACAAAGGTGCGAATAACATTTGAGCGAATTGAGCATTCATTAAAACAATAAAATGGCTTTTCACCATTAACACTAACTTCTATTGTTGGGTTTTTACGTACCTCAACTTCTTCATTTTCCATGGCGTCTAAGATTGATTTTATGTCGTTTAATGAGAAATCGGTATAAAATCCTAAATGGTCACCTGTGTTTATACCTAGGTAAAGACAATCTGCTTGAAAATCAGTTTTTCTTAACGCTTGTAAAAACGCTCCGTCCCCACCGATACTGACGATGATATTTGCTTGCCTGTAATCTGTAACAAGGTGAAAGTTATATTCTTTGGCAATCTCCTTTAATGGAGCTATTTTTTCTTCTATTTCTTTTGTTGGTTTGTAAAATAAAAAAACATTTCTGCGTGTTGGCATTTTTGTTCTCTCCTTCTTCTTAAGTTGTACAGCTGTAGATCTTACTAGTATTATTTCTTTATTATTTGAGGAAAATCCTGCTTAATTTATTTAATTACAATAAGGAGTTGTTAAAATGAGTAGTAAACGTTGGATGGCTTTAGGTTTAGCTTTTGCCCTTTTCTTTCTTTCTCTTGCAGTAAGTTCATTTACTTCTGGGATTACTGGCCAATGGACAGGGTGGTTTTCGGAAGGTGATGACGAGATCTGGCTTGAAAAAACAATTGAACAAGGAAATGGAAAAGGAAAGATAGTTGTATTGGATGTGAATGGTGTTATCCAAGAAGCTTATGATACACCGTCACTTTTTGAATCTGTTACGTATAATCATCGTCAATTTTTAAAAATGTTAAGACAAGCGAGTGAAGACCCACTAGTTGATGGTATTATTATTCGTGTTAATTCACCAGGTGGAGGTGTTGTTGAAAGCGCAGAAATACATGATTTAATTGTTGAAATACAAGAAGACTATCAAAAACCAATTTATATATCTATGGGTAGTTTGGCGGCATCTGGGGGTTATTATATTGCGGCACCAGCCGATAAAATTTTTGCAAATGAGGCCACGATCACAGGATCATTAGGTGTTATTATGCAAACAATCAATATAAGTGAATTAGCTGAAAATTTTGGAGTTCGATCAGAGACGATAAAAAGTGGACCCTATAAAGATATTATGTCTGAATTTCGAGAAATGACAGATGCAGAAAGAAATATTTTACAATCAATGATTGATGACTCCTACGAGGCTTTTGTTGATGTTATTGCAAACGGTCGAAAAATGGATCGAAGTCAAGTAAAAAAAATTGCTGACGGAAGAATTTATTCAGGAAAACAAGCATTTGAGTTAGGTTTAATTGATGGTCTAGGAAATTTAGATCATGTTATCGATGTTTTAAGAACAGACATTGGGAGAGGCGATATTGATGTCATTAAATATGAAGAACCGTTTAGCTTTCCTGGATTTTTAACAATGACAACTCAGAATTTACTGCTAAAGCAGCAAGACCCTCTCGGCTTGAAGCAGTTAATTAACTATTCAAATTCACCAAGCTTAATGTACTTGTACAATAGGGAATAGGATGGTGAATGTAAATGGATGAGCTAAATATTCAAGAAGAAATTATTCGCCCCACTTATCGTTTTGCAGGTTTTTGGATGAGATTTTGGGCATATTTATTGGATCTACTAGTTGTAAGTAGTTTAACCAGTATTATCGTTACGCCGATACTGAATATTAGCGGTTTGCGGGGAGTGCAGTTAGCCTTTTTCTCAATTGAAATTATTCTTATAGCGATTGTAACTTTGCTATATTTTGTCTTACTAACAAAAAAGTGGGGGCAGACAATTGGGAAAAGAGTGTTTGGTATAAAGGTGGTAAGTAAAAACTCTCAACAACTTACTTGGTCAGCGCTCATTTTTCGCGAAGTTGTAGGAAGATATATTTTGCAGGCCTTTACTCTTTCCTATACACTTTATGTAATCGTTGCTTTTCAACGCAAAAAACAGGGTTTACACGATATGATTGGTGACACGTATGTTGTTCATGATGAGATTTAATCAAAAGGTTTAGTTGAATAATTTTGAAGAAATGTAGAATTTTTTATATAAAAGTGAAATTTGTCTATAAAAGGCGGTGAGCCTTTGACAGCAATTTAACTTGTATATGATTAATTCTACATTTTTTTGTTTAATTTTATTAAGAGAAGGTGATAATGGTTGAGAGAAGGAGGAATTTGCCATGCATTGGATTTGGTGGGTTGTAATTTCGATAGTCTCTTTTCTCGTATTGCTTCCTTTTGCTAAAATTACAGTCAATTTAACTTATTTTCATGAACAAGATAATGATGAATTAAAAATAAAAATTTCCACCTTATTTGGCCTAGCCTCCTATAGAATTAATGTTCCAGTATTAAAAATTGACGAAGACTCTGCAGCAATAATCGTGAAAGAAGAACAGCATTCAGCAATTGGCGATACAGAAAAGACAGAAAAATTTACACCGGAAAGAATTCTTAATGATCTTCGTAAACTGAAAGATTTCTTAACACATGTCGTGGGTTTCCACAAAATAGTAAGGAAATTATTAAACAAAATATCGATAACAAAATTTTCATGGAGAAGCATCGTTGGAATTGGTGATGCAGCGTTAACAGGAACTTTAGTAGGTGCAGTTTGGGGAATTAAAGGAAGTACACTTGGAATAATAACTAATTATATGAGACTTAAAGTCGCTCCTGAGATAGAGGTACACCCGAACTTCCAAAGATTGACATCACACACTGAATTGGCATGTATTTTTTCTTTTAGGCTAGGGCATGCTATAATCGCAGGTTTACAAATCATTAGACATTGGAAGAAGCGTCCAAAGTTTACTGATGGTTTGTATAAGAATACCGGTATTTAATGTTAGGAGGATAAGATAATGTCAGAACATCCAATTCAAGGTTTAATGAAAACAGCGATGGAAAACATCAAAGAAATGGTTGATGTTAATACAATCGTGGGGGATCCAGTAGAGACTCCAGATGGTAGTGTAATTATCCCAATTTCTAAAGTAGGATTTGGCTTTGCAGCTGGTGGGAGCCAGTTCGTCATTGATAAGACCGCTGAAAAGGAGCTGCCTTTCGGTGGTGGTAGTGGTGGTGGTGTATCAATTACTCCGATAGCATTTCTCATTGTTAGTTCGTCTGGCGTTAAGATGGTTCATTTAGATGAAAATACTCATCTTTATGAAAAGTTAATGGATTTTGCGCCGCAAGTAGTAGAAAAAATTCAACAAATGATGAATAAAAATCAAGCGCAAAATCAACCACCAACAACTGAAGTCAATATTTCTGCAGATAAACTAGATTTGTAAAAAAATTGACAACGGAAGTCACGTAAAAGTGTCAGTTACCAAATGTGATCGCTATAGAGCTGTACTTTACACTCTAAATCGAGGAACAGCGGCAACTGACACTTTGTTTTTGTTAAATGATTAAACTACATAATAAATAATCTTAGGTCTAGCAATTACTTTATTATTGGTAAAAATTCTAATTTCCACCTGAAAAGCATATTTCTTGAATATAAATCATATTAGAACTATATTTAACACTGTAGTGATGTTAATTTAACGAGGAGGAAAATTCGTATGGCAAATGTAACATTTAAAGGTAACCCGATTACGTTATTAGGAAATGAAGTAAAGGTAGGAGAGGTAGCTCCTGATTTCACAGTACTAGCCAATGACCTAACACCAGTAACTTTAGATAATTTAAAGGGTAAGGTTACAGTTATTAGTGTCGTTCCATCCATTGACACAGGTGTTTGTGACGCTCAAACTCGCCGTTTCAATGAAGAGGCTGCACAATTAGAAGGAGTTCAGATTTTAACAATTAGTGTCGATTTACCATTTGCTCAAAAACGTTGGTGTGGAGCAGCTGGAATTGACAAAGTACAAACATTATCTGACCACCGCGAACTATCATTTGGAAAGGCATTTGGCGTAGCGATCGAAGAATTAAGATTACTTACAAGGTCTGTATTTGTTTTAAATGCTGTTGGAGAAGTTGTCTATGCCCAATATGTATCAGAAGCAACGGATCACCCTGACTATGAAGCACCAATCCTTGCTGCAAAAGCTTTAGTATAAAAACATGATAGTTTTGGCAGACGCGTTTTAGCGTCTGCTTTTTATTGTGTGTAAATAATGATAACTAGAAGTTAACAAAGTCTATTTCAATAAAAAAATATAAAAAAGTATATGTTCCTTCTCATGTTGGAATAAAAGAGGTAGAATTAAGAATTGAGATGGGAGTGAAGATATTGGATAAAAAATTAGACCTAGAAACTTTTTTTATGAAATTAGATGAAAGTACAGAAATTATCCAAAATGATTGTGAACTTACATATATGGAGGCCCTTATCTATGCGGGGGAAATGTTTTTTCAAGGGGAAGTGACCCACCCATTAAGTGAGTTAGCACTTAAAAAAGTAAAAAAAACTATGAGTGATGTTAATTTAGAAGAATTAACGAAAGAACAGATCAGAAAAGCCATTCAGTTGGCAATTTTAAAAGCAATGAAGGAAGCTACACAACCAAATCATGCAATGACTCCTGATGCGGTCGCTATATTTATGGGGTACTTAGTCAATAAACTGACAGAAAAATATGAAGCGTACCGGATTTTTGATCCAGCAATAGGATCAGGAAATTTAGTAACAGCTATTTTAAATCAAACGAACAAACACGTTGATTGCTATGGTGTTGAACCTGATGAAACATTATTACAGCTTGCTTACGTTAGTGCCAATTTACAGCAGCATAATATTGAATTATTCCATCAAGATAGCTTAATGGATATATTGATTGATCCAGTTGATATTGTCGTCGCTGATTTACCAGTCGGTCATTACCCTAATGAAGAAGTAGCTAGTAGGTATCAGTTGAAATCGGATAAAGGCATGTCATATACCCACCATTTAATGATTGAACAATCGCTAAATTATACAAAGGATGGCGGCTTTTTATTGTTCCTTGTCCCAAACTTTTTGTTTGAAAGTGATCAAGCGAAATCGCTTCATAGCTTTATTAAGGAGCATGCTCATATTTACTCATTACTTCAGTTACCGAAGTCAATGTTTAAAGAAGACAAGCATGCGAAAAGCATCTTTATTATCAGGAAAAAAGCAATTGGAATTAAGGGGCCGAGTCAAGCGTTGTTAGCTGAATTACCTTCTTTCTCAAATAAACAGGCATTGAGCCAAATGGTAACAAGCATGAACAAGTGGTTTGAAACTTACTTAAAATAGTCTAAAAGAGCAAGTAGCCAGTGTAAGGTGAAAGCTCTTTATTTATTAGCTTGCAACGATGCTATTGCGGATGAAACATCATTATCTATTTTTAGGCTGACGTTTTAGCTAAATTTTTTTTGATCACCATAATTTAGAATAATAAAAACTTCCCTTGATGGTAAGCTAATACAAGCAAGGTGGTTGATAACCTCGGAATGATCCTTTTATCAATTTTTGTTTTGCACTGTAAAAATAGTAGTAATACAGTTACTTTGCATGTTGTATTACAGTTCATTCTGCAACAATAACTTTTTATATGTATATCAATAATATAGTCATAAGACAAAAAAACTGTACTACAAAAAAAATGTTCATTTTTAAAGAAATTTGCTCCGAAAGTATTGAATTCTGTGGTTAACAGTGTTTAAATAAAATATGGGGAAATGATAATCCGACAATATTCGATATTATTATTCATTTAAAAAATAAGGGGATGTAAAAAATGGCAAAAATCATGGCGATAAACGCTGGTAGCTCGTCACTTAAGTTTCAGCTTCTAGAAATGCCAAATGAAACGGTTGTAACAAAAGGGATAGTAGAAAGAATTGGCTTAGAAGATTCTATTTTTCAAATAGAAGTAAATGGTGAAAAACAAAAAGAAACACGTAATATTTTTGATCACTCAGAGGCTGTTAAAATATTGTTAGAAAAACTAACTGGATTAGGAATTATTCAATCTCTAGATGAAATCGAGGGGATTGGGCACAGGGTAGTACACGGAGGAGAAAAGTTTAACGATTCGGTCCTTATTACGGATGAAGTACTAAAAGGGATTGAGGATGTTTCGGAACTTGCTCCGCTTCATAATCCGGCTAATATCGTTGGGATTAAGTCGTTTTTGGCAGTATTGCCAAACGTTCCGGCTGTCGCGGTATTTGATACTGCTTTCCACCAAACAATGCCAGAACAATCATTTTTATATAGCCTTCCTTACGAGTACTATGAAAAGTTTGGGATTCGTAAATATGGTTTCCATGGTACTTCTCATAAATATGTAACTGAGCGTGCTGCTGAGTTATTAGGTAGACCAGTTGAGCAATTGCGATTAATCTCTTGTCACTTAGGTAACGGGGCGTCAATTGCAGCAATTGAAGGTGGGAAATCAATTGATACTTCAATGGGCTTCACACCACTTGCAGGGGTAACAATGGGTACCCGTTCAGGAAACATTGACCCAGCTTTAATTCCTTTTATTATGGAAAAAACAGACCAATCTGCAACAGAGGTTCTTGATGTTTTGAACAAAAAGAGTGGAATGCTTGCTTTATCAGGCTTCTCAAGCGATCTTCGTGATATCGAGTTACAAGCTCAAGAAGGTCATGAAAGAGCTGAACTAGCATTAGAAGTATTTACATCACGAATCCATAAATACATCGGTTCATACGCTGCTCGTATGCATGGTGTTGATGCTGTTATCTTTACTGCTGGAATCGGTGAAAATAGTGATGTCATTCGTGCGCGCGTTTTGAAAGGTCTTGAGTTTATGGGGATTTATTGGGATCCTTCTTTAAATCAAGTTCGTGGAAAAGAGGCATTTTTAAATTACCCTCATTCACCAGTCAAAGTCATCATTATTCCTACAAACGAAGAAGTAATGATTGCTAGAGATACAGTTCGTTTAGCACAATAAGAATAAAAGTAATATTTGCTTGCAGTTAACACCTACCATGTAGGTGTTTTTTCTTTTTTTCTTTTAATGAATTATTATTTCAGTTCCGCACATAAGTTTAGTAAAATATAAACTAGGAAAGAAGACGTGGAGTGATTTAAAAATGAAATTGATTAAAGAGACATGTGAAGGTGATCGGTTCTTTGGATTTTTACTAATAAAAGAACTACACAGAAAAGTCGCAACAAATGGTAGTGAGTATTTTGATATCGTTTTGGCCGATGCATCTGGAATTATTTCTGCCAAGCTATGGGATATATCTGAAGAACAAAAAGCAACGTTTTCAATAAAAAAAATTGTTAAAGTGGATGGTATTGTTAGCTTATATCGTCAGCAAAAACAACTTCAAATTCAGCGAATACGTTTATCACTTCCGGAGGATGACATCGAAATTCAAACCTTAATTCAAAAAGCGGATGTTTCCAGGGAAGAGCTTTGGCAGGAACTCAGGATGATCATTGAGGAAATACAATCGCCAACGTTACAAAAACTTGTAAAAACGGTATTAATGGTAAAAGAAACGCGAGAGGCACTTACGACAATTCCTGCAGGTATGAAAATGCATCACTCTTATTATGCAGGTTTATTAGAACATGTTGTCACACTTATGCAGAGTGCGTTGCAACTATTTCCTATTTATCCGCAGTTAAATAAGGATTTAATTATTGCCACGTGTTTATTGCACGACATTGGTAAAACAATAGAGCTTTCAGATCCAATTGCACCCGAGTATACAACCGAGGGCGAGCTAATAGGACATATTGTCCTAGGAATAGAACTCATAAACGATGCCGCGAAAGAAGCAGGAATATCTAGTCGTGATGAAGAACTTCTTGCTTTAAAGCACTGTATTTTGAGTCATCATGGTGATGTTGATTTAGGATATGGCAGTGCGATTTCCGGAAAATTGCCTGAAGCGATCTTTTTTCATTACTTAGATCAACTAGATGCTAAACTGAATGCGATGAAGCTTTCGTTTAAAGGAAACTCAGAAGAGTGGGTGTATTCTCCGATGTTACGGAGAAAAATACGCAATTTGAATAAGGAGTGACGATAATGGAGTGGACTAGTCGTGATAAAGTAGTTTATGAAACGATTGAGAATTGGGAAGAGACATATTTTATTGAAGGAAATAAAAGCGGTTATTATTCTCTAGAAACTAGCTTCAATGAAGTAATTGAAAAGTGGCGTCCTGATCTACAAAAGAAATTATTGAAAACCGTCGATAGTATTATTTTCCATTCCCATGCCATTGCTCAAAATAGTAGGTTTGATCAAGAAACAACGGCGAAAGTGTTAGATTTTGGTCGTCTATTCAATGAAAACATAAATGAAATTCCAGATATGAAGCTGTTGAAGATTGATCAACTCCGCTATATTGCAAATCAACATCTTGCAAAACAGAGACTAATTTCTTTAACTCAAGGTGGATTTGCAGGTATAGGTGGCTTATTTACTGTAGCATTAGATTTACCGCTGATGTTGACAATTAATTTACGTTCTATTCAATTAACAGCCATGACCTATGGGTTTGATTTAAATAAACCTTATGAACTAATGTTAGCTTTAAAAGTGTTCCACGTAGCGACATTACCAAAAACATTGCAAAAGGAAGGCTGGAAGCAACTATTGTTAGAGCTTCACGAATATGAAGATGAATGGTTACTTTTTGAAGAACCAAACATTGAAAAATCAACTGTATGGCTTATGCAGCCTCTAAAACAAATTGGTAAAGGATTAATTTTATATCTTTGCCGCAAAAAATTAATTCAAGGGCTACCACTAATAGGGATTACTGTGGGCGCGACAGCCAATTACTTTTTAGCAAAACAAGTGTCGGAAATTGCCCATCACTTTTATCAGAAACGATTTTTGTTAGAGAAGAATTAACTTTTCCGAAAACACCTTGCATATTTCTTCTATACAAAGAAGAGTTGTTGTAAAATGAAGGTATATATTGGGGGTGTAATCGTTGTATCGATTTGAGTATGACCAGCGTTTAGGAATTTCTATTCCAGATTTAGATCGGGATTGGCAACTGTTTGATAAAGCTACACAAGAAGAAATATTATCTCAATGGGAAGAGATCAGAGGAGATATTCCTGACCGTGTTAAAAAGCTAGAGGAACAAATTAACATAAAACAAGCAGAATTATTTAATGAAGATGATTTTAACAAATCTTGCGACATTAATACGGAAATTTCAGAACTAGCTTCAACGATTAACGACCTTTGGCTTTGGTTCAGATCTCAAGGAGAAATTTCAGGGAAAAGTCATCATTAAAAATTCGTAAGCTTTTGAAAATGATTTTACATTAAAGCCCATTCATTTGTTTATTCTATAATAAGAATAGCAAAGAAGGGGTTTTTTTATGAGTTTTTTAAATATTGAAGGAACAAAAATTTATTACGAAGACAGTCTGGCTGGTGAGGAAGTACTCGTTTTTATTCATGGGTTTATTAGTTCATCTATTTGTTGGCGGCCCTTAATTAACGATTTGTCGCAGAGGTTTAGGATCATCGTTTTTGATTTGCCAGGCTTCGGGAAAACTGTCGCAAGCAATTGTTTCAAGTATACCCTAACAAACTACGGGTTAACATTGAATGCTTTTCTCGAAAAACTTGGCATTTTTAAAGCTCATTTAGTTGGTCATTCACTTGGTGCGCAAATTGCTTTACAAGCAGTGCATAGTAAACCAGATTTATACCAGAAGCTATTTTTGATTGCAGCATCTGCCGAAAGAAAACGCCCACCTTGGTTAGCGCGGCTATTCTGTTCCTTTCCATATTTAGATGAAGCTGCTTATCGCTTTTATTTTCAAGACGACCTAGTCAATATCGCTATATCGAAGGTGTTAGCTGGAGGTGTTGGTCTAGAAGAGGATGTATTAAAACCATATATAAATATGTGTAAGAGGCGTGAAGTCGTGAAAGCAGTTTTGAAGCTAGGTAGAGAACGGGAAGACGATATGAGTATTAGGGAGTTGAACAATATTAGTCACCAAACTTACTTACTTTGGGGAAGAGAAGACCAAGTTGTTAGATTAACCGAAGGGGAATTTTTACATACACATTTAAAAAACTCAACCCTAGCAGTTATTGAACATTGCGGTCATCTACCGATGGAAGAATATCCAACGACAGTTCTGCATCATCTATATGCTTTTTTTGAGCCCAATTTTAGTAATGTTCCAAAATAAACTAATAATTATTTATTTTTTTTTATAAATATGTATTGAAAAATCCCTTCATTGTTGTTAAAGTATTGAATAACAATTACTTGAAAAATACACATTAGGACTTGATTGGCTTTTAAAAAGCCATTTTCTTTTGAAAACTTGTGTATAAATATAATAAACAAGGAATTATTATTCACAAATGGAGGAATGAGTAATGGAAAAAAAGAAAGTTGTATTAGCATATTCTGGTGGATTAGACACATCTGTAGCGATCAAATGGTTAGGAGATCAAGGTTATGATGTAATTGCAGTTTGTTTAGATGTCGGTGAAGGCAAGGATCTCGATTTCATTAAACAAAAAGCTTTAACGGTTGGAGCAATTGAATCTTACACTGTCGATGCTACTAAGGAATATGCAGAAGAGTTTGTATTAACTGCCTTACAGGCTCACGCAATGTATGAAGGCAAATACCCATTAGTATCAGCGCTATCTCGCCCTTTAATTTCAAAAAAGTTAGTAGAAATCGCTAATCAAGTTGGGGCAGATGCGGTTGCGCATGGTTGCACTGGAAAAGGGAATGATCAAGTCCGGTTTGAAGTTTCGATACAAGCTCTAAATCCGAACCTAGAAGTATTGGCGCCAGTTCGAGAGTGGGGCTGGAGCCGTGATGAAGAAATCGCATATGCGGTAGAACATAATATTCCAATACCTGTTAATTTAGATAATCCGTATTCTGTAGATCAAAACCTCTGGGGTAGGAGCTGTGAATGTGGTGTGCTGGAAGATCCTTGGGCAACCCCACCAGAAGGAGCTTATGAATTAACAGTTGCTTTAGAGAATACACCTGATGTACCAGAATATGTAGAAATTGGCTTTTGTGAAGGTGTACCAAAGACGTTAAATGGAGAATTGTACGAACTAGATAACCTAATTTTAGAACTTAATAGTATTGCTGGAAAACACGGTGTTGGCCGAATTGATCACGTTGAAAACAGATTGGTAGGGATTAAATCGCGTGAAGTTTACGAGTGTCCAGGAGCTACTACATTATTGAAGGCACACAAAGAACTAGAAGATTTAACACTTACAAAAGAAGTAGCCCATTTTAAGCCAGTCATTGAAAAGAAGATTACAGAAATGATCTATGATGGTTTATGGTTTTCACCGTTAATGCCAGCTCTTCAAGCATTTTTAAAGGATACCCAAAAAACAGTGACAGGAACTGTTCGTGTGAAGCTTTTTAAAGGGCATGCCATAGTGGAAGGGCGTAAGTCTGAGTTTTCTTTATATGATGAAAAACTTGCAACATACTCTTCTGATGATGAATTTGACCACAGTGCAGCAGTTGGATTTATAAAGCTTTGGGGATTGCCAACAAAGGTTCATAGCATGGTATCGAAGAAAGGAGTAAATCAACTGTGACAGCTAAACTTTGGGGTGGAAGATTTACAAAGAGAGCGGAAAGTTGGGTAGATGCCTTTGGGGCATCCATTGGCTTTGATCATCAACTAGTAAAAGAAGATATTCAAGGGAGTCTCGCTCACATCAAGATGCTAGGAAAATGTGGCATTGTTCCAGAAGCGGATGTAGAAAAAATAATCGCAGGACTTGCGATCATCCAAGAAAAAGCTGAAAAAGGTCAATTAGAATATAACGTTCAAAATGAGGATATTCATTTAAATATTGAAAAATTTTTAATTGATGAAATTGGTGAAGTCGGTGGAAAGTTACACACTGGTAGAAGTCGTAACGACCAAGTTGCAACAGATATGCATCTTTACCTCCGAACTCAAGTAAAAGAAATTATGGAATCAATTAAACACTTACAAGAGGCAATTCTTGAACAAGGGAAGCAACATGTAGAGACCATTCTTCCGGGTTATACTCATTTACAAAGGGCTCAACCAGTTTCTTTTGCTCATCATTTAATGACCTATTTCTGGATGCTAGAACGAGACTATGAGCGTTATTCTGATAGTTTAAAGCGGATTAATATTTCCCCACTAGGTGCAGGTGCATTGGCAGGGACTACATTCCCAATTGATCGTGATTATACAGCAGAATTACTAGGCTTCGACGGTATTTATGAAAACAGTATGGATGCCGTTAGTGATCGTGACTTTATTGTAGAATTTCTAAGCAATTCTGCGATGGTGATGATGCACTTATCGCGTTTTTGTGAAGAACTTATTTTATGGTCTAGCCAAGAATTTCAATTTGTAGAAATTGATGATGCTTTTGCTACAGGAAGTAGCATTATGCCACAAAAGAAAAATCCAGATATGGCTGAATTAATTCGTGGGAAAACGGGTCGTGTATATGGTAACCTTTTCTCGTTACTAACAGTACTAAAAGGATTACCGTTAGCTTATAACAAAGACATGCAAGAAGATAAAGAAGGTATGTTTGATACAGTTCATACAGTAAAAGGAAGTTTGCAGATTTTTGCTGGAATGATTGAAACAATGAAAGTTTTAGGTGGGAATATGGAAAAAGCCACTAATGAAGATTTCTCAAATGCTACTGAACTTGCAGATTACCTTGCAACAAAAGGGATGCCATTCCGTGCTGCTCATGAAGTAGTTGGAAAGTTAGTTCTTCATTGCATAGAAAATGGTAAGTTTTTGTTAGACGTAACAATGGAGGAATTTATAGCTGCAAGCACCTTATTTGGGGATGACATTTATGATGTACTTAAGCCAAAAACGGTTGTTGACAGACGTAATAGTTCAGGTGGAACTGGCTTTATGCAAGTAAAAGCAGCAATTAAGAAAGCAGAGAGTATCATTACAAAAGAATAAAGAAAAAATTGAGGCTGTCCCTAAGTGTCAGTGTACCTTGAGTCATACTATAGATAGAAGTGTATGTTTGTACAAAATCTATTTATAGTTGGCGAGGTGATGATACTTATGTTTGGGGCAGTCTCAATTTTTATGTTAAGCGATTGATCAAGGTAGTTCTTACTTCTATAGAAGCGTCTTATTAATTGCGGACGATAAGTACATCACATTTGGCGCTTCTTGCAATATACTCCGAGACACTTCCAATCAGAAGGCGTTCTACAGCGTTTAGGCCAGTAGCACCTGTAATAATCAAATCTACAGCATATTTCTTGGCTATATCCTTTGATACTTTTACTTTCGGAGAGCCAAAATCTAAGACACAAATAGCTTCAACCCCCGCTTTTTCTACTTCAGCTTTGTATTCAGAAAGCATGTCCTTTGCGTATTCCTCTGCGCGCGTCACGATAGCTCTGTCGTATTGTTCTACTGTTGCAAAAGTTCTTGTATCAACAATATGAGTGATAAAAATTCTCGCATGATCTTTTTTGGCAACATCAATTGCTTTTACTAATGCCTTTTTTGATTCGTTTGAACCATCAACTGCTACTAAAATATTTGAGTAGTTTTTTTCCATGAGATCCACTCCTCATATCATAATAAGTAAGCCCTTACAAATTAAGTATATCATGAATATATTGTAAAGTTTAAAGAAGATTTCATAAATAGTGAATGAATGATGAAAAATATCTGCATGATATGAATGGAGGTGTTACGATGAAAAAAGAAAATTTTCATAATACAATTTTCGATGAAGATGGCGATGCAATTGTTAGACAACAATTGTTGGATTCTTATTACGAAGGTACAACTGATACGAATAAAAATGATGAAAATGAACGTCAAGACACTCACTAGACCACTGCCTTCCTTGGTATTTTCTTACCAAGGTTTTTTCATTTTTTCTTTTTCAATAGAGTGAATTTCATAATTACCTTAATCGAGCTATACCAATATAAATGTAGTTGCGAATGGTTTCTACGCAATTACATTTAGAACTTAGTAGCGAAAATAAGAATTATGAAACTCATAAAATAGAATAGAATTATTTTATAAGCATTC
The DNA here is from genome assembly GCF_046314235.1 of Anaerobacillus sp. Classification (NCBI taxonomy): domain Bacteria; kingdom Bacillati; phylum Bacillota; class Bacilli; order Caryophanales; family Bacillaceae; genus Anaerobacillus; species Anaerobacillus sp. The sequence continues at coordinate 320,997 of NZ_JBKBWN010000004.1, forward strand.
TTTTTTACTTTGAATTTACATAACACTATAATAGTGGGTAAAAGGATGTGGATTAAGGCGTTGTTGCGCCTTCTATTGGGAAGGAGAAATTTTCTATGCGTCATGTTTTAATAACGGCGGGAACGAAGGGGTTAGGAAAAAAAGTTACCGAAGGCTTATTAGAAGATGGTTACAAGGTTTCGATTAGTTACCGTAGCGACGAGGATGCCGTTAAACAATTGGCGTTAGAATGGGAAAAGTATCATGGGTTGTTTCAATTTATTCGTGCAGATGTGACCAGGAAGGCTGATCTTAATGATCTTGTTGATTGTGCTGTAAAGTCGTTCGGAAACATTCACATCTTAATAAACAATGCAGGTCCCTATGTTTTTCAACGGAAAAAGTTACTAGATTATAGCGAAAATGAATGGTATGAAATGTTAGAAGGTAATTTAAGCAGTGTCTTTCACTTAGCAAAGAAAATCATTCCAATGATGCGCGAGGAGAAATTTGGACGAATCGTCACCTTTGGGTTCCAAGGCGCAGAAGGGAGCCCAGGTTGGCTTTATCGTTCAGCTTTTGCGGCAGCGAAAGTTGGTCTAGTATCTCTTACAAAAACGATTGCCATCGAAGAAGCGGAAAATGGTGTGACTGCTAATATGGTTTGTCCCGGTAATATTGTCGGCGAGATGAAAGAGGCTTCAATTTCGATGGCAAGACAATTTTACGATAAGAACACCCCTGTTGGAAGATCTGGTACAGGGGAAGATATTGGCCGTGTTGTAAGGTTCCTTTGCCATGAAGATTCCGATATGATTACTGGCACAGTCATCGAGGTCACTGGAGGCGTCGATGTATTGCATCGTTTCCGTTAATTATAAATAAATAATTAGTATCATTCACTATTCCCTCTAAATGTTCGGTTAAAGTATAAAACATCCATTATTTACTAATAGTAATTAATGAGGTGATAACTATGACAAAAAAATGCTTCGTGCCGATAGTGTTGATTTTTAGTTTGCTGTTAATACCGTCACAAAGTCATGCTCTAAACTTAATGGAGAGCTTCTTTTTAAAGATTACAGTCCATGAAAATAATATTGAGTATCAATGGGAATATTCAAGTCCTGGTGACTATGAGTATGAAAAAGGGGAAAAAGTGATAAAAACCGAGGAAGCAAAACAAGAGATGCTTACCATTGTTAAACAATTAGAGTTGTCTAAAGAAGCAAAAGTTGAAGAAATGGTAGAAAGATTAAAGCAAGAACGTTTCCCACAATTAGAGCGGCTAGATATCCGTTGGATGACTGGGGATAACAAACTATACACTTGGGTTTGGGATAAAGAAAAGTAATGGAAAAATCAATGTTAATGGTGGAGGCATCTAGTATGCCTCCACCATTAACATGTTTTTTATTCGTAAGCATTAAGATTAGACAATCATTAGTTCTTTAGGATAATTCGTTAAACTTCTATAACCTTGTTTCGTAATAACAATATCATCCTCAATACGAACTCCGCCAATACTAGGTACATAAATACCTGGTTCTACAGTAAATACTGCCCCTTCTTGAAGTACATCATTGTTGTTTTCACTCATTGATGGAAATTCATGAACCTCAATTCCAAGACCGTGTCCGATTCTGTGTGGGAAATATTGTCCAAAACCGGCATTCGTAATGAAATTCCTCGCCGCTAAATCAATGTCACCAATTCTTGTGCCAATTTTACAGACTGCTAATGCTTGAAGCTGTGCTTTGAAAACCGTCTCGTATATTTCTCGTTGTTTTTCACTTACTTCCTGATAAGCGACAGTTCTAGTAATATCAGAACAATATCCTTCTAAAACAACACCAAGGTCAAATAATACAAAGTCACCACGACTAATTTCTCTAAGCCCTGGGTTTCCGTGAGGGTCAGCGGTTTTTGTACCTGTTAGTACCATCGTTGAAAATGACATTTCTCGAATACCTTTTCGTTTTAGCTCATATTCAATTAAAGCTAAAACATCCATTTCGGTTTTACCAGCTTTAATTGCATGAACTCCAACTTCAACACCAAAGTCTGCTAGTTCTGCTGCTTGCTTTAAAATCGCTAATTCATTGTCATCTTTTATTAGACGTAAGGAATATAATTTTTCTTCAACAGATGTTAATGTTACTTCTTGGTACATGTTTGACAAGGCATTTGCCCTCGTATAGGAGATATGCTCTTTCTCAATTGCTATCGAGTTGGCAACTGATAACTGCTTTTTTAGGCGTTCTTCTAGCAATATCCAAGGATTTTCAGAATCATTGTAGCTAATGATTTCATACTCCCAGCCAGCTTGTTTCGCTTGAGCTCGTTCCATATTGGGGCATATCATAATGGGTTCAGATGTTGGAAACACAATAATCCCTACTAAACGCTCGTGCGGTTCTGTATAGAATTGTGATAAATAAAAGACATTGGCTTTTGTTTGGATAAAGGCAAAATCATAGTTCTTTTCATCTAGCCAGTTCATTAATCCTGTTAACCTCTTATTCATTACATCACTTCCTAATTTTAAAAATAGTATGTGTTCACTTTACCATTTTCCATTTCATTTGTTAAATGATAGTTATGTTCAAGCCTTTTGTTCATATAAAAACAAGTAGGTATGATAAAATTATTTCATAAACTAATAATTGTGGGAGTGGGACATGAAACAATTCTTTGATTATATTATGCTAACAATGGGCTCTATTATCGTTGCAGTTGGCTTAGAATTAATTTTGGCGCCTAATGGCCTTGTTGATGGTGGTGTCACGGCTCTGTCTATTATGGCAAATCGGCTGTGGGAGGTTCCTATATGGGCAATATTCATGCTACTAAATTTCCCTACCCTTATTTTTTCGGCAAAGTATATGGGGAAAAAGTTCGTCATTCGCACAATCTACGCAAATATTGTCACATCAATAGCATTAATTTTGCTAGCCCCTATGCCTGCCATTACATCATCTGAAGTATTAATTGTCCTTTATGGTGGTCTTTTACTTGGAACAGGTGTCGGACTTGTTGTAAAAGCTGGTGGAGCAGTCGACGGAACAGAAATGCTGGCGATTTTTGTGAATAAGCGTTACAACATTCCGATTAGTACTTTTCTGTTGGCAATTAATGCTGTTATTTTAGCCGGAGCAGCTTTTGTGTTTACTTTAGAAAAAGCAATGTTTTCAATCGCCATTTTTTACATCGTTTCAAAGCTTATTGACTTTATCCTAGATGGAATAAACCAAGGGAAATCAGTAATGATCATATCTGACAAACCAGAGGAAGTAGCAGCTAGTCTAATGAGTGATTTAGATGCGCAAATTACATTTTTATATGGGCAAGGTGGGTTTACGAAAGAGGAAAGAAAACTTATTTACTGTATAACAAACCGTTTTATGTATCCTAAATTAAAAGATGTTGTTTTAACAATTGATCCAAGTGCAGTACTTGAAGCTTCCTATGTATCTGAAACTGCTGGAGTGAAGAAAGCTTCTTTGTTTCAGTCAAATACTTAGAAATACAGGGGATTTAATGTTTTAAGTCGTAATAGAATGGTGAATATATGTTATAAAAATATCATTTAGAGGTGATTTTTTATGAAGGTAACTTATCATGGTCATTCTGTAGTTTTAATTGAGTCAAACGGAAAAAGCCTTATTATTGACCCCTTTCTGACTGGAAACGGACAAACGAAGATAAAGGCGGATGAGTTAAATGTTGACTATATCCTTTTAACACATGGCCATAACGATCATGTAGGTGATACTGTCCACTTAGCAAAACAAAATAATGCAACTGTTATAGCACCTTTTGAGCTTGCTACCTATTTAAGTTGGCAAGGTGTTAATACTCACGCCATGCATATTGGTGGGGCTTTTCAATTTGACATTGGGAGAGTAAAACTAACACAAGCTATTCATGGTTCTGCCTATGTAGATGAGGATGCAAAGAAAATTGTCTATACTGGTATGCCAGCAGGCATTCTTTTTACAGCTGAAGGAAAAACGATCTATCACGCTGGTGATACGGGCTTGTTCTCTGATATGAAGCTATTCGGGGAGAGGGAGAAGATTGATGTAGCGTTTTTGCCAATCGGTGATAATTTTACTATGGGCCCTAATGATGCAGTAGTCGCTGCATCCTGGTTAAAGGCTAAGGTTGTAATTCCAATTCATTACAATACTTTCCCTGTAATTGAGCAAGACCCACATGCCTTCGTTTCAATGTTATCAAAGGAAACCGAAGGGAAGGTACTTGGTTCTGGTGAAGTGCTAGAACTATAATTTTTAATTTGAGGACTGTTCAAAGTGATAATGTCATACTTTGAATTGTCCTTTTTCTTTGTTTAAGTATAGGAAGATGACTTTAGGGGGAGTACGAAATTTTAACTTAAATGCTATCAAAATTCATCATTCTTAAATTGTCGCATATACTGCAATAAGACAACCTATTTTGGAGGTAGTATGATGCGTAGAAACCGACTATTGCTTTGTTTTTTATTAGGGATAGCTATTGTTTTTTATGGAGTTCCTTATTTGAACTTCCAAAGTGATCTGAAAGCAATGCTTTTTTCAGGGGCGTGGATCTTTTTTGCACTACTGGCTATTAGTGGAAATATGGTTGCGTTGATGTATGGAAAAAGAGTTAACCGAAGTGCAACAATGAACAAAAAACTGGTGTCACAAAGAAAACAAAAAGTACGACAATATAGTTAATTGCCTTGAAATCAAGCTCTCTCATCTATATACTTGTATTAGTACAGTAAAGATAAAGTATAAATACAGAATGAAAGTGGGGAGCTTGGTGACTAAGCATGAACAAATATTACAACATATTCAATCTCTTGAAGTTGGCTATAAAATATCAGTAAGGCAAATTGCTAAAGCACTATCTGTTAGTGAAGGTACGGCCTATCGAGCAATTAAGGATGCTGAAAATCAAGGGTTAGTAAGTACAATTGAACGTGTTGGAACAATCCGCATTGAAAAGAAGCAAAAGGAAAATTTCGAAAAAATTACTTTTGCTGAAGTTGTTAATATTGTTGATGGACAAGTATTAGGTGGGAGAGATGGGTTACATAAAACGTTAAGTAAATTTGTCATTGGTGCGATGAAAGCAGAGGCAATGATGCGTTATGTTGAGGCAGGAAATTTACTCATCGTCGGTAACAGAAATCAAGTCCATAAAATGGCGTTGCAAGCTGGCGCGGCAGTTCTTCTTACTGGAGGCTTTGATACATCAGAAGAAGTGAAGCGGTTGGCTGATGAGCTTAATTTACCAATCATTTCGACTTCTTACGATACATTTACAGTTGCAACAATGATTAACAGAGCCATTTATGACCAATTAATAAAAAAAGAGATCATTCTTGTAGATGATATATATATTAAGCTAGAGGATACATACTTTTTAAGAACGACTGACAAGGTAGAGCGTTGGTTTGCTTTTAATAATGACACAGGTCATAGTCGTTACCCAGTTGTCGATGACAACATGAAGATCCAAGGAATGGTTACATCTAAAGATGTAATGGGGGTCGATAAACATTTAGAAATTGAAAAAGTAATGACAAAAAGTCCTCTTTCGGTTAACGGGCAGACGTCAGTTGCTTCTGCAGCACACTTAATGGTTTGGGAAGGTATAGAACAGCTTCCAGTCGTTGATAATTATAAAAAATTAGTAGGTGTCATTAGTCGTCAAGATGTTTTGAAAGCATTGCAAATGAATCAACGTCAGCCCCATGTCGGTGAAACGATCGAAGACTTAGTAACTAGTCGTTTTGAAGATGCTTCGATTGGTAACGAAGTATGTTATCGTTGCGAAGTAACACCACAAATGACCAACCATTTAGGGACGATATCGTATGGAGTATTTACAACAATCGTTACTGAAGCTGGAAGCAGAGCTTTACGTTTCCATAAAAAAGGTGATTTAGTTGTTGAAAATATCACATTGTATTTTATTAAACCAGTGCAAATTGATAGTACGATTGAGATTTTCCCACGAGTTTTGGAGATCGGAAGAAAGTTTGGTAAGGTGGATGTTGAGATTTTCCATGAAGGAACAATTGCTGGAAAAGCTTTACTAATGGCGCAAATTATAGATAGATAAGAAAAGCACAAGGCGCCTGAAGCTAGACATCAAGTACTAAAAACGCATATTCTTTGTATAGAAGATAAATTTGGTGACCGTGGTTCTTGAACGAGCCTCTGAGATTTGATAAAAGCTCACAGCGAAGAGAAAGAAGCGCGGTAACCAATTACTTAATAGATGGTGACGGTAAGGAGAGAAAATTAATGAAGACGAAAATAATAGAAACCGTTGAGAACTACCAAAAAATTATTATCCATCGCCATGTTCGACCTGACCCGGATGCTCTAGGATCACAAGCTGGTTTGGCTTATTTAATAAAAGAACATTATCCTGATAAGGATATTTATGTGGTTGGTGATGAAGAACCATCACTTCAGTTTATCGTTAAGATGGATGAGGTGACTGACGATATATTTAAAGATGCCTTAATAATTATCTGTGATACAGCAAATGTAGAACGGATTAGTGATGATAGGTATATAACTGGGCACAAAATTATTAAAATTGATCATCATCCCAACGAAGATCCTTACGGTGATATCCTCTGGGTTGACACTCGTGCCAGCTCTGTTAGTGAAATGATCTATGAGCTCTATGAAGAATGGCATGACCTCAAAGGCATGGAAATGACAGTTGATGCTGCGAGGTGCTTATTTGCTGGTATTGTTGGTGACACAGGTAGATTTCGTTATCCCAACACAACTGAGCGTACATTTCGCTATGTCAGTGAACTGATTAAACAACCGTTCTCGCCAATTGAGCTTTATGAACCGATGGAACGAAAAAGCTTACAAGACGCAAGACTTCAAGGCTATATTTTAAATAATTTCCAATTTTTAGAACATGGTGTAGGAGCCATTAATTTAACACACGCACTACTTCAGGAATATGAAGTAAGTCCAAGTGATGCTTCTAGGCTTGTGAACACATTTGCGAATGTAGAAGGTTTAAAAGCTTGGGTTTTCTTTGTAGAAGAACCAGATCAACTTATTAGAGTTCGCCTACGATCAAAAGGGCCAACGATAAATGGGCTAGCCCAACAATTCAATGGTGGTGGTCACCCATTGGCTGCAGGAGCTTCGGTTCATTCTTGGAAAGAGACTGAAGATGTGTTAGCGAAGTTACAAGAAATATGTCGCAATGCTTAAAAAAGACAGGACAAAAAGAAAAAGAGTAATGTAGACCTAGGCTACATTACTTTTTTTTGTGGTATAAACCAAAAACCAATATCAGTGGAATCTTCATACACTGGAATCCCAAGCTTCTCTAATTCTTTCTTCATGTAGAGGGCAATCTCTTTGGATTCAGTGAAAGCAGAGTATCCAGCTTTAATTTGTTCAACTTTTGACCGTGCAATTCTTTTGCGACTAATTATCAATGGAAACCCTCCCCAAACAATTAATTACATGTTCATTATACATGATTTTTTTAAAAAAAGTGTTTGTCTTTTTAAAAATTCAGAAAATTTTTGAAAGTAGGAGGGAGCCGCAAAATCCTTAATCAGCTAGGCGAATTTCGACGAATATTTCTAAAGTTGTATACAAATGAAGCTCTTTTACAATGACATGGTATCTTTTTTCATTTACTGTATAGGTTTTATTTTGAATTGTTTGATAGAGTAGTTCTCTAGCATTGGCGACTGCTTCGATATTTTTATTTTTAACAGGTGTGAGTTCGTTTTCGATTTGACTACGCAGTTCGTATAGTGATAACTCACTTAATTTTAACTCTTTATCATTTTTAAAATAGACTTTTACTTCTTGGACCGTTAATTTCTTTTGATTTTCTTTATTCAATTCATCCTTATCACTTCTTAAAACTTCAATGTCCCTTTTTTGGTCTTTAATGATTGCCTGTTGCATTTTAATTTCAGTTACAAGTTTTTCCTGGATAGAACCAAATTGATAGATGAAAAAAAACCAACCGATGATCATGCCGATAATGATCCCTGAGAAAAATCGTTGCCACCCGGCTTGTCTATAGTATGGAGGAATACGCATCATTAGAAATTACGCCTCCTGGGTAATCCATTGAATAATAACGCCGCCAGAGTGTGCACCTGATAGTGCAGCAAAAATCATAAACAAAGTTTTCGCAATGTCAATGTGAGAACCATCGTAAATCCCTCTTTCTATGCTGTATATCGCATCAAATGTACCACCAATAGCAGCGACCATAGCCCAAATTTTCAGTCCTGTTGCAAGATCATTGATTGTAGACAAAGGTGGTTTTCCGATAAGGAAGGCGCCAATGCCTCCTACAATTGCACCGCCAATCACTACTCCAAAGGCGACAAAAAAGTCCATAATTAAAGTTGAGATAAATTCCTTGTCCATAAGCTAGCCTCTCCCTTTTTCATGTAAAATGTAGAGTGAAGAACTACAAAGAGTTTTAATGATTTATTATACAAATCATTCGATTACTAATACTTATGGGACAAAGCTAATATATATACTAATTGTTAACGATTTAGGCGTACTGAATTTGAAATTGTACTATTTTGCTTTTACCAAACAAATACTTACTAACAGGATATGATTTGTAGTTAGATGAATGTAGTAATATAATAAAATAAAAAAGATCGTATGTTCTATTTATAGTGGATTTAATGATAAATCTATCATGTTGAAAAAAAGGGGGGGGACCTGTGGAATTTGTTCATTTACATGTAAATACTGAATATAGTCTTTTAAAGAGTGCCGCTAAGATTGAGTCTCTCGTTAACAAAGCCAAGGAATTAAGGTTTTCAGCACTGGCGATCACTGATCAAAATGTAATGTACGGTGTAATTCCTTTTTATAAAGCTTGTAAACAGGCAAACATTAAGCCGATTATTGGCCTTGAACTATCAGTAGCTGGCGAAAAAAATAGTGAATTCAGATTAATTCTTTTGGCTAAAACGCTAAAAGGCTATCAAAACCTAATGAAGCTTTCTAGCATTGCCCAGGTCATCGGAACTAGTAATCTTAAACAAGTTGAAAAAAAGCATTTATTTGCATATAGTGCTGATTTGATTGCGCTAAGCTCCCCATATAAAGGAGAAATTCAACTTTTGTTGAGTGAAGGGGCAAGTGAACTTGCTCTTCGTAAAATTAATGAGTATAAGCATTATTTCGGTGACGATTTTTACATAGGTATCCATGATCATTACTTAGCTTCTGAAAAACAACTAAATTTACAATTGATCCAACTCTCAAAAAAGGGATTGTTTAGGTTAGTTGCTACTAATCAGGTGTTGTATATTGAAAAAGAAGATTCTCTGGCGCATAAATGCCTACTTGCGATTGAGCAAGGAACAACTTTACAGGAACTTACTAGCGATTTTAAATCGGATGACTATTATTTGAAATCGCTTCAAGAGATGGAACAATTATTTTTACAAATTCCTGAAGCATTAGCCGAGACAAAATTAATTGCTGACAAGTGTGACGTTGAATTAAGCTTTGGAGAACCGGCATTACCGAAGTACCCATTAGCGGCAGGGCAAAATCCGAAAGACTACTTGGCAAAGCTATGTTATGAAGGTCTAAAAAATCGATATAGTGATTTAAATGAAGAACTTGAAGCACGCTTGTCCTACGAACTTAAAATTATTGATCAAATGCAGTTTAATGACTATTTTTTAATTGTTTGGGACTTTATGAAGTTTGCCCATGAAAAAGGGATGATAACTGGACCAGGTAGAGGCTCTGCAGCTGGTTCGTTAGTAGCTTATGTATTAAAAATTACAAACGTTGATCCAATAAAATTTGAGTTATTGTTTGAACGTTTTCTTAACCCAGAACGAATCTCAATGCCCGATATTGATATTGATTTTCCTGATACAAGACGTGAAGAGGTTATTAACTATGTCTATCAAAAATACGGTGAAAATCATGTAGCGCAAATTATTACATTTGGAACACTCGCAGCAAAGGCGGCTCTTAGAGATATTGGAAAGGTTATTGGTATTCCGATAAAACAAATTGATAGTATTGCAAAACAAATTTCTTCAAGACCTAACTTTACGATTGATGATGCAATAAATGAAACTCCTTTTTTACAACGTCAGCTTGATGAAAGCGTAGAATTAAAAGAATGGTTTGAACTAGCAAAACGTGTTGAAGGGATTCCGCGTCATGCTTCAACGCATGCTGCTGGTATTGTTATTAGTAGAGACCCTTTAACTGATAAAGTCCCAGTGCAAAAAGGTCACTATGATGTGTTGTTAACACAATACCCGATGACGATTTTAGAAGAGATTGGTTTATTAAAAATGGACTTTCTCGGCTTAAGAAATCTTTCATTTATTGAAGAGATACTAATTCACATTTATCAGATGGAAGGAAAAAAAATCAAATTAGCTCAAATTCCTTTTACAGACGAAAAGACGTTTGAATTATTAGGTAAAGGTGACACGACAGGGATTTTTCAGTTAGAGTCACCAGGGATGAGACGAGTCTTATCAAATTTAAAGCCAACGGAATTTGAGGATATTGTTGCAGTCAATGCCTTATATCGACCTGGACCGATGGAAAATATACCAGTATATATCGCAGGGAAACATCAAAGGCGGGAAGTGAGTTATCCTCACCCAGATTTAAAACCAATACTAGAAAAAACCTACGGTGTCATCGTATATCAAGAGCAAATTATGCAAATTGCTTCTAAATTAGCCGGCTTCAGCCTTGGAGAAGCGGATATCTTGAGAAGAGCAGTTAGTAAAAAGAAGTTAGAAACTCTTGAGGAACAGCGGCAACGATTTGTTGAAGGTTGCTTGTCACTTGGGTACGACAGATTAGTCGCCAATGATGTTTATGATTTAATCGTTAGGTTTGCTAACTACGGCTTTAATCGTAGTCACTCAGTTGCTTACAGTGTCATTTCTTATCAATTGGCGTTCTTAAAAGCCAATTATCCTTCGGCATTTTTTGCAGCATTACTGACTAGTGCCATAGGTCAGCAGGAGAAAATAAATCAGTATATTCTCGATGCGAAGAAGAAAGGTATTTCGGTAATCGCTCCTTCTATTAACAAAAGCAGTGCAGGTTTTACGATCGCCAGTACTAAACAAATTCACTTTGGACTTGCTGCTATAAAAAATGTAGGAGTTAGAGCGATTGAAGAAATGGAGATTGAACGTCGAGATCGGGGACCGTTTAAAGATATTTTTGACTTTTGTGCCAGGCTCAGTACGAAATATATTAATCGAAGAGCATTAGAAGCATTAACTGCTGCAGGGTGTTTTGACGAGTTTGGCCACCACCGAGCAAGTCTGCTAGCTACGCTAGATTATGCGATTGAATATGCTGAGCAAATAAAAAGGCAGCTAGAAAATAGCCAAACGGCACTTTTTCCGGAAGAAGTAAAAAAGCCTGATTTCGTTCAAGTACCTCCGTTTAAAGACGCAGAAAAGCTATATTTCGAAAAAGAAGTATTAGGTTTTTATTTATCTAGTCATCCGATTGAAGAATTTCTCGAAGTTGTAAACAGTTATAACCGTACTTCAATTGCTTCTGCGTTATTAAAAACCGAAACTAATGTAACAAAAGTAGCTGGTCTCATTGAGGCTGTTCGGGTAATTAAAACAAAAAAAGGAGAGCAAATGGCATTTCTTAAATTTAGTGATGAGACTGGTGAGCTTGAAGTTACAGTTTTTCCAAAACAATATCGTGAATTTTTTCATTTATTTCAGGTGGGCCAACTCCTACTTTTTGAAGGGAGATTAGAAGTTGCAACAGAAAGAATTCAAATGATTGTTTCAAAGGCAATGGCTGTCAAAACACTTAAGAAGAACAATATCGAAACTAGTATATTGTATTTAAAAATTGATCATAATCATGCTAACCAAACACAGCTTATAAAATTAAAAGAAACGCTAAAAAAGTACCCTGGAGATGTGCAAGTAATTCTTTATTATGAGCAAAAAAAACAGTCTGTCCAGTTATCTGATGACTTCAAAATATCTGCATCAACCCAATGTATAGAAGCACTTTTTCAAATGTTAGGGAAAGCGAATGTCGCTGTTAGGCACTAAGGGGTATGTACAGAAGAAAATCATCTGTTATAATGGAAAAGGGATAGGTGGTCAGACCACTTTTATACCTGGTTCTAAACCACTATTTAGGGGAGAGTGAAGGTTTATGGCAACATTAAGGGAAGAAGCATTACATATGCATCGGGTAAATAAAGGGAAATTAGAGACGGTTTCCAAAATCCCAGTTCAAAATGCAAAAGACTTAAGTTTGGCATACTCACCAGGAGTAGCAGAGCCTTGTAAGGAAATTCATAATGATGTAAGCAATGTATATGAATACACAATGAAAGGTAATATGGTAGCAGTTGTTTCTGATGGTACGGCAGTGTTAGGTTTAGGAAACATTGGTCCAGAAGCAGCACTTCCAGTGATGGAAGGAAAGGCCTTACTATTTAAGTCGTTTGCAGGTGTAGATGCTTTTCCAATTTGTTTAGCGACAACAGATGTTGAGAAGATAATTGAAACGGTTAAGCTCCTTGAACCTACATTCGGGGGAGTTAACCTTGAAGATATTGCTGCACCTAACTGTTTTGTAATTGAGGAAAGATTAAAAAAAGAATGTAACATTCCAATTTTTCATGATGATCAGCACGGTACGGCAATTGTTACGGCTGCTGGATTAATAAATGCACTTAAACTGACAGGGAAATCTATATCTGAAGTGAAAGTAGTTGCTAATGGAGCGGGGGCCGCTGGGATCGCATGTGTGAAATTAATGCAACGCATGGGTGTTAAAGATGTCATTCTTTGTGACACGAAAGGTGCCATTTATGAAGGACGTTCTGTTGGGATGAATCCAGTGAAGGATGAGATTGCAAAAGTAACAAATCGTGAAAGGGTCCAAGGTTCCTTAGAGGAAGTAATTAAAGGGACGGATGTATTTGTTGGTGTATCTGTCGAAGGTGCCTTGACCAAAGAAATGGTGCAAAGCATGAATCCTGATCCAATTATTTTTCCAATGGCAAATCCAGTACCTGAAATTATGCCTGAAGATGCAAAAGCTGCTGGTGCAAGTGTAATTGGCACAGGACGATCTGATTTCCCAAATCAAATAAACAATGTTCTTGCCTTCCCTGGTATATTCCGTGGTGCATTAGACGTTCATGCGACTAACATTAACGAAGAAATGAAAATTGCGGCAGTTCACGCGATTGCTAGTCTAGTATCTGATGCCGAACTTCATGCTGATTATGTCATTCCAGCTCCTTTTGATCCGCGTGTTGCTCCAGCAGTTGCAAAAGCTGTTGCAATTGCTGCAATGGAGACAGGGGTAGCGAGACGGAAGGTAAATCCAGAGGACGTAGAAGCGAAAACAAAAAAACTTGCAAGTATTAAATAAGGTTTATATTTGACTATGAACATGTCAGTCGATTTTTTGTAGCGTGGTATCTAGTCCGTGTATAGCAGGCTTGTTCAATAAATTGACTGACAAAAAATCACACAGAAAAAGGTGGTGATACAAAATGTCATCACAGCAAGATAAGGTTTATATCGAGATTATTCGAGAGTTAAACCATATTATCCAAGAGGATGAATTGACAAATGGGGATAAACTACCATCTGAAAGAGAGCTTTCAGAACGGTTAAATGTTGGTAGATCTTCGGTGCGAGAGGCTCTAAGATCGCTAGAACTATTGGACTTAATAGAAACTCGTCGTGGCGAAGGGACTTTTATTAAAAGTATAGGTGGGCATCGTCTAGTCGAAGTGCTAGCGAGTTTTTTTTTACGAGAGAAGAAAGCTAGAAATGATCTTGCTGAAACGAGGAAGATTGTTGAAATAGAAGGACTGCGCCTTGCTTGTGAAAGAATCGATCAAACGAAATTGGACAAATTAGCATTTCTAATCGTCCAGTCCAAAATAAGCTGGGAAAATGGGGAATTTCCAGTTGAGGAAGACTATCTATTTCATAAAACAATTGTAGAAGCATGTCACAATCGTTTACTTCTTAACATTTGGATTTCACTTGTAGAGTATAGCAAGGTCGCTTTACGGGAATCATTGTCTAGGGAAGGCAGACCTGAACAATCAATCCTCGAGCATGAACAAATTTATGCTGCAATAAAGAATAGAGATGAAAAGCAGGCCATCATTGCATTAAAAACTCATCTCGAAAACAGTCGTTTCTAAGCACAATTTGCGGATATTCGTAGGATTGTTTACCTTGAAACCCGTGAATTTTATATGATATGATTTATGAAAATTTCAAAGGATTGTCCATAAGAGAGGTGTAACTGTGTTAAGAGACTTATTTTCTAAGAAAAAGAAGTATGCTACCATTCCTTCGGACCAAGTAAAAATGGATATTCCAGAGGGGATTATGACGAAATGTCCAAAGTGTAAAACAATTATGTATACGAAGGAATTGAAAAAAAATCTATATGTATGTGATTCTTGTGGCTATCACCATCGTATGACAGCCTATGATAGAATTGATAGCCTAGTGGATGAGGGAACTTTTGTTGAATTGGATCGGGATATGGTCTCAAAAGATCCGTTATCATTTCCTACCTATCCTGAAAAAACAAATGCTGATCGTGAAAAAACTGGTTTAAACGAAGCGATCGTTTCTGGTCAAGGATCAATAGCAAACATGAATGTTGTCATCGCAGTCATGGATGCTCGTTTTCGAATGGGGAGTATGGGGTCAGTTGTTGGTGAGAAAATTACTAGAGCGATTGAAAAAGCCATTGAAATAAAAGCACCATTTATACTTTTCTCAGCATCGGGAGGTGCTAGAATGCAAGAGGGTGTTCTAAGCCTTATGCAAATGGCGAAAACGAGTGCGGCTTTAAAAAAGCTTGATAATGAAGGTGGCCTTTTTATTTCAATTATGACACATCCTACAACTGGTGGTGTATCGGCTAGCTTTGCTTCTCTTGGAGACTATAACTTTGCGGAACCAGGTGCTTTAATAGGTTTTGCTGGTCGAAGAATTATTGAGCAAACCATAAGACAAGAATTACCGGATGACTTTCAAACGGCAGAATTTTTACTGAAACATGGTCAGTTAGATAGAGTTGTTTCCCGTTTAGAAATGAAGCAAATGCTAACAACAATCATAGATATTCATAGTTAAAAAATCATAAAAAAGGAGGTGTAGAACATGGCTAATGAATTACCTTTTGAAAAACCAGTAACAGAACTTAAAACGAAAATCGAAGAATTAAAAAAATTCACCGTTGATAAAGGGATTGACTTATCCGGAGAAATTTTGAAGCTTGAGGAAAGACTAGAACAGCTAGAAAACGATATTTATGGAAATATGAAGCCTTGGGATCGAGTACAAATTGCTCGTCATAGTGAAAGACCAACTACATTGGACTATATATCTTATATGTTTACAGACTTTATTGAGCTACATGGAGACCGTCTATATGGCGATGACGAAGCAATAGTTGCTGGAATTGCCAAATTTCATGGGAAAGCTGTCACTGTTATTGGACATCAGCGTGGGAAAGACACGAAAGAAAATTTACGCCGTAACTTTGGTATGCCGCATCCAGAGGGGTATCGCAAAGCACTAAGACTAATGAAACAAGCAGAAAAATTTAAGCGGCCAATTATATGTTTTATTGATACAAAAGGTGCTTATCCTGGAATAGCAGCTGAGGAACGAGGTCAAAGTGAAGCAATTGCTAGAAACTTGTTAGAAATGGCAGGACTTGCAGTTCCAATCATTTGTATCGTTATTGGAGAAGGTGGTAGTGGTGGCGCTTTAGCATTAGGTGTAGGAAACCATGTTCATATGCTAGAAAACTCTACATACTCTGTTATCTCGCCAGAAGGGGCAGCAGCTCTTCTTTGGAAGGATGCTAGCCTAGCTCAAAGAGCTGCCGAAACGATGAAGATTACAGCCCCTGATCTAAAAGCTCTTAATGTTATTGATGAGATCATACCTGAAGTAAGAGGCGGTGCCCATCGTAATATAAAAGAACAGGCTAGTCAGATCGAGAAAATGATTGAAAAATCCCTAACTGAGTTAGCAGATTTGACAGAAAAAGAGCTAATTGAGCATCGTTACGAAAAATTTAACAAAATCGGCGAATATGGCAATGTAAACGATATCATTAGCATCAAATAAGGATTGGGCTTTCTCTAAGTATAGAGAAGGCTTTTTGTTTGCGTTTATAGTCTATTGTCATAATGGTTTAGAAGTGTTATTTTAAATTCGTAAAGAAAATAACTAGTGTTAAAAACTATTTTATAATCAATGAATGGTTTACGTACTTTTAGTACATTAACTAATACTAGAATTATTTTTAAAATGTAGAGAGGTGAATATGCATGAAGCGAATTGGAGTTTTAACAAGCGGTGGAGATTCTCCAGGAATGAATGCAGCAATTCGAGCAGTTGTTCGGAAAGCGATTTTCCACGATTTAGAGGTTTATGGAGTTTATTACGGCTATGCAGGTCTTATTTCTGGTCAAATTGAGAAATTAGAAATTGGATCGGTAGGAGATATTATTCAACGTGGTGGTACAATGCTTTACACGGCTCGTTGTGAAGAGTTTAAAACACTAGAAGGTCAAATGAAGGGCATTGAGCAATTAAAGAAATTTGGTATTGAAGCGTTGGTTGTTATCGGGGGCGATGGCTCTTTCCAAGGTGCAAAAAAATTAACAGAACATGGCTTCCCATGTATTGGTGTTCCTGGAACTATTGACAATGATATACCTGGAACAGACTTTACAATTGGATTTGATACGGCTTTAAATACAGTCATTGAGGCAATTGATAAAATTCGTGATACAGCAACGTCGCATGAACGTACATATGTTATTGAGGTAATGGGTCGTGATGCAGGTGATCTTGCTCTTTGGTCAGGTCTTGCGGATGGAGCTGAAACGATCTTAATACCAGAAGAAGACTATGATATGAATGAAGTGGTTACGCGTTTAAAGCGTGGACATGCTCGTGGAAAAAAACATAGTATTATTGTAGTCGCTGAAGGTGTTGGCAGTGGAATGGATATTGGTAAAATGATCCAAGAACAAACAAACCTAGAAACAAGAGTAACTGTATTAGGTCACATTCAACGTGGTGGCTCTCCTACCGCAGCAGATCGTGTGTTAGCAAGTCGACTAGGTGCGAAGGCTGTCGAATTATTACTAGAAGGTCAAGCAGGAAAAATGGTTGGGATCGAGAAAAACGTACTTGTTTCACATGATATTGAAGAAGCACTAGCAAAGAAACATGCAGTTGATCAAGAAATGTACCAATTATCAAAGGAATTATCCATTTAAATTAATTATGCTTAAATTATGACATACTTTATATCAATTAGCAACCTTATAGTATAACGAAATAGATTAAAATAAAACTTTTATTTAAGTTATTTACGAAAGCAGGAGGTTTTTCATAATGAGAAAGACAAAAATAGTATGTACAATTGGTCCCGCAAGTGAAAGTTTAGAAAAATTAACACAACTCATCGATGCTGGTATGAACGTTGCTCGTTTAAACTTCTCTCATGGTGATTACGAAGAGCATGGTGCAAGAATTAAGACAATTCGAGAGGCTGCTGCCCAAGCAGGTAAATATGTGGCTATTTTACTTGATACGAAAGGACCAGAAATTCGTACAAACAACTTTGTTGATGGTGTAGCGGAACTAGTAGCAGGAAATGAAGTTACCGTCTCAATGGAAGAAGTACTAGGTACTGCAGAGAAATTTTCAATTACGTATTCAGGTTTAGTTGACGACGTAGAGGTTGGTTCAAAAATTTTATTAGACGATGGCTTGATCGAGCTTGAAGTCATTGAAATTGGATCAAATGAATTAAGAACAAAGATTTTAAATAGTGGAACAATCAAAAATAAAAAAGGTGTTAATGTTCCTAATGTTAGTGTTAAGCTTCCTGGAATTACTGAAAAAGATGCTAATGATATCCGTTTTGGAATTGAGCAAGGTGTAGACTTTATCGCAGCATCATTCGTTCGTCGCGCATCAGACGTTTTAGAAATTCGTGAGCTTCTTGAAACTAATAATGCAAGCCATCTTCACATCATCCCGAAAATAGAGAACCAAGAGGGTGTCGATAATATTGATGAAATATTAGAAGTATCTGATGGGTTAATGGTAGCTCGTGGTGATCTAGGTGTGGAAATTCCAGCAGAAGAAGTACCATTAGTTCAAAAGAATTTAATCAAAAAATGTAACTCACTTGGAAAGCCTGTTATCACAGCTACACAAATGTTAGATTCAATGCAACGTAACCCACGCCCAACGCGTGCAGAAGCAAGTGATGTTGCGAATGCAATCTTTGATGGCACTGATGCAATTATGCTTTCAGGGGAAACGGCGGCGGGTGTTTATCCTGTTGAATCTGTACAAACAATGAACAAAATTGCGCTTCGAGCTGAGTCAGCATTAAAGTATGAAGAGCTATTGAAAAGAAAAGGTAGAGAAAGCCAAAAAACAATTACAGATTCTATCAGCCAATCTGTAGCCCACACAGCTTTAAATTTAGAAGCTGCAGCTGTTGTTACAGCTACTGAGAGTGGTCATACGGCAAGAATGATCTCTAAGTACCGTCCGAAATCACCAATTGTTGCAGTAACACATTCCGAAGCTGTATGCCGTAAGCTAGCACTTGCTTGGGGAGTTCATCCACACTTAGGTACAAAAGCTAGTTCAACTGATGAAATGCTTGAAATCGCTGTTCAAGAGGCAGTAAAAACAGAGTTTATCAAACACGGTGACTTAATTGTTATTACTGCTGGAGTACCAGTTGGTGAAACTGGTACTACGAACTTAATGAAAGTTCACGTTATTGGAGAAGTGGTTGCTAAAGGACAAGGAATTGGTCGTAAAACTGCAACAGGAAAAGTTGTTGTTGCTAAAACTGCTAGTGACGCTATAGCCAAAATGGAAGAAGGGGCTATCCTTGTTACGATGGGGACTGACAAAGACATGATGGAAGCTTTTGAGAAAGCGGCAGCAGTCATTACTGAAGAAGGTGGCTTAACTAGTCACGCAGCTGTTGTTGGTATTAATTTAGGTATCCCAGTTGTTGTAGGGGTTAACCGCGCTACTGATCAGTTTGAAGACGGAGATCAAATTACTGTAGACGCTACTAGAGGTAATATTTACAAAGGACAAACAAGTATTTTATAAGAACTTTAAAGAAAGTGGAGGCTGTCCCATTAGTGTCAGAGCACCGCGAAGTCATACTATAGATAGAAGAGTATGTTTATACAAAATCTATTTATAGTAGGAGAGGTGACTGATATTTCATTTGGGATAGTCTCCTTTTCTAAAATAATTAGCATATTGTTATGGACTAGCATATAATATAAAGAGCTTTTCTTGTAAAGGAGTACTCTTATGCTAAAATTATTTATTTTATTATTAATTGTTGTCCCAGCATTAGAAATTGGAATTTTAGTACTTTCGAGTAATACAATAGGAATTCCTTTGACAATTATCTTAATCATTTTTACAGGAATTCTAGGAGCATGGTTAGCTAAGAAAGAGGGAATAAATACAATTCGCCTGGCGCAACTTCAATTGCAGCAAGGACAAATTCCTAGTGGAGTTATTCTAGACGGATTATGTATTTTAGTTGGTGGCGTTGTTTTACTGACACCTGGATTTCTTACAGATGCTCTTGGTTTTTTTCTTCTTATTCCTAATACTAGAGCAATTGCTAAGGGGTTTTTCCAAAGATTATTTGATCGAATGTTGCAAAATGGTTCAATTATTTTCATTAATCGTAAGTAATAGAAAAAACGGTTGAAAGACAAACAACGTCTCTCAACCGTTTTTTAATATATAGTTTCGTAAATCGCGAAAAACATTGGCTTTGTGTAACGTTTGAACGAAGATGAGAGTAATCGGTCCTATTATTAATCCTAAAAACCCAAAAATCTTATATCCAACAAAAAGTGAAACTAACGTAGCTAATGGATCAACACCTATACTTGAAGACAAAATTTTCGGTTCCATAATCTGCCTTTGTACAACGATGATCGCATACAATATTGATAAACCTATTGTTAGTGGTAATTGACCAGAAAAAAAAGTATAAAAAATCCATGGAATAAAGATTAAGCCAGTCCCTAAGTATGGAAGTAAGTCGACTATGGCAATGATCATAGCCACGGTAATTGGATAATCTACTTTTAAGATTATTAAACCAAATAAAACGATAAAACATGTAATGGAGATAAGAGTTAGTTGGGCAAATAAATACCCAACAAAGGCCTTTTTTAAATTAATCATAACATCTTTTGTTCTATCAACAATAACAGTAGGAAGCCGTCTTCGAAAGATGAATACTAATTTGTACCAATCTTTACTAATAAAGAATGTTGCTAATAAAGAAAAAATAATAACAGAAGCAAGATTAGGTAAGCTTAGTAAAAATTCTGAGACCCCAGTCAGAACAGATTGAATTAATGAACTTACGTTAGAAGTAATTTGAATAGTGATAGTTTCAATATAAGCTAAAATAGTTGCTTGATGATCACTATCTAAAGAATAAAATATAGTTGATATTTGATCATAAAGAGGCATTATTTTCCCAGTGAATAAATCCTGAAACTTAAAAATTAGTGTTTGAAAGTGAATTGGAACCGATTGTGACAAGTAATTAGTCCCCATGATGATTTCAGAAATTAATATTGTAATTATCGCAATTGCAATTGCAAGTAGGCAAATGAGCACGATTGCAACTGATAGCCATCTTGATAAGCGCGCTTTTTCCTGGAAAAAGTTCACAAGCGGATTTATAAAGAAAGCAATTGCAAGTCCAAAAATAAAAGGGTATGCCGTTTTAAAAGCGAAAAATAGAACTAGGATCATACAACAAATGATTAGTAAGACGAAAAGGAGTCTAAATATAGTACGGAAGTAATCAGAAGTCAATTTCCAACCTCCTTATAAAAAAATAACTATAGTATATATGTATGGCTTGTTTTATTTATTTAGAAGAGAGGTTTTGATAGTTTCTTATTTGAGTGAATTTCATAATTTAACAAAAACGAGCCATATCAAACTATATGTAGTTGCGAGTGGTTTTACGCAACTGCATATAGTATCTAAATGGCGATAATATAGAATTATGAAATTCATTAAATTCGAAAATTTGACACAATAAAGACTTGAATCTTGGCGAAAGTTAGAATTATATGTTAAGATAAAATTAGTTAGGCCTACCAAGGAAGGATGCATCACTCTTGATATCACAAGCAACGTTTTTTATGCTGATTTTATTAGTAATTGGAATTATTGCAAAAAATCAATCTTTAATTATTGCAGTAGTTGTTCTCCTTCTTTTAAAATGGGTAGGATTAGGTGACAAAGCCTTTCCGTTCATTCAACAGAAGGGAATACAGGTCGGCGTCACTATTATTACGATTGCGGTCCTTGTCCCAATTATGACTGGTCAAATTGGCTTTAAGGAACTCATTGACTCAACGAAATCATCTTATGCCTGGATTGCCTTAGGTGCGGGCATCTTTGTTGCTGTCATTGCAGCTAGTGGTGTTGAACTGTTGCAAACAGATCCACATATTACTGCCGCTTTAGTTTTAGGTACCATTCTTGCGGTTGCTCTCTTTAATGGAGTTGCGGTCGGGCCATTAATAGGTGCTGGAATTGCTTATATGGCAATGAGGATAGTTGCCTTTATTTCCTCGTTAGGTTCGTAGAGCAAACGTCCGTGAAAGTTTTCACAAGAATTAAAATAGTCGGAATTTATTTTCAAATTAAAGTTCACAAAACTGTGAAATATGTTTATAATTGAAATTGGTTAGAAAAACTCTTTTTGTACATAGTGCTATTCTAAAAAAGAAGAGTAATTTCAAAAAGACCTAACAACACCACTTTATCAATGCTGACGTTTTGGAACAATATGTTCAAAAAGGAACAAGATAATATTTTACAATAGAAATCTTACGCTTTTGGATAAAAGATTAATAGACATTTAAAACTGTCGGCAACAACTGCATTTAGGGATTTTTGAAAGGCCGTCTTTGTTAAAGTTAAAGAAACATTCTATTTGTAAAGGAGAGGTTGAGAAAATGAGTACAACTCGTGGTCTTGAAGGTGTTGTTGCAACAACGTCGAGCGTAAGTTCAATTATTGATGGTGTATTAACGTATCATGGTTTTGGTATTGACGATTTAGCAGATAATGCAAGCTTTGAGGAAGTTATCTTTCTACTTTGGAACGGACGTCTACCTAACGAAGAGGAATTGAGACAACTTACAGAGGATTTAGCAGGGTATGCAGAACTTCCACAAGGTGTTATTGATCAAATGAAAATGTATCCTGTTGATCAAGTTCATCCAATGGCCGCATTAAGAACAGCCATTTCAATTTTAGGATTGTACGACACAGAAGCTGATGACCAATCCGACGAAGCAAATAGACGAAAAGCACTTAAATTACAAGCTCAAGTACAAACAATCGTGACAGCGTTTTCACGTATTCGTGAAGGAAAAGAGCCTGTTGCCCCTCGAAAAGATTTAGGATTTGCAGCCAACTTTTTATACATGCTTAACGGAGAAGAGCCAGATGAATTATCAATTGATGTCTTCAATAAAGCACTAGTTCTTCATGCTGATCATGAATTAAATGCCTCAACTTTTACAGCACGTGTATGTGTTGCTACACTCTCTGACATGTACTCAGGAATTACAGCAGCCATTGGTGCCTTAAAAGGACCGTTACATGGTGGAGCAAATGAAAGAGTAATGGCTATGCTCATGGAAATAGACGATGTTGACAATGTAGAACCATATATAATGAATGCTTTAAATAATAAAGTGAAGATTATGGGCTTTGGGCATCGAGTATACAAAGATGGAGACCCTCGCGCAAGACACTTAAAAGAAATGTCGAAAAAATTAACAACTATCACTGGTGAAACAAAATGGTATGAAATGTCTTCTAAAATCAATGAAATTGTTACTCGCGAAAAGGGGCTTTTACCTAACGTAGATTTTTATTCTGCTAGTGTTTATCATAGCCTAGGTATAAAACATGACTTGTTTACACCTATCTTCGCTATTAGTAGAATGTCGGGCTGGATTGCTCACATATTAGAGCAGTTTAGTAATAATCGTTTAATCCGACCACGCGCGGAGTACATTGGTCCAGACAAGCAAGTCTACATTCCAATGGAACAACGTTAATCTGATGTGTTCGGGAGACACGGTAATCTTTCAAAGGAAATGAAAGATTACAAAATATGAGCTACACATTGAAGGTAGTTTTGGCACGTAAATGTTCATGTTTCTACCATCAATGATGACGTACTCATATCTCCCATTACATAATTTCTAGAACATGATATCAAATAGGAGGTAATAGTAATGGTAAATGGCGAAAAAATTACTGTAAAAGATGGAGTTTTAAACGTACCTAATAATCCGGTAATTCCTTATATTGAAGGGGATGGGATCGGTCCTGATATTTGGGCTGCGGCTTCTCGTGTTTTAGACGCTGCTGTTGAGAAAGCATATAATGGCGAAAAGAAAATTGTCTGGAAAGAAATCTTAGCTGGGGAAAAGGCGTTTGATCAAACTGGGAATTGGCTACCAAACGAAACGTTAGAAGCTGTTCGTGAATACATTATTGCAATTAAAGGTCCGTTAACAACTCCAATTGGTGGAGGCTTCCGTTCACTTAACGTAGCACTTCGTCAGGAATTAGATTTATATACGTGCTTACGACCTGTTCGTTATTTCAATGGTGTTCCATCTCCTGTTAAACGACCAGAAGATACAGATATGGTTATCTTCCGTGAAAATACTGAAGATATTTATGCTGGTATTGAGTGGCAAAAGGGTTCTCCAGAAGCACAAAAGGTTATTGACTTCTTAAGAAACGAAATGGGTGTAAAAAACATCCGTTTCCCTGAAACTTCTGGTATTGGCGTTAAGCCAGTTTCTGAGGAAGGAACATTCCGCTTAGTACGTGGTGCGATTGAATATGCATTGAAAGAAGGCCGTAAGAGTGTAACTCTTGTTCATAAAGGGAACATTATGAAGTTCACTGAAGGTGCTTTCAAAAACTGGGGTTATGAATTAGCAGAAAAAGAGTTTGGTGATAAAGTATTTACATGGGCTCAGTACGATGAAATCGTTGAAAAGGAAGGTCAACAAGCTGCAAACAAAGCTCAAGCAGATGCAGAAGCTGCAGGGAAGATTATTATTAAAGATACGATTGCAGATATTTTCTTACAACAAATTCTTACTCGTCCAAAAGAGTTTGATGTAGTTGCTACAATGAACTTAAACGGAGATTATATTTCTGACGCACTTGCTGCTCAAGTTGGAGGGATCGGTATTGCTCCTGGAGCAAACATTAATTATGAAACTGGCCATGCAATTTTCGAAGCGACACATGGTACTGCTCCTAAATATGCAGGTTTAGATAAAGTAAATCCATCTTCTGTTTTATTATCAGGGGAATTAATGCTTCGTCATTTAGGTTGGAACGAAGCGGCAGATTTAATTATGGCATCAATGGATAAGACAATTAGCGAAAAGGTTGTAACTTATGATTTCGCTCGTCTAATGGAAGGTGCAACAGAAGTAAAATGCTCTGAGTTTGCTAATGCATTAATTAATAACATGGACTAATAACAAGAAATTAGATAGGTTGACTCAAAAGAAATAAGGCTTACTTCCATGGCAAAGAACATTTGTTATATGTGGAGAAACTCCTCCTTTTGAGTCATCCTTCTCTTTTATATTTTGAGATGTTTTTCTAGTTTGGTTGCGAAAATAAAAGGATTGGGGCGATACAAATGGCAATTAAGAGGAGAAAAATTTCAGTTATTGGTGGGGGGTTCACTGGAGCGACAACTGCATTGATGGTTGCTCAAAAGGAGTTAGGAGATGTAGTTTTAGTTGACATTCCGCAAATGGATAACCCTACAAAAGGGAAAGCATTAGACATGTTAGAAGCTAGTCCAGTTCAAGGCTTTGATTCAAACATCGTTGGAACTTCAAACTATGAAGATACAGCCGGCTCTGACATTGTTGTAATTACTGCAGGTATAGCCAGAAAACCAGGCATGAGTCGTGACGACTTAGTCAATACAAATGCTGGAATTATGAAAAAGGTAACGAGAGAAATTGTGAAGTATTCTCCAGATTGCTATATTGTCGTTCTGACCAATCCAGTAGATGCAATGACATACACAGTTTTTAAAGAATCAGGGTTTCCAAAAAATCGTGTTATTGGTCAATCTGGTGTATTAGATACAGCACGGTTCCGTACGTTCGTATCCCAAGAGTTAAATGTATCAGTTGAAGATGTAACTGGCTTTGTACTTGGTGGCCATGGTGACGATATGGTTCCATTAGTCCGTTACTCATATGCCGGTGGAATTCCGTTAGAAAAACTCATCCCAGCAGAGCGTTTAGAGCAAATTGTCGAACGCACTCGCAAAGGTGGCGGAGAAATCGTTAATTTACTAGGGAATGGTAGTGCATATTATGCACCAGCAGCCTCCATCGTTCAAATGGTTGAAGCGATCTTAAAAGATAAGAAACGTATTATCCCAACGATCGCCTATTTAGAAGGGGAATATGGATTTTCTGATTTATACTTAGGCGTTCCAACTATTATTGGTGGAGACGGAATTGAAAAAATAATTGAGTTAGAGTTAACAGATGATGAGAAAGCTGCTCTACAAAAGTCTGTCGATTCCGTTAAAAATGTGATGACTGTCCTAAATTAAAACGTTACATTGCTACATAATATTTAATTAATGTAGCAACGTAAATTAATTTCGATACTAAAGCCAAGTTTTGTTAGGGTTTGAAGAAATGCTTGCTGATGTAATTGTCTTCACAGAGATGTGTAATTTCAAGACAATTACTGTAAGGCAAGCTTTTCTCATAAACAGGAGTTTTATTTACTTCGGTTTGAAAGCGCTTTAAATCGTATAGAATATATACTAGTACTTTGATTGCTTTATATCTCTCTACACTGAAGCAAATACAGAAGAAAGTAGGTTTGCGCTATGTTTAATAAAAAACGTAGATTAGGTAGAAAAATTGATTCTATTAAGGTTGGTGAAAAGTTAGAACTTACGAAGAAAATTGAGGATAAAGAGATCCTATTGTATTTAGGTTTAACTGATGATGCAAATCCTATTTTTATTCAACATGACTATGCTTCACAAACCCCTTTCCAAAAACCAATTGTCCCACAAATTATGATTACAGGAATTATTACGTCAGCTATATCTAAATATTTACCCGGACCTGGTAGTACAATTGTCAATCAAAATATAAGCTTCCCAAAACCGTTATTTCATTATGGGTCATTAACGTTGTTATTTGAAACAACTGTTGTTAACGAAGAGGATCATTATTTAGAGTTGAAAATTGAAGGCAAAGACGAGTTCGGATCGGTTGTTGTCGAAGGTACTATAGGAATTTGTCCACCTTACGAGTTAAAGCCGATTGCATATAATTCTGGTGCTTTTGAGAACTTTTGACGTAAATCTTCAATAAGGAATTTAATCTAAGAAAGTGACAAGAACTGCAACGGTTCTTGCCACTTTTTTTGGATTTTAACTAAACAAAACCTTTACATAAAATTTACAATAACTATTTTGTATAAAAACTTAAAAGGTAGTACTATTAAAGTTAAAGTAATATTCTTTACAAAAGAATAGTAGAGAGTCTATGCATAGCTATAATGGGACTATTGGGAGGGCAAATATATGGGTCAAAGACTATTGGTAGTTGATGATGAGGAATCTATTGTTACATTATTGCAATTTAATTTAGAACAAGCAGGTTATGAAGTTGAAACTGCTATGGATGGTAAAACCGCCTTTGAAAAAGCGAGTGAATTAAATTTTGATCTAATTATTCTAGATTTAATGATCCCTGAAATGGATGGTTTAGAAGTCTGTAAACAGTTAAGACAAAATAAGATAGGTGTACCGATTTTAATGTTGACTGCAAAAGATGATGAATTTGATAAAGTACTGGGACTCGAACTTGGCGCTGATGATTACATGACTAAACCATTTAGTCCAAGAGAGGTTGTGGCGCGCACTAGAGCCATTCTCCGTCGTGTCGGATCCATTACAGAGGTGAAAGCAGTTGAGAGCAATTCAGATACGTTATTGAAGATCGGTGAAGTTGAGATTTTTCCTGAAAATTATGAGGTGTTCTATAAGGGGAGTCAACTTGAATTAACTCCTAAAGAATTCGAATTATTATTATATTTAGCTAATCATAAAGGTCGTGTCTTGACTAGAGATCAACTTCTTAATGCGGTCTGGAATTATGAATTCGTAGGAGATACAAGAATTGTAGATGTCCATATTAGCCATTTGCGAGAGAAGATTGAACCAAATACCAAAAAGCCGATCTATATAAAAACAATTCGTGGTTTAGGCTACAAATTAGAGGAACCTGTTCTAAATGAATAAATATAGAAATAAACTTACGATTTCTTTACTTATTGCGATTTTTTCTGTTTTAGTAGGGTTAGGGTTGCTCCTAGGTCAGCTTTTTAAAGAATTCTATTTTGAACAACTTAGTGAGAGGGTCTCTAAAGAAGCAAAAATTGTCGCCATAAGTGTACTTGAAACAGGTCTGCAACACCCTGAATTATCTGTAATTGTAGCTGGAATGGGCGAACAACTTGCAGCGAGGGTCACTGTAATTACCGCTACTGGAGAGGTTATCGCAGAAACAAATGGAGATCCGACGCTAATGGAAAATCATCTTTCAAGACCTGAAATTATAGAAGTGAGAGAGCAAGGCGAGGGAAGAGCGATCCGTTTTAGTGACACAGTAGCAGCTGATTTGCTTTTTTATGCGGTACCACTTATAGAGAATGAAGAATTAGTCGGTTATGTGCGTTTAGGATTACCAATTAACATGTTAGACGAAATTTATAAAAAGATTTGGGGATTAATCTTTTTCAGCTTTTCAATCGCTTTTCTGCTCATCATAATCCTTAGTTCGCGAATTTCAAATGAAATGGCCAAACCAATTGAAGAGGCAACGACTGTTGCTAACCAGCTCGCTAAAGGTAATTTTAAAGCGAGAGCTACTCGTGGGAAAAATGATGAAACAGGTCAACTAAGTCGCTCGCTTAATGTACTTGCCCAAAATTTGGACGAAGTTACAAAAACGTATCAAGTGCAACAAGAACGACTTGAAACACTTATTGAAAACATGGGTAGCGGACTCATATTGATTAATTATAAAGGTGAGATTAGTCTTGTTAATAAATCATGTAAATCAATCTTTCAAGAGGACATTGACCATTGGCTTGATAAGGTTTATCATAACGTCCTTCCCCATAAACAAATCGTCAAAATTGTCCAAGAGATTTTTTTAACAGAAAAAGGCCAAAGAAAACAAATTATTTTACCGATTCAAATGGAGATGCGTCATTTTGATGTTTATGGCGCACCGATTATTAGTAGTGGTGGAAAAGAACGGCTAAAAGGAATTGTTCTAGTTTTTCACGATATTACCGAATTAAAAAGACTTGAACAAATCAGAAAAGACTTCGTTGCTAATGTATCTCATGAATTAAAAACACCCGTTACTTCTGTGAAAGGATTTACGGAGACGTTACTTGATGGAGCTGCTGAAGATAAGGCCTTAAGAAACCGCTTCTTAAAAATTATCTGGGATGAATCCGAAAGGCTCCAAAGCTTAATTCAAGATTTATTAGATTTGTCAAAAATTGAACATAGTCAGTTTCAACTAAATTGGCAACGGGTTGATTTAAATATGTTAGCCGATGATGTCATCATGATGCTCAGCAATAAGGCAGAACAAAAGGGAATTATTATAACCAAAAATAACAACGGGGCCGATGTTATTGATGGAGATCCATTAAGAATTAAACAAATTATGATTAATTTAATTAATAATGCAATTATGTATACGCCAAAAGATGGAAAGATCGTGGTATCTATTTCAAATTTAAAAGAGAGAGTTTTATTTACTGTTGAGGATACTGGGATTGGTATAAAAAAAGAGGAGATATCTCGAGTGTTTGAACGTTTTTACCGTGTCGACCGGGCCAGAAGTCGAAATTCGGGTGGCACTGGGTTAGGACTTGCCATCGTTAAACACTTAGTTGAAGCCCATCATGGAGAAATTGCTGTAGAAAGTAAAGTCGGTAAAGGGACTAAATTTACAATAAATTTCAATAAAGAACAAATGAAACAATAAAGCTTTACAAAATATTAACAACTTCTCTATACTGATTTAATATTAAAAGAGTATATTATGGATATGAATTGCAAAGTAAGCAACGTAACGCTAAAAAGCGACTAATTGTCTTACAGCCCCCCTTTCTTAGAGGACAGCCCTAGGCTTCCTCTTTTTTTATGTTTTCAAGGCAGAGTAGTTACAAGGAGAAGCTTTTAGTTTGTAGACAATTGTATTTTAAAAAAATATTGACGGAAACTGGAAAGTTATGAAACTTTTATTTTTGTTCATACGTAAGTATAATTGGTAACGGAACATAAAAATATAACGTAGAAAGTGGGGAACGTTCATGGTTACTGTGAAGCAGATTATAGTTGGCTTCCTTTCGCTCATCTCAATTGCAATATTAGCTCTGTTTTTAACGACAGGATGGTATATAGTTGATGAGTCAGAACAGGCAGCGCTAATTACCTTTGGTAAAGTGGATGAGCATATTACTGAGCCAGGTTTAAAGTTTAAGTTGCCTTGGCCGATTCAAAGAGTAGAAATATTATCGAGAGGGACTTTTACAACAACTGTAGGTTACGATGAAAAAAATGGTGAAGTAGTTGAGTATCGAGACGAAGCGAAAATGATCACTGGAGATGAAAATATCTTACTAGCAGATTTAGTTGTGCAATGGAGAATAACAAACCCAGAGAGGTTTCTATTTAACTCTAATGACCCTGAGCAAATTTTATTCAGTGCAACGTCAGCATCACTTCGTGGTGTAATTGGAAGCTCTAGGATTGATGATGCTTTAACTGACCAACGTCCTGCGATTGAAGCCCGAGTATGGGATTACTTAGTTGAGTTAATTGAAAAATATGATATTGGAATTTCGGTTATGGACGTAAAACTTCAAGATGTTGAACTACCAAATGAGGATGTACGCCGAGCGTTTACTGAAGTTACCGATGCAAGGGAAGAACGTTTAACAAAGATTAACGAAGCTACTAAATATCGTAATCAAAAAATGAATGAAGCAAAAGGTGAACAAGACGCGATTATGTCAAGAGCTGAAGGAACAAGAACTGAGCGTTTAGAACGAGCTCGTGGTGATGTAGCAAGGTTCAATGCTTTATACAATGAATATTTAATAAATCCTGAAGTTACGAGAAGTCGCTTAGTTTTAGAAACATTAGAAAAAGTTTTACCAGATACAGAAATTTATATTATGGACAGCAGTAGTGATACAGTGAAGTATTTGCCGATTCGATCACTTGAAAGATCGACGGAAGTAAATCCACCCGCAACTAATACTACTAAACCTAGCGATGGGAGTGGGAGCTAATGAGCGATAAAATTATTGATTTCAGCGAGAGAAAGCCAACAGACGAATGGAAGAAGTATTCAAAACTAGGAATTGTCTTAGTTATATTATTAGGGTTATTTATGATTATCCTATCAAACTTGTTCATTGTTGAGCAGGGGGAGTTTAAAGTAGTTAGACAATTTGGTGAAGTTGTTGATGTTAAGCAAGAACCGGGTTTGAGTTTTAAAGTTCCTTTTATTCAATCAGTTTCAACGTTAACGAAGAAACAAATGATCTTAGATGTAGAACCAACAGAAATTAACACCCGTGATAAAAAGAGAATTCTTATTGATAATTATGCAATTTGGCGAATCGATAACCCTCAACAAATGATTTCAAGTGCACAAACGATCGACCGTGCCGAAATGATTATGATGAACTTTATTTACTCAGTTATCCGTGCAGAACTTGGTCAGTTAGATTATGACCAGATTATTAATGAAGAGCAGTCTTCGCGTGGGAGTTTTAATGATCGTATTTTAGAAAGAGTAAACGAATTATTAGAAAGAGATAATTATGGGATTTCCGTTACGGATGTAAGAATGAAACGTACGGACTTACCTGAAGAAAATGAGCAAGCCGTTTATCGTCGGATGATATCTGAACGTAATTCGATTGCTCAAGACTATTTATCGCAAGGGGATGCAGAAGCAAACCGTATCCGAGCAAATACAGATCGTGAAGTTAAAGAAATTGTTGCAAAGGCAAATGCTGACGCCAATGAAATTATTGGTGAGGGTGAAGCAGGAGCTGCGCAAATTTATAATGAATCCTTTGGTAGAGATGTTGAATTCTATAATCTTTATCGAACACTTATTAGCTATGAGAAAACAATAAACGATCAAACGGTTATTGTTCTTCCGGCAAATTCTCCTTATGCTCGTATCTTAATGGGGTACACAGACTAAAAGAGGAGGCTGTCCAAAAAGTGTCTGACACTACGCCGCTACTACTAATTATAGACGTACCGATTTATCATATGTCTATATTGGGTGCCAAGTGTGTCAGATCCTTTGTTTTTGGACAGTCTTTTTTTTATTTGTTGATTAAACATGATAAACTATAAGTAGAAATTTAGAATTGATTGAGGTGCGTAGTCTTGACGAAAAAATTAGTGATGATTGATGGTAATAGTATTGCTTATCGAGCTTTTTTTGCTCTGCCGCTTTTAAATAATGATAAAGGTGTTTATACAAATGCGGTTTTCGGCTTTACAACAATGCTCTTAAAGATTATTGAAGAAGAAAAACCTACACATATGCTCGTTGCTTTTGATGCGGGGAAAACGACTTTTCGACATAAAACGTTCGAAGAATATAAAGGTGGCAGACAAAAAACACCACCAGAGCTTTCAGAACAATTTCCACTAATACGTGAGCTCTTAGATGTTTTCTCAGTAAAGCGATTTGAATTAGAAAACTATGAAGCAGACGACATTATTGGAACGATCGCAAAAGAAGTAGGGGCACAAGAGGAGTGGGAAGTGAAGATTTTCTCTGGTGATAAAGATTTACTCCAACTTGTCTCACCTAAAGTTACAGTTGCACTAACGAGAAAAGGCATTTCAAATGTTGATACATATGATGAGGCTTTCGTTAATGAAAAATATGGCCTGACCCCTAGACAAATTATTGATATGAAAGGTCTAATGGGTGATCCTTCTGATAACATTCCTGGAGTACCAGGGATTGGTGAGAAGACGGCGATTAAATTGTTAAAAGAGTTTGGCTCAGTTGAAACAGTCCTTAAATCTATTGACGAAATTTCAGGAAAGAAATTAAAAGAGAACTTATCTGAAAATAAAGAAAAGGCATTAATGAGTAAGGAGCTTGCGACTATTTTTTGTGAGGTCCCACATCAAATCGAAAAAGAAGAACTTCTTTTTGGAGAGTACGATGAAAAGAAGGTTATTTCCTTATTTAAGGAGCTCGATTTCCACTCATTAATAGAGCGCTTTGGTACGGTTGAACCTGAATTAGAGGAAGAAATCGAAAAGCTTGAGCTTACAATCTCTAGTAATATTACTCCAGAGATGCTTACCGATGAATCAGCTCTAGTCGTTGAAGTGTTAGCGGAAAATTACCATGAAGCAGATATTCTAGGACTAGCTATTGTGAATAAGAATGGCCGTTATTTTATAACAATAGAACAAGCTTTAGCGAGTAATGAATTTAGAACGTGGGCTAGAAATAATGACGCTAAAAAAGCAGTTTTTGATGCGAAACGCGCAGTTGTCGCATTAGGATGGAAGGGAATTGAGCTGGAAGGAATTAATTTTGATCTTCTAATCGCTTCGTATATCCTAGACCCATCTGCTGCGTCTCATGAAGTAGCTGATATTGCGAATCGTAAAGGAAAGCGCATGGTGGCTACCGATGAAACAATTTACGGTAAAGGCGCAAAAAGATGCTGTCCAACTACTGAAATATTAGCAGAACACCTCGTAAATAAAGCAAATATAATCTATACGTTAAGGCAGGAAATTCATGAAGAGCTAACGGATAATCAGTTAAAGGAACTTTTCTATGATTTAGAAATGCCTTTATCGATTATCTTAGGGAAGATGGAGATGACTGGGGTTAAGGTCGATATTGGGCAATTACAAGACATCGGAAAAGACTTAACTGAACAATTAAAGAAGCTTGAGCAAGAAATTCATGGACTTGCTGGAATTCAGTTTAATATTAATTCTCCTAAGCAGCTTGGAGAAGTTCTTTTTGAGAAACTTAATCTACCGGTAATTAAGAAAACAAAAACAGGAGCTTCAACATCTGCAGAAGTATTAGAAAAACTAGCGGATAAACATGAGATCATTCCTAGTATCCTTCATTACCGCCAACTGGGAAAACTAAATTCAACTTATATAGAAGGTTTATTAAAGGT
Organism: Anaerobacillus sp.; assembly: GCF_046314235.1. Lineage (NCBI taxonomy): Bacteria > Bacillati > Bacillota > Bacilli > Caryophanales > Bacillaceae > Anaerobacillus > Anaerobacillus sp. The sequence goes on from NZ_JBKBWN010000004.1 coordinate 354,493, forward strand.
TGTTCATAACGATACAGCCAAAATTCATACGATGTTTAATCAAGCGTTGACTCAAACAGGAAGGTTAAGTTCCACTGAACCTAACCTACAAAACATTCCAATTCGACTTGAAGAAGGACGGAAAATTAGAAAAGCATTTGTTCCCTCAAACCCGGACTGGATCATGTTTGCTGCAGATTACTCTCAAATTGAGCTTAGGGTCCTAGCTCATATTGCAAATGATGAGAATTTAATAGAGGCTTTTAATCAAGGAATGGATATTCATACAAGAACGGCAATCGACGTATTCCACGTTGAAGCAGATGCTGTCACGGACTTAATGCGTCGTCATGCTAAGGCTGTAAACTTTGGTATCGTTTATGGGATTAGTGATTATGGGTTGTCGCAAAGTTTAAGTATTACTCGAAAAGAAGCAGGAACCTTTATCGAAAAATATTTAGAAAGCTTCCCAGGTGTTCGCGACTATATGGACAATATTGTTCAAGAAGCAAGGGAAAATGGATATGTAACGACGCTATTGCATCGTCGTAGGTTTCTCCCAGAAATTACTAGTCGTAATTTTAATTTGCGAAGTTTTGCAGAGCGAACAGCTATGAATACACCAATCCAGGGGACGGCAGCAGACATAATAAAAAAAGCAATGGTGAATATTAGTGAACGAATTGAACAAGAAGGATTAGAAGCAAGATTGCTGTTGCAAGTACACGATGAGTTGATTTTTGAAGCACCAAAACACGAGCTAGAAAGACTGAAAGAAATCGTGCCTGAAGTAATGGAGTCAGCTATCGACTTAAAGGTTCCTTTAAAAGTTGACTATGCCTACGGCAGCTCTTGGTATGACGCAAAATAATTGAAAATGTATTAGCTATGTAATCCTTAACTCCGATAATAAAAAGAAAGTGGTGATCTCATGCCGGAATTACCAGAAGTTGAAACGGTGAAGCGAACATTACAACAACTAGTAATTGGCAAGACGATTAAGGGTATTACGGTTCATTGGGGCAAGATCATAAAGAGGCCAGATGATGTTGCGCAGTTTAGTCATTTATTAATTGGTCAAACGATAACCAATATTGAAAGGCGGGCTAAATTTTTAAAGTTCATTCTAGATGATTATGTGCTCGTCTCACACCTCCGTATGGAAGGAAGATATGGTCTACATTCTGAGGATGAAGACATTGATAAACATACACATGTCATTTTTACCTTTACAGATGGGACAGAGCTTAGGTACCGAGATGTAAGGAAGTTCGGTACGATGCACCTTTTTTTAAAAGGGGAGGAAAAGCATAATCTGCCATTAGCCCAATTAGGGATTGAACCTTTTGATGATAAATTTCAAGCGAAGACACTTAAGGAGCTATTCAAAGGAACAAGCAGAAAAGTAAAGGTTACCTTACTAGACCAATCGAAACTAGTGGGCTTAGGAAACATCTATGTAGATGAAGCGCTTTTTAGATCCGGTATTTATCCAGAAAGGATCGGCACTGATTTATCAGACAGAGAAATAAAGAAATTACACAAAGAAATAAAGGCAACTTTAAAAGAAGCCATCGATTTAGGTGGTAGCTCTGTAAAATCCTATGTAAACGGACAAGGGGAAATGGGAATGTTTCAACAGCAACTGTTCGTTTATGGTCGAAAGGGAGAGCCTTGCAAGGTTTGCACGACTCCAATTGAAAAAACAGTTGTTGGAGGAAGAGGCACTCACTATTGTCCTAAATGCCAAAAATATAAATAATACTGTAAAGAAACCTCCACCATAAAAAAGTAAGTACATTGGATGGGCTCCGACCATATACTATCCTATCAGTGGTTGGAAGGAGCTTTTGGATATGGTAGAATTTCTTTCCTTACTATTATTAGCATTAGCAGTTAGTTTGGATAGCTTTGGCGTTGGTTTAACTTATGGATTAAGGAAAATGAAGCTTCCCTTTAAGTCATTACTCTTTATTGCTTCTTGTTCAGCGATATCAATCCTCATCGCCATGAGTATTGGTAGCTTAGTCGTTAAGTATTTATCACCAGCGGTCGCAGAAACAATTGGTGGTCTAATATTAATCATCATTGGTGCGTGGGCACTATACCAAATTTATCGTCCAGCAAAAAGGGATGAAAAAGGTAATGAAGATGAAGTAATCCTAAACTTTGAAATCAAAGTTTTAGGCGTCGTTATTAAGATCCTCCGCAAACCAATGGTTGCCGATTTTGATAATTCAGGCACGATCACAGGAAGAGAAGCTTTTTTCTTGGGAATTGCTCTATCCCTTGATGCCTTTGGAGCTGGTATTGGAGCTGCATTAATAGGTTTTTCACCAATGTTTATGGCATTAAGTGTTGCCCTAATGAGTGCGTTATGTGTTACCTTAGGGATGAAGAGTGGGTATGTATTTTCAGACTCAAAAATGATGCGTAAATTTTCTTTCATTCCGGGATTATTACTTATTGTGTTAGGAATATTTCGACTGTAATTAAGGAGAACATTTATGATTATTGGATTAACGGGTGGAATTGCAAGTGGAAAAAGTACTGTATCAAATCTAATTAAACTTGAAGGAATACCAGTTGTTGATGCCGATCTAATCGCTAGAGAAGTGGTTGAAAAAGGGGAAACAGCGTACGAACAAATTGTAAAGGTTTTTGGTACTGAAATTTTAACCGTTGATGGTACCCTAGATCGAAAAAAACTTGGATCAATTGTTTTTAGTGACGAGCACAAGCGCTTTTTACTAAATGACATTGTTCATCCTGCGATTAGAGTAAGAATGCAAGAAAAGATTGAACAATGGAAACAAGAAGGCTTTAAAACAATAGTCCTAGATATTCCACTCTTATATGAAAGTAAGTTAACAAATTTGGTGGAAAAGGTTATTGTTGTTTATGTTGACCAGCAGTTGCAAAAAGAGCGTTTAAAAAATAGGGATCAATATAGTGATGAAGAGGCTTTATCTCGGATTAACGCACAACTCCCTTTAAAGGAAAAAATTACGTATGCTGATGAAGTCATTCATAACAACGGCTCATTGGATGAAACGAAGAACCAATTATTAACTATCTTAACAAAATGGAATTGCTTGTAAAGGCTATTATAAGATAAAGAAAACCTTGCCAAACTTTAAAATAAAGGCTACGTCACGAATGCCGACGCTAGCCTTTATTTTGATTCAATGAAGAAATTCATAATTGAAAACACCAATCTATAGGCATTCGTCCAATTTATAACAAAAAGTTAAAAATAAACTTCATATATCTGAATTATATGTTATACTATTTTTATATAAAAGATTATTTAGTATAACGTATTAGTGTGGAGGGATATCACATATGAAAGTGAAAGTAGCAATAAATGGGTTCGGAAGAATTGGAAGAATGGTGTTTAGAAAAGCAATTCTTGATAATAAACTAGATCTTGTTGCTATAAATGCAAGTTATCCAGCAGAAACGCTTGCTCACCTTATTAAATATGATAGTATCCATGGAGAATTTTTGGGGGAAGTTAAAGCTGAGGAAAATGGAACAATTACTGTTAACGGAAAAAACATTCATTTACTTAGCGAACGAGATCCAAGAAATCTTCCTTGGAAAGAGTTAAATGTTGATATTATTATTGAAGCAACAGGTAAATTCAAAACAAAGGAAACAGCTTCTTATCACCTTGAAGCAGGTGCGAAAAAGGTCGTTATCACTGCGCCTGGTAAAGACGAGGATGTAACAATTGTTATGGGTGTCAATGAAGATAAGTACGATCACGAAAATCATCATATCATTTCAAACGCATCTTGTACGACAAACTGTTTAGCCCCTGTAGCTAAGGTTATTGATGAGAAATTTGGTATAGAAAGTGGCTTAATGACAACCGTGCATTCTTATACGAATGATCAAAAAAATATTGATAATCCGCACAAAGATCTTCGTCGCGCAAGAGCGTGTGGACAATCGATTATTCCAACTACAACAGGAGCTGCAAAAGCACTTTCATTAGTACTGCCACAATTAGAAGGGAAATTGAATGGTCTTTCGTTGCGTGTTCCGACACCAAACGTTTCATTAGTCGATTTAGTCGCAACAGTTGAAAAAGATATTACAGCTGAAGAAATCAATCAGGCATTTGAGGAAGCAGCTAATGGTCCTTTAAAAGGAATTTTAGGTTTTACGATTGAACCACTTGTATCCATTGACTTTAATGGTAACGAAAATTCTTCGATTATTGATGGTTTATCAACAATGGTAATCGGGAAAAAGCAAATAAAGGTTTTAGCTTGGTATGACAATGAGTGGGGCTATTCTTGTCGCGTTGTTGACCTCGTAAATTATGTAGCAGAAAAAATAAAAACACATACGAAAATTGGTGTTTCTTAATATCTATTATTCGACCAGATAAAGAGGTGTAAAATCACCTCTTTTTTCTGCGTGAAAATATCGGTCGAGTACTTGAGCGAGGAGAAAGAACATCCAACGATTTTTTAATGTGCGATATCAGGTTAATTTACAATTATCTAAAATATGCGCTGGATTTCCTAGAACGAGCCTCTAAAATTCGTTAGAATTTTACAGCGAAGAGAAAGGAAAACCAGCGACTTTTTTTGTGCGATATCAGGTTAATTTACAATTATCTAAAATATGTCGCTGGATTTCCTTGAACAAGCCTCTAAAATTCGTTAGAGTTTTACAGCGAAGAGAGAGGAAATCCAGCGACTTTTTTATGTGCGATATCGGTTAATTTACAAATATCTATAATATGCCGCTGGATTTCCTTGAACAAGCCTCTAAAATTCGTTAGAGTTTTACAGCGAAGAGAAAGGAAAACCAGCGACTTTTCAAAAAAAATATTTTTTTCGTGTTAAAATATATTTTCTATGAGATAATTTAACTTTAATGAAGGATTAAAGTATAATATAGACGAAAGGGCAACCTTTTTAGGAAAAACTAAGACATCATACATAACTTTTTAAGAGGTGACAGTAATGGGATTTAAAGACAAGATTAACAAATTTGTATCTACACATACAGAAACTAGAGAAGCTCATTCTGATGAGGCGTTAAAAACTCGCTACTATAAAGCTATGAAGGATAAGGCATTTAATGAAGTTTTAACGTTATTTGGACAAACTCCTCAGTTTGAGGTGAAATCCAGTTCTACAGAACGTGGAGAGATTATCGTCATTGGGAAAGGGAAAAGAAAAGTATTCTTAGTAGCGACAATTATTATGGTTTCACCACTCAGAACAGCAGTTGATTTTGCAGTAACAACAGAAACAAGTTTGCCATTTGATTTTGGTTACAGTGCCAAAGTAATAAAAGAAATTTATCAAAAACTTGACCAACGTCTAGAATATGTGGGATCTGGCTTAGGGGCTTAAAAAAATGTAGTTTTTTTATTAGCATTTTTACAAACTAGTAAAGAAAATTTTTAAACAAAATCCCCTAAACTACCACTTGTACTTAGAAGTAATTTTTAATATCATTAAGAAATAAGTTAATTGTTATATAAGAAATTTAGGCAAACATATGGAGTTGATGATATGCGCTGTCCAACATGTAATTATAACGGTACGCGAGTACTTGATTCACGTCCAAGCCACGAAGGTCGCTCAATTAGAAGACGACGCGAATGCGAAGAATGTAATTATCGTTTTACTACCTTCGAAACCGTTGAAGAAACACCGCTAATTATTGTTAAGAAGGACGGAAATCGGGAAGAATTTAGCAAAGAAAAGATACTCCGCGGTCTTATTCGAGCCTGTGAAAAACGACCAGTACCACTACAAAAGTTAGAAGATATCGTTGATCAAGTTGAAAAGGACTTGAGGAATGCCGGTGCTGCAGAAGTGAATAGTCACGATGTTGGTGAAATTGTCATGGGATATTTGGCAAATGTTGATGATGTTGCATATGTTCGATTTGCATCTGTTTATCGTCAATTTAAAGATATAAATGTATTTATTGATGAATTAAAAGACCTTTTACAAAAAGGAGAAACGAAATAAAAAGAGCTTAAGATAGACAATCTTTAGCTCTTTTTTTTAGTGAATTAAGATATGTTAATTATATCTTACACAAATCACAAAATTAAACAATTATGGTTGTAAAATTAAAAAGAGTAGGCTCTTAATTAAATGGAAATAATGTTAAAATAGATTAGTAAATTTATAGATATGGGTGATGAAAGAATGGCGTTACATTGGATGCATTTATTACCTATTGATCGTTATGTCGTTCGCACAAGTTCATTTATTAATGGGGTAGATCGGAAAATACTAACCCTATTATACCAACCACTTATTGGTGCTATTGCTCATAGTCTTTATTTAGCTTTACTAAGTGAACTAGAAAGCGATCAGTATACAAGTACGGAAACGACGCATAAAACTTTAATGACGATGATGGGACTTCCTTTAGATAAAATTTATGAGGAACGGAAAAAGTTAGAGGGAATTGGGTTATTAAATGTTTATAAGCATAAACATGATGACGATATTACTTATTTATATGAATTACAAAAACCATTTAGTCCACAAGAGTTCTTTAAGGACGATGTTCTTAGTGTGTATTTGTACAATCGTGTAGGAAAGCATCGCTACCTTCAATTACGAGAGCGTTTTACGATAAGTAAAGTAGATAAAGACGAATTTAAAGATATTACATTATCATTTGGCGATGTATTTACATCTTTGCATCATTCAGAAATTTCTTCTCAACAAGGAGAAATTTCTTCCTCCTTAGCGATTGATCATCAAAATCACGACATAATTAGTAATGATGATGATAAAGGATCATACAAAATTCTAGAAAATGCTTTTGACTTTTCGTTACTTATCGCCTATTTATCGAACATGATAAATCCAACCACTTTGTTGACTGAAAAGGTGAAAGAGACAATTGTCCGTCTAGCCTTTGTCTATCGGATTGATCCTTTTGAGATGAGTAAAATCATTCAAGATTCTCTTCTCCATGATGATACGGTCGATCTTGATGTGATGAGAGAAAAAGTGAAAAACTGGTATAAGTTTACTTATGAGAGTGAACCACCTGGTCTAGGGTTAAGAACGCATCCTGAAAAATATCGGACGATGTCTGACAAAAAGCCAACAAGTGAAGAAGAAGAAATGATATTACATTATGAAACTGTATCCCCACTAACTCTTTTAGAGAGTAAATCTTCTGATGGGGCAAAAGTGCCGTTAGGCGATGCAAGAATTGTAGAAGCGCTGCTATTAGACTATAAACTTCTGCCAGGCGTTGCTAATGTTCTCATCGACTTTATCCTAGAAATTAATGATATGAAATTAACAAAATCGTATGTCGAAAAAATTGCTGGCCAGTGGGCACGTAAAAATGTAAAAACAGTAAAAGAGGCAATGGATTTAGCAAAAGGGGAATACAAAAAGCGTGGCCAGTGGGATCTAGGAATTGCTGAGACTGCTGCTACAAAAGAAAAGCCAGTGAAGCAACGAGCAAATAATTCAAATCGTTACGTTCGAAAAGATCGCCTTCCTAAATGGCTGACAGAAGAGAAAAAAGAGGCAAAGCCACAGCAAGACGATGATATTGCGAAAGTAAAAGAAGAGTTAGAAGAGAAATTAAAACGGTTAAAGTCACAACGAAAACAGGAGGGATAGTAGGTGGAATCGATTCAGCAAACATTTAAAAAAATGAAAAACTCAAAAAGTATTTTAGGGCATTTTCAAGCTTTAAAAGATGATGTTCTTTCAGACAAATGGGTGAACGAATTTATTGCTGCTCATCCAGGTCTTCCTGAAAGTGAACTTGATCGTAATATATCGCGCTTATTCGAATACCGTAATGAGCGAAGAAACTGTCACATTTGTACGAGTTTGCAAGCATGTCCAAACATGATGAAAGGGTATCAGCCTGAACTATATTTAGAAAGACAGCAAATTCAAATTCGTTATAACCTATGCCAGAAAAAGTTGAAAGCAGATGAGAGCAAACGTCAGCATTCTCTAATTAAAAGTTTATTTGTTCCAAAGGAAATCTTACGTGCTACCTTTGATGAACTTGACCAAGATAACCGCTCTAGAATTTTTGCGATTGCCAAAGCGGTTGAATTTGCAACGACAACAAACCCAGGGGAAACAGGAAAAGGTCTTTATCTTCACGGTCAATTTGGCGTCGGGAAAACTTTTATTATGGGAGCTATTGCAAATGAACTAGCAGAGAGGAATATTTCTTCAATGCTTGTCTACACTCCAGACTTTTTCAGAGAATTGAAAAGTGGTATTCATGATGGCTCTTATAATGAAAAATTAGATATAGTGAAAAAAGTTCCAGTTCTTATTTTAGATGACCTTGGAGCTGAAACAATGTCTAGTTGGGTAAGAGATGATATATTAGGAGTTATTTTGCAATATAGAATGCTAGAAAAGTTGCCGACCTTATATACATCTAACTATGACTTTGACGAATTAGAGGAACACTTGTCATACTCCCAAAAAGGTGGAATAGAACAATTAAAATCAAAAAGAATTATGGAGCGCATCCGTCATTTTGCTGAACCGGTATATATCCAAGGCGATAATCGGAGAGGCTAAGTGAGAGTATTAATATTAATTAAAATTTTTTGCAATGATATTTGTCGTTTTTTACTTTAAACGCTATTCATTCTAAAATTAGCTAAAATATGTTAGGATATTAAAAGAGCTAATTATAATATGTACTATTTTTATAGAGTTTATCTACTATGAGAAGTGGGGGTTTTTCCATGACAATTGATCATATTCTTGAGCGAGCAGTTAAAGGTGAGCGTCTAACGATTGAAGATGCGATTCGTTTATATGAGAGTAATGAAGTAGAAAAAATTGGTGCTGCAGCCAATGAGGTCATGAAGAAGTGGCATCCAGAACCGATTACTACGTTTGTAATTGGGAGAAATATTAATTATACAAATTATTGTGATACGTATTGTCGTTTTTGTGCTTTTTATCGACCACCTGGACATGAAGATGGTTATATCTTAGAAGATGACGTTATTTTGGAGAAAATTCAAGAAACAGAAAATGTAAATGGAACTGAGATTTTGATGCAAGGTGGAACACACCCAGATCTTCCTCTTAGCTACTATACAAATCTACTAAGAAAGATTAAGGAACGCTTTCCTAACATTACGATGCATTCATTCTCACCAGCAGAAGTTTGGAAAATGGTAGAAGTTTCTGGGCTTAGTTTAAAGGAAGTGCTATTACAACTTAAAGAAGCCGGCCTCGATTCGATTCCTGGTGGTGGAGCAGAAATATTAGATGACCGTACTAGACAAAAGATTAGTAAGAAAAAAGGATCATGGGAAAAATGGATTGAATGTATGAAAATGGTGAAAACTGTTGGAATGCATGGCACAGCAACGATGGTTATTGGTTTTGGTGAATCTCACCACGAGCGTGCCTTGCATCTCCAGCGAGTTCGAGACGCTCAGGATGAGACAAACTGCTTCTTAGCGTTTATTCCTTGGACGTTCCAACCAGATAACACTAATCTTAAAGCCGAAAAAGTAACTCCTGATGAATATTTGAAGAACTTAGCGATTTCAAGATTGTTTCTAGATAATATTCCTAATTTCCAATCATCATGGGTAACAATGGGGCCTGAAATTGGTAAGAAGTCGCTCTCTTATGGTTGCAATGATTTTGGAAGTACGATGATGGAAGAAAATGTAGTTTCGGCAGCAGGAGCAACTCATAAAGTAAATACGAATTTAATTTTAAGATTAATTCGTGAAGCTGGTAAAATACCTGCGCAACGTGACACAAAATACAATACGCTTCATGTGTTTGAAGAAGAAGAGAAAACAGACAAAGATTTTGTTATGCAAAATTAAGCAAAAGGGTGGGATAGGAATAAAAACTATCCTACCCTTTTTCATTTTTTAAAAACATTTAATCATTTTTTAGGATAAGCTCCCATATACATGTAAAGAAAAATGGACACTAGGTGTAGTATGCGTCTAATTGTTGTAGGAGGGGCTTTCATTGATAGAGATTTATTTAGAAAATGAGCTCGATCGAGTATATTTTATGAAAAATATTAAAGATGGGCTTCATGCCTTTATTAAAAATGAGGTAGTTGTACTTTCATTAGCTAGTGACAGATTAATTATAGACATAAAAGAAACCATTAACTTTGAAACTGAAATAAAGCCATTAGTAACTGAAGTGTTAAAAAAACATGTGATTGAAACAAAAGAGGAAGTCTGGCTATTAGATATTATTAAGAATGTCTTTTTCTACGATGACCCCCAAGAGCAAGCAGAAATATTAGCAATGGCTAAATCAATCCTTTCTGGAGAACGGTTAGACCTTCCAAATGTCAAAAAACTTTTTTTAACAGAAAAACTTATTGATAATGCCTTTAAAGGTTTTATAACACAAGATAGTAAGTTTTGTTATGAATCGTTTTTAACATTCCGTCTGCGAGGCTACTTTGATAAGTTAATTGATTGTGTAGAGATGGCTATTGATGAATTTCAGCTAGAGCAAGAATATCAAAATTTAGTAGAAAATCTACGCTACTATTTAAAAAAGCGAACATCAAAAATAACTTGTGTTCATCTTGTTATTGATACTAATTTTACTTTTTATGACGAATACCTTAATAAATTATCAGCTGAAAAACTCGAAGAGTACTTAGATAGATCAATTATTTTTGAGAAAGGTATTCCTATACAAGAAATGGTGATTAGTCCACTTGTGAGTATTGCTCCCAAAGTAATCCACATCTATAGTGATGAGTTAGACAAAGGTGTCATTCATTCCATTCGAAACATTTTTCAGGAACGAGTTAAGCTTTACAATAAAGGCAGCTTCCATAAAAAAAATTATAAAACGTTATAAGTCAATGAATTTCATAATTCATTATTTTCGCTACTAAGTTCTAAATGTAGTTGCGTTAAAACCATTCGCCACTACATTTAGTTTGAAATAGCTCGATTAAGGTAATTATGAAATTCACTCAGTAGTTATTCATTTTTCCTATAAACCTTCCAAAAACCTAAGGAATGTTTTATTATTAACTGGAAAAATTTTAAACGTAAAAAATTTAAAGAGATAATTTGAAAACAAACTTGCATTTCTAAACATTAATTCATATAATAACCTACATAAGATAATTACATCGAAAAATGTTTTGACGAGGATATGAGTTTTATTTTACGGTTTAAAGAGAGGGAAGTATTGCTGAGAACTTCCTAACACGGAAATAATCCTTACCACCTCTGAACTTCAGTAGGGAACTTAAAGTATCTACTGACGGCTACAACCGTTATTTCTCATGAGTTACATATAGTCTTCTATATGTAAGAATGAGGGTGGAACCACGAGCACAACACTCGTCCCTTTTAGAGGGATGAGTGTTTATTTTGTTTTTAACAGAAAATTCAGATAAAAGGAGTGTTCAACATGGAACAAGTGAAAATTTCTTTCCCAGATGGGGCAGTACGGGAGTATGATAATGGCGTAACGACAGAGGACATCGCAGCTTCTATTAGTCCAGGTTTAAAGAAAAAAGCGGTTGCGGGTAAAGTGAATGGAAACGTAGTAGATTTACTATTACCCATTACTGATGACGCTGCAGTTGAAATTGTTACACTAGACTCAAAAGAAGGCTTAGAAGTATATCGTCATAGTACGGCTCATTTAATGGCTCAAGCATTAAAGCGCCTATATCCAGAAATCAAGCTAGGAATTGGTCCAGTCATTGAAAATGGCTTCTATTATGACGTCGATCTTGCGAATCCGCTTAAACCGGAAGACCTTCCTGCCATTGAAAAAGAGATGAAAAAAATTATTAATGAAAACATTAAAATTGAACGTAAAGTTGTATCTCGAGAAGAAGCGTTACGCATTTATGAGGAAATTGGTGATCACTTAAAGCTTGAATTAATTCGTGAACTTCCTGAGGGAGAAGAAATTTCGATTTATGAGCAGGGTGAATTTTTCGACCTTTGTCGTGGACCACATCTTCCTGCAACAGGGAAAATTAAAGCTTTCAAACTTATGAGTATTGCTGGAGCTTACTGGCGTGGAAATAGTGATAACCAAATGCTTCAACGGATTTATGGAACAGCGTTTCCTAAGCAAGGTGAACTTGATGAATATTTACACTTCATTGAGGAAGCTCAAAAACGTGACCATCGTAAATTAGGGAAAGAGCTACAACTATTTATGTTCTCTGAAGAATCTCCTGGAATGCCTTTTTACTTACCGAAGGGACAAGTTGTCCGCACTGAATTAGAAGATTTTTCAAGAGAATTACAACGTAATGCAGGCTATGACGAAGTTCGAACACCATTCATGATGAATCAACGTTTATGGGAACAATCAGGCCACTGGGATCATTACCATGAAAATATGTACTTCTCAGAAGTAGATAACACAAAATTTGCGATGAAGCCAATGAACTGCCCAGGGCATATGCTGATTTTTAAGAATGAACTTCATTCTTACCGTGATCTTCCAATTCGAATGGCTGAGTTTGGTCAAGTCCATCGTCACGAGTTAAGTGGAGCATTAAACGGGATGATTCGTGTTCGTACGTTCTGCCAAGATGATGCACATATTTTTGTGACACCAAACCAAATTGAGTCAGAAATTAAAGAAGTGTTTAAGTTAGTCGATAAAATTTATACAACATTTGGTTTTGAGTATTCTGTGGAACTTTCTACTCGCCCTGAAAATTCAATGGGCGATGACAGACTTTGGGATCAAGCCGAAGATGCTCTTCGTAATGTACTTGAAGACCTTCAATTACCATATCAATTAAACGAAGGTGACGGAGCATTTTATGGTCCGAAAATTGATTTCCACATTAAAGATGCTCTTAAGCGTAGTCATCAATGTGCAACAATCCAGGTTGACTTCCAAATGCCGGAGAAGTTTGATTTAACTTACGTTGACGAAAATAACAACAAAGTAAACCCAGTTGTTATTCACCGTGCGATTTATGGCTCGATTGATCGTTTCTTTGGCATTTTAGTCGAGCACTTTGCTGGAGCATTCCCGACATGGCTTGCTCCTGTGCAAGTTGAAGTCATTGCAGTAAATGATGTTCATTTAGACTACGCAAAACAAGTAAAAGCGAAGCTACAAGAAGCTGGAGTCCGTGTTCACATCGATACTCGTAACGAAAAACTAGGTTACAAAATCCGTGAGGCACAAATGCAAAAAACACCATACATTCTTGTACTTGGTGATAAGGAAATTGAAGAAAGTACTGTAAACGTTCGTAAATACGGTGAACAAAACTCTGAAGCTGTTGGCCTTGAAACATTTATCTTTAACCTGAAGGAAGAAATTGCAACAAGGAAAAATAACCTAGCTTAAAAAGAAAAAACTGCTGCGGAAAATCTTGCAGCAGTTTTTTCTATTCTTAGTTAAACTTTTTCTCTAAATGAATAGTAGGTCCATCAATTGTGATGTTTTTTAAGATATTTAATTTGTTTTTTCGTTTCGATTTTAAATATTGCTGCTCGTATCGAATTGCGATATCCTCTTGTAGTCCTTTTGCTTTTATCTCCGTTTTCATTTCAGTCAACAAACTTTGAAATGCAAGGTCAATATCCCTTTCAATCTTTTTCCCCTTTTCGATGTAAGAAAAAAGAATTGGGAGAGTATGCTCACCATTTTCCTTTTTCCGCTCATATTCAATATAAGCTTCATTAATTAGTTCATTGAGTGATGTAACGGCTAGGTGTTCAATTTCCTGAAATTGCGGTAAGTATTTTTCTTCTAAATAATTTTGCTCTTGCCCTAGTACAGTTTGGAGCGGAAGAAGTAAGACACTGAAAAAGACTAATAAATATTTACTCACTTGTTCACCTTCCCTTTGTTAACGACGTTATTCGGATTTTCACGAAAATAATTTTCTACAGATACTATAGCAGTATGAATCAATTAATATAAATTTATCCTATTGTAGAAGTTTAATTATTGGTAACATTTTTATAGCACAGACTTAAAAAAAGATGTTATGCTAAATTGATAGTAAATAAATGACGAATAAACCCGATATATGAAATAGATACGATTTCTATCTGGCAAGGGGAAGCTTGTCTTCTCAAGGAGGAATAATGTTGACTAAAGTTGTGAATATAGAAGGATCTATTTCCCCAACAAGTTTAATCTCAGAATTAAGAGAACAACTTATAAATTTACAATTGAATAATGAAGAAGTACTGGCAATTCTGGATGATTTAACTGATATTTGTAACGCACTTGACCAATCAACGATCGTCACCATAACAGATAAACGCGGCATCATTTTAAGTGTTAATGATACATTTTGCCAAGTTTCTAAATATACGCGCGAAGAATTAGTAGGCAAAAGTCACACCCTACTTAAATCAGGATACCATACTGATGAATTTTTCAAACAAATGTGGACAACTATCACTTCAGGAGATGTTTGGGAAGGTGAAGTGAAAAATCGCGCGAAAGACGGCAGTGAATATTGGGTAAAAACCGTGATTTTCCCATTAAAAGATGAGCATGGTGTTCCTTTTAAATTTATCTCGGTCCGCACAGATATTACTGAAGGTAAGCTTTATGAAGATAAAGTGAGGGAATTACTAAAAAATGATTTTGTACAAGTAATGCAGAGTTTAGATAATTTTGTTTTTAAGCTCGAGAAATGTCAAGACAACTCATTCGTTTTTACATTAATTGCTGGGAAGTTGGCTAAAGAATTAGGAATTGATGAAACAGAACACTTACACAAAGCTGTCATCGATATATTTCCTGAGGATATCTACAAAAGGCTATTAAAACCAGTTGAAGAAACGTTCAATGGTGGCACAAGTAAATTTGAAGTGAGATATAATAAAAAATATTTATTTGTTACGCTCTCTCCATTCTACCGAGAAGGACTAGTAAGAGAAATTGTAGGTTCTGTCAGTGATATTAGCGATTTGAAAAATTCTGAGCTAATTGTTGAACATATGGCATATCACGACTCATTAACAGACTTACCAAATCGAAGAGTCCTTGACAAAGATTTATCGTATTTGCTTTCTGAAGCAGGAGAAGTGAATAAACAAATTGCTGTCCTATTTATAGATTTAGACCATTTTAAACGGATCAATGATACGTTAGGTCACGCAGTTGGGGACTATATTTTAATTATGGCTGCACACCGTTTACAAAAGTTGAATATTAGAAACTACGCAAAATCATCAAGGTTATATCACCTTGGTGGTGATGAATTTGTTTTTGTCTTAGATGATATTTCAGAAGAATCTGTTCAAAAAGTATGCGAATTTCTAATAAAGGTTTTTGAAAGTCCATTTTTATACAAACAAGCAGATATTCATCTGAAAGTTAGTATTGGTGTAGCTGTCTATCCATCAGGAGGAGAAACTCCTGAAGATCTCGTGAAAAACTGTGATATTGCTTTATTTGCAGCGAAAGACAAAGGCCGTAATACGTACTTGTTTTATGACTCATGGATGAACGAATCGTTAGTCAGAAAGCTCAAAATTGAAAATGATCTCCGTAAAGCATTGGAAATTGGTGAGCAGTTGCAGCTGTTTTATCAGCCACAACTGGATATTCGGAAAAATAAAATTGTTGGATTAGAAGCACTTATTCGCTGGTTTCATCCCGAAAAAGGCTATATACCGCCTCTAGACTTTATCCAAGTAGCAGAAGATTGTGGACTAATTATTCCTTTAGGGGATTGGGTCTTAAAAGAAGCTTGTACACAGTTGAAAAAGTGGCACGATCAAGGTCATTCTAACTTGAGGGTCAGTGTAAATATTGCAACGAAACATTTTCAACATCCTAGTTTTGTTTCTGATGTTACAAAGATTTTAGAGGGAGTCGCGTTATCACCGAAATCACTAGAACTTGAGATAACTGAGAATAGTTTACTCGACAGTACAAAGTCAACGATTAGTACTCTTGAAGCAATTAAGGAATTAGGCATTCAAATTGCTATTGATGATTTTGGTACAGGTTATTCATCATTAAGTTACTTGAAAAAGTTTCCAATTTCGACATTGAAGATTGATCAAACATTTGTGTATGAACTTCCAGAGAATGATGGAGATCGAGCGATTGTTTCTTCGATTATTAATTTAGCGCATAATTTGGGTTTAAGGGTTGTTGCAGAAGGAGTAGAAAACCTGGAAGTGTTACATTATTTACAAGCAGAAAATTGCGATGAAATGCAGGGTTATTACTTTAGTCGGCCAATTCCTGCTGATGATGTTAAAAATTTTTTAGAAAAACATGACAATAATTTCTAGTATAATTTTTAAAAAAACACTTGAAATGTTTCCTAGTTTCTTGTTAAGATGAACAAGTCGAATTTTTATACTTTACGTAATTATTTGTAGAAGAGTTGAAGTGTAAAATAGGAAAGTTTTTCGAAGACTTCTAAAGAGTTTTGCGAGTAACAAAACTAAACACTAATTACTTACTGCGATAAGTTGACAAACTAATTGCTTCTTGATATAGTTACCTAGTGAATTAAATATTGGAACCAATGCAAGAAGAAGCGCCCGCTTCTCACCTGGCTGACTAATTGAGTTTGCAGGTTACTTTAGTTGATTACAAATCAATACAGGTGTGGGCGTTTATGCGTCTACACCTTTTTTATTTGGAAAAGACAGTCAATCTTCCAAATGAGTAAGTAGCTTTTTCATGCTTGGTCCTTTTAGTAGAGCAACTGAAATGTTCATCTACGTTAAACTAGGTTTACGATTGCTTTCAATTAGCAAAGTTTTTCTAAAATATCATGGAGGTGGCTAGTTATTAGTAAAGACATGTTAGTCAATGAGGGCATACGTGCTCGAGAAGTTCGTCTTATTGGCGCTAACGGAGATCAAATTGGGGTCAAAACGAGACAAGAAGCTTTAGAAATGGCGCAAAACGCAAACCTTGACTTAGTTATGGTTGCACCTGCTGCTAAACCGCCAGTATGTCGTATTATGGACTACGGAAAGTTTAGATATGAACAGCAAAAGAAAGATAAAGAAGCTCGTAAAAATCAGAAGATCATCACAACCAAAGAGGTTCGCTTGAGCCCAACGATTGAGTTAAATGATTTTAACACTAAGCTTCGTAATGCAAGAAAATTTCTTGAAAAAGGAGATAAAGTAAAAGCGGCGATTCGTTTCCGCGGTCGTGCTATTACTCATTCTCAGATCGGTAAAGTTGTTTTAGAGCGTTTAGCTAAAGAATGTGAAGACATTGCAACGATTGAATCGGCTCCAAAAATGGAAGGCCGAAGCATGTTCTTAATTTTAGCACCAAAAGCTGAAAAATAAACTTAACTGGTTTTAAATAGTAGGAATGAATAAGGGAGGATTTACCGATGCCTAAAATGAAAACTCACCGTGGTGCGGCAAAACGTTTTAAGAAAACAGGCTCTGGAAAGCTTAAGCGCTCGCACGCATACACAAGTCACTTATTTGCAAACAAATCAACAAAAGCAAAACGTAAGCTTCGTAAAGCCGCTATTGTTTCTAGTGGAGACTACAAACGTATTCGTGAAATGTTAACGTACAAAAAATAATTGATTTTTTTCAACAGAATGTTGAGAATTTGAGGAGGGAAACACGATGCCAAGAGTAAAAGGCGGTTATGTCGCTCGTCGTCGTCGTAAGAAAGTATTAAAGTTAGCTAAAGGTTACCATGGTTCCAAACATAGATTATTTAAAACTGCGCAAGTCCAAGTAATGAAATCATTACTTTATGCTTACCGTGATCGTCGTCAAAAGAAACGCGACTTCCGTAAGCTTTGGATCACTCGTATTAACGCAGCTGCTCGTATTAACGGTCTTTCATATAGCCGTTTAATGCACGGATTAAAAGTTGCTGGTATTGACGTGAACCGTAAAATGCTTGCTGACTTAGCAATCAATGACGAAAAAACTTTCGCAGAATTAGCTGCAAAAGCAAAAGCGAGTCTATAAATACAAAATTGAAAAGTCGCTCTCGACCATGAGAGTGGCTTTTTTCTCTTTTAGAGTGTAGAGTTAAAATATCTAGTTAAGATGTTACGAAACAAATCTAACGTAATTAAAAGAAAGTTGGTTTTAGCAGTGACAATCAAAGCACTAGTCGCATATGCTTTCTTGATTAACCTGATTTCATTCATTTATATGTATGTAGACAAGCAAAAAGCCCGACGTGGCGACTGGCGGATACCAGAAAGAAGTCTTTTTATGTTGGCACTTGCAGGCGGCAGTATCGGCATTTTTATCGCAATGAGGTTGTTTCGTCATAAAACGAAGCATTTATCATTTAAAATAGGAATACCTATGATCTTTTTACTACAAATCATCCTCATTGGTTATTATCTATAATTCTATATCATATTGCTTTATAGAGGTTGTTCTAAAAGTCCGCTTTTTAAAAGGAGGAGGGAACACATGATTGAGCAGTTATCAGAATCCATTCCCATCTATATTGAACAGAGCGGTGTAATAGCAC
The DNA here is from genome assembly GCF_046314235.1 of Anaerobacillus sp. NCBI lineage: Bacteria > Bacillati > Bacillota > Bacilli > Caryophanales > Bacillaceae > Anaerobacillus > Anaerobacillus sp. Next base: position 372,936 of record NZ_JBKBWN010000004.1, read on the forward strand.
CTATCTTATTTGTTTTATTTCACCTTATTCGCCCGTTATTGTTTCTTCCCGTTATTTTTGTTTGTATGGTCGGCGGCTATTTATTTGGGGTAATTTACGGCTCTATATTTTCTATTATTGGTCTGACCTTAATGTGTATTATTTTTTATTTTATAGTCAGAAAGTTTCCAAATGTCCTTTCAAGGTTTGAAAAAATGAATAATAAGATGCTTAAAAATCGTCCATTAACAATGAATCAAATTATGATTTTGAGAATGGTCCCTTTCGCTCACTTTCATCTATTGTCGTTATATGTAATGGAACAAACTAACTCATTTAAGGAATATGCAAAATATTCGTTTCTAGGTGTTATTTTACCGGGAGTCATTTTTACAAGTTTTGGACAAATGATTATAGATTTACCGTTGTTTTATTCGATTTTTCTATTGCTATTTTTATCGGTCATTTTTATAGGTGTAAGAAAAAGAAGTATCGAAAAACAGAAGAGCATTCAGTGGAGAAAGTTTTTTTCTGTAGGAGAATGAAGTTTATACCGGTTTTATACGATAGCTAATAAAAAGTGAGGCTGTCCCATAATCAAAGTATCAGTCACCGAGCCTACTATAAATAGATTTTGTACAAACCTATTTATAGTATGACTTCGCGGTGCTCTGACATTTATGGGACAGCCTCATTACTAATCCACGCTTTCTTAACGTAATAATAATTCCTTAATTGGACTTTTCCAATTAATTGTCGTATTAGGGTATGCCAATAAAATTTCTTTTTCAATAAAATAAAAGTCTTCTTTATTTAGGCCTTGTAACTTATCTGTGCTTTTAGCCCATACTTGCACACTTACAACCTCGAAGGCATTTTCCGTTGTCCCTAAATACTTTTCACCTTCAAAAAGGACACCCCGGTAAGTAATCAAAAAGTTTTTTCGCACATTTTGACTGTCATCTAAAAAATAAAATAGTTTCTTCTCGTGAGCTAATTCAAGTTTTCGTTTTGGATTCACCAAATATTTAATGGCACTATATGCTAAAATAAACAAGGCAATTAAAATTAAAAGTCGAAACAGAAAAACAGCCATTGCTCTTCACCCCTAGCTAAAGTTCATCTTAGTATATTACGTAATGACAAAAAAAACTATCTTATATTTAGCTACGAATGAATAACAAAAAAGTTTCAAATTTTTTAGTTATGGAGTTGATTAATTTTTATGAATTTCAAACAAATGTTTCAAATGCAAAAGGAGCTTGATGAACGTATTAGAAACGAGCACAAGCTTATGAATGTCAATTTAATTGATGAGAAAATTTTAGCTTTTCAAGTTGAACTAGGGGAACTTGCGAATGAGACGAGGTGCTTTAAATATTGGAGTTTAAAACAAGCGAGCCCAAAAGAGGTTATTTTAGAGGAATACGTTGATGGCATTCATTTTTTGCTTTCAATCGGAATTGATTTACAGACAGTCGATATCTCAGTAGAAGATCAAGAAAACGAAGGGAATTTGACTAAACAATTCTCAATGATTTATGAGCAAAGTAGTCAGCTAGCAAGAACAAAAGTAAAAAAAGAGTTTATTGAACTTTTCCAACAGTATTGGTTTTTAGGAACTCTTTTAAATTTCACATCGACAGAAATAGAAGCGGCTTACATAGGGAAAAATGAAGTGAACCACCAACGACAAAATCAGGGCTACTAGCCGCAAAAAGTTTAGAGCATTATTTATACATTTTTGCTTGTACGAAGTGTGGTAGCTAACATCATTGGCTAATCATTGAGATTTATTTCGGGTATCGTTATAATTGTATTTGTTAATGAATTTCATCATTCATTATTTTCGCTATTAAGTTCTAAATGTAGTTGCGTAGAAACCGTTCGCAACTACATTTAGATTGATATAGCTCAATTAAGGTAATGATGAAATTCACTCAGGTAGATAATTTTTATAGGGGGTATATACATATGGATAACACTTTAAAGATGTTAAAAGATTTAACAGACGCAAATGGAATTCCAGGAAACGAAAAAGAACCTCGCGATGTAATGAGAAAGTACATTGAACCATTTGCTGATGAAGTGACACAAGATAATCTTGGTAGTTTAATTGCTAAGAAAACAGGAACAGCAGCTGAACCGAAAATTATGGTAGCAGGCCATTTAGATGAAATCGGTTTGATGGTGACAAGCATTGATGAGAAAGGGTTTGTACGCTTTCAAACCGTCGGCGGTTGGTGGGGCCAAGTAATGCTTGCTCAGCGAGTGACAATTATGACGCGTAATGGTTATGTTCCTGGGGTTATTGGTTCAAAACCACCACATATTTTACCTCCAGAAGCTCGTAAAAAACCAGTTGAAATAAAAGATATGTTCATTGATATTGGAGCTTCAAGTAAAGAAGAGGCAATGGAGTTTGGGTTGCGTCCAGGAGATGCAATTGTTCCAGTTTGCGAGTTCACAGTGATGAAAAATGAAAAAATGCTAATGGCAAAGGCTTGGGATAATCGCATTGGTTGTGCCATCGCCATTGAAGTGCTTCGTCAGTTAAAAGACGTTGAGCATCCTAACACTGTATACGGTGTAGGTACAGTTCAAGAAGAAGTAGGTCTGCGTGGAGCAAGGACTTCTGCCCACAATATCCAACCAGACATTGGCTTTGCAGTAGATGTAGGTATTGCTGGAGATACGCCTGGAGTCACGGACAAGGAAGCATTAGCAAAAATGGGCAATGGTCCACAAATCATCATGTATGATGCGTCAATGATCGCTCATAAAGGCCTTCGTGATTTTGTAACGGATACTGCTGATGAAGCAGGAATCCCATACCAATTTGATTATGTAGCAGGTGGAGGTACAGATGCAGGTGCTATTCATTTAACTGCAAATGGCTCACCAGCTTTAGCAATTACGATTGCAACTCGCTACATTCACAGTCATGCAGCAATTTTACACAGAGACGACTTTGAAAACGCAGTTAAATTAATTGTTGAAGTGATCAAAAAGTTAGACAAAGAGACAGTAGCGAAAATTACATTTGATTAAAAATAACGATGCTGACCCATAAGTGTCAGTGTACCTCGTAGTGAATATGGTTGATAATTATTAACGTAACAAAATCTTCCGAAATTACTGCAGTATGATCTAATCCCCGTTAAAATAAAGTAACTTAAAGTTGATTGGGGGATTAAGACATGAAAAAAGAAGCATTAAAATTAGCTGTAGAGATCATTCGTCTTGATCTTATTAGAGATGAGATGTTGGAAGAACTTATTGTACTTGCAGGAACTGAGGCATATGAGATCCTGAGGAAAGTTCAAAATGCACGTTAAATAAACAAAGATAAGAAAAAGCTTGGCAATTTGCCAAGCTTTTTCTTATCTTTGTAACCCTTGTGAAATCGAAGAAATAACTTGCTGTCTACTTTCTTCATCTGCTTGCTTCCAGTATACCTCAAATAATACACCTAAACCTGGTAGCATTTTCTCTTCGCCACTTTGCATTGCATCATCAATTGTTGCTTTTACATCATCTTCAGTACTATTAGCGACATTTGCTAAAATTGCACCACGTAAATTAAATCCCAATGTTGGCCACTCCTTTATGGTAAAATAAAAAAATAATCAGAGCCATTTGGCAGTTCTGTTATAGTATGCCAGCATATGGACGAGAATATGAATAGAACTTGTAAAAAATAAAAATGTATACAAAGTAGCGTAATTGAGGAAAGATCTACATTTTTTACATTGAAAAAGGAGTTTACAATGGAACGTATTGAATCAACGAAAAATGTGAGAATTAAAAATGCGAGAAAATTACATACACGTAAGGGTAGAGAAAAATTAGGGAGTTTCTTAATTGAGGGAGAACATCTTGTTGAAGAGGCATTAAACTCAAATGTAATCATTAACGAAATTTATATTGAAGAAAATTTTATCATCCCATCCAAATGGGAGATCGATAATGTCCAAGTTTACATAGTGAATGAAAAAATTATGAAAGAAATTTGTGAAACAGAAACTCCTCAAGGCGTAGTTGCTATTTGTGAACTTTTAGGGAGAAAGCCATTACAGCTTGAGAGAAATGGAAAGTACTTATTAATTGATCAAGTTCAGGATCCAGGAAACTTAGGGACAATGATAAGAACAGCAGACAGTGTAGGACTATCTGGTGTCATCCTCGGTCATGGAACCGTTGATGTTTATAATAGTAAAGTCATGCGATCAACGCAAGGTTCGTTGTTCCATTTACCAGTTATAAAAGGCGATCTTGTAGAATGGGTTGAAAAACTTAAGGAAGCATACATACCTATTTATGGAACAGCTTTAAATGAAGACGCAAAAGCTTATAAAGACGTTGAAAGTCAAGAAAGCTTTGCCTTATTAGTAGGGAATGAAGGCAGTGGTCTTTCCAATGTACTAATGCATTTAACAGATGAAAACTTGTACATTCCTATTTATGGACAAGCAGAATCCTTGAACGTTTCGATTGCCGCTGGGATATTGCTTTACCATTTAAGGAAATAACGCTAAACCTGGATTGTACTTATAAAGTTCAAAAGAAGATTTGCCTTCTCGAAAAAAATAATTTATAATTGTAAACGAATTTCATATTTGAAAGACTGTGAAAGAGAGTAGTAAATTGCCATACGTCATCCAGGGATGAGACGCCTTAGGCTGGAAGCGTTTCTATGATAGAAGCAATTGAATTCGCTCTAGAGTCGGCACCGGAACATAAGAAGTACTTATTAAGGTTGCATCGGTCAAAGACCGTTATCAAGTTAGAGTGAACGTTTCAGTTTGATTCGTTAATTAGGGTGGTACCGCGAAGCTTTTCGTCCCTTTTGGGATGAGAGGCTTTTTTATTTTTACCTTTTTAAGGTAAAGGAGAAATAGATCTTAACGCCTTAGAACTTAGCAACAAGCTAGTACTCTAATTATAAGAAATCTTAGGTACATAAATAAAGGAGGAAAAACAATGCAAGAACGTTTAAAGGAGTTAGAGCAAGAGGCTTTAAGCCAAATTAAAGCAGCGACATCATTAAAAGAGTTGCAGGATATTAAAGTTTCTTACTTAGGAAAAAAGGGTCCGATAACAGAAGTCTTAAGAGGAATGGGAAAGCTTTCTGAAGAGGAGCGTCCAGTGATTGGTCAATTAGCTAATGATGTAAGAGGAGCAATTGCAAATAAGTTAGAAGAGAAGGTATCAAAGCTAGAAGAACTTGAGGTTGAAAAGAAATTAGCTACTGAAAGCATTGATGTTACGTTACCAGGTCGTCCGGTTCAAGTAGGTTCTAGTCATCCTCTCACTGCCGTAGTAGAAACGATTGAAGACATCTTTATTGGTTTGGGCTTCGAAGTGGCGGAAGGGCCTGAAGTAGAAACAGACTATTACAACTTTGAAGCGTTAAATTTACCGAAGGACCATCCTGCTCGCGATATGCAAGATTCTTTCTATATAACAGATGATATTTTGCTACGAACTCATACATCACCAGTTCAAGCCAGAACAATGGAAAAGTTTAATGGTCAAGGTCCAGTAAAAATTATTTGTCCAGGAAAAGTATTCCGTCGTGATGATGATGATGCAACACACTCACATCAATTTATGCAAGTTGAAGGTCTGTACATTGATGAAAATGTTCGGATGAGTGATTTAAAAGGGGTCCTTTTAGAGTTTGCTAAAAAATTCTTTGGACCTGACCAAAAAATTAGATTAAGACCAAGCTTTTTCCCGTTTACTGAACCATCCGTAGAAGTAGATATTTCGTGTGTGATTTGTAATGGCAATGGTTGCCGTATCTGTAAAGAAACAGGTTGGATTGAAGTGTTAGGTGCTGGAATGGTTCACCCGCGTGTTTTAGAAATGGGTGGTTTTGATCCTAACAAATACTCAGGTTTTGCTTTTGGAATGGGTGTTGAGCGATTAGCGATGTTAAAATACGGTATTGATGATATTCGTCATTTTTACTTGAATGATAAACGGTTTTTAGAACAGTTCAAACGAGCATAAATCATTACAAAACAATGAGCGCTCTGCGCTTTTATATCGAGGAGGAAACTAGTGTGTTAGTATCTTTTAATTGGCTTAAAGATTATGTCCAGCTTAGTGATATTACGGCTGTAGAATTAGCAGAACGCTTAACTAGAAGCGGTGTTGCTGTTGATATTGTTCATCAATTAAATAAAGGGGTTTCAAATGTTGTCGTTGGGCATGTTGTCTCACGAGAGCAGCATCCTGATGCTGATAAGTTAAGCTTATGTCAAGTAGATGTAGGTGAAGAAGAGCTTGTTCAAATTGTCTGCGGAGCGAAAAACGTTGCTCAAGATCAAAAAGTAGCCGTTGCTAAAGTGGGCGCAGTGTTACCTGGTAATTTTAAAATTAAAAAAGCAAAGCTACGTGGTCAAGCTTCTAATGGAATGATCTGTTCTCTTCAAGAATTAGGAGTTGAAACAAAATTCGTCCCTAAAGAAGTATCTGAAGGTATTTTTGTATTCCCTCAAAATGTAGAAGTTGGCAAAGATGCATTAGAATATTTAAACTTACATGATGAAGTGTTAGAACTTGATTTAACACCAAATCGTGCTGATTGTTTAAATATGTTTGGGGTTGCTTATGAAGTGGGTGCGATTTTAAGTAGAGAAGTCAACATTCCAATTCCAATTATTCAAAATTGTTCAGACCATGTCTCAGATTATATTCAAGTGAAAGTTGAAAGCCTTGAAGATAATCCGTTGTATCGTGCCATGGTTATTAAAGACGTAAAAGTAGCTACTTCACCTCTATGGTTACAAAATAGATTAATGGCAGCTGGAATCCGTCCAATCAGTAACGTTGTTGATATAACTAACTATGTACTTTTAGAATATGGCCAACCACTTCATGCTTTTGACTATGACCGCTTTGGCTCTAAAGAAGTAGTCGTTAGAAGAGCGACAGACGGCGAAGAAATTGTTACTTTAGATGACACAACACGTAAACTTTCGAAAGACCACCTTGTCATTACAAACGGTATAGAGCCTGTTGCTGTTGCCGGTGTTATGGGTGGAGCTAAATCAGAAGTGCAAATTGACACAACGACAATCTTACTTGAAGCTGCCTATTTTAAAGGGAAAACAGTTAGAAGAGCTTCGAAAGATTTAGGCTTACGAAGTGATTCGAGTGTTCGCTTTGAAAAAGGAATTGATCCAAATCGAGTAGCGTTAGCTGCCGAGCGGGCAGCCCATTTAATTTGTGAACTTGCAGGTGGATCAATCGTTGAGGGCTGTGCCGAAGTAAATGAACTTGACGTAAAACCGTTACAGATCAATATTACTGTAGAAAAAATTAATCAAGCCTTAGGGACTGAGTTAACAGAGGAGATTGTAGCGCAAATCTTTAAGAGACTTCAATTCCTATTTTCTCAAAGTGATGATTTGTTTAGCGTTTATGTTCCAACCAGAAGAGCAGATATTACGATTGAAGCAGACTTAATTGAAGAAGTAGCAAGGCTTTATGGTTATGACCACATACCTACGACACTTCCAGTCGGTTTAACAACAGCTGGCTCATTAACGCCATATCAAATGCAGCGACGTAAAGTCCGACGCTTTTTAGAAAGTGTTGGCTTAAATCAAGCAATTACCTATTCCTTAACAAGTGCAAAGAAAGCAAGTGCTTTTGTGGAAGATGTCGGTAATGTCACTCCAATTCGTTTAGCAATGCCAATGAGCGAAGATCGTAGTACACTTAGAACTAGTTTAATTCCACACGTGCTAGATGTACTACAATACAACAATAATCGTAAACTTGATGATGTTGCCATCTATGAAGTAGGCTCAATTTTCTTAACTGAAGAAAAAGAGCTAAAAGAACAACCGAAAGAAAAGGAAATGGTAGCTGGGGCACTTACTGGAACTTGGCAAAGTCACCTTTGGCAAGGTGAGAAAAAGAAGGTTGATTTCTTTGTAGCAAAAGGTGTTTTAGAGGGGTTGTTTGAAAGTTTGGGTGTAACCAGCAGTATTCGTTATGAGGTAGCGAAAAAATCTGGTTTTCACCCAGGACGGACCGCTGCAATTACCTTAGCAGGTAATGAGGTTGGCTTTGTAGGTCAAATTCACCCTACCCTTCAAAAAGAGTTGGATTTAAATGAAACATTCGTTTTCCAAGTAGACTTAGAAGCGGTCTTATCTTTTGCAGGAAAAGATGTTTTCTATGAAGAAATTCCAAAATACCCAGCAATTTCGAGAGATATCGCACTTGTAGTTGATGAAACTCTTCAAGCACAAGCTGTAAAAGATGTCATTGTCGAGCATGGAGGTAAGTTATTAAAGTCAGTTCGACTATTTGACTTATACCAAGGAGACAAAATGGAGGCTGGATTAAAATCATTAGCATTTTCGTTGACGTACTTCGATCCGAGCAAAACACTTACAGATGAAGAAGTAACAAAGGTTCATAGTCAAGTACTAGAAGGATTAAAAGAACAATTAGGAGTAACACTAAGAGCATAAAGACAAGAACGGAAGGAAAAAATCCCTTCCGTTCTTTTTATAGAGAAAGGAAGTTCAGCGACTTTAATTAGCAATTGTCTACTCACTATGTTTCAAGTATAGTTTAGATAGGAGGGGTCTCGAAATGTATACAATTTCTAATATCGTATCCTTAAAGAAAGTAGATTATTGTGTTTGGCATGTGATCTTTCAAATGGATCATCATCCACTTGAGTATGCAACGGATTTCCTATATCTATTAAAAGAAAATAAGTGGGTGATTAATTCGCTCGTTACTCATGAGCTAACAAGTCTAATGCTAGGTCATTCTTGTATTTATTGTGGCGAAACGAAAATTGCCTGTTTTGTTACGAGTCATGAGTTTAAACTTGTTAAGCAAGGAATAATTAAGAATAATCAATTCCGTAACCAAGTAGCCAAGGAAATTGACAAACAACCAGACGAGATATCAATAGATGTTCTTGTTGTAAATAATAAAACTAAATGGGAAGAATTAGCTTCAGAAAATCGTTTTTACGGTAATTTACAACGAATTAAAAATCGTCAAAAAGAATAAAAAGGCTCCTAAAGTATTGCGATCAATGCTTTAGGAGTTTTTTTGCTTTTTCTGTATTGGCAAAGTGTACTTTGCAAAATTTAGTTAGCGCATCCACACCGTGAATTTCGATAAGTTTTGCAGCGGCTTTATCTACATGATTTCCCGCCCCTTTTGGAATTTCAAAACCAGCCTGTTCACTTAACTTATCCATTTCCTTTACAAAGGAATAGCGAGCGATAATCGATGCGGCTGCAACTGATAAGTGAAGTGATTCTGCCTTTGTCTGAAAAAACATGTTATCTTCTTGCACCTTATCCTTTTGGTCTGCGATATAACGATAGTAAATTCCACGTTCAACAAACTGATCGATTAAAATGCCGTCATAGGGAGTAGTCAGCTTCTTTTTTAAATGAAGCAACGCTTGATTATGTAATATCGCCTTCATTTTTCCTTGGTTCATACCTTTTGCCTGTAATGAATTATATTTTTCATTTGGAAGTACTAATAGACTGTATGGTATTTTCTTAATTAATATCTTTGCAATTTTGGAAATCTGGTCATCTTTCATACCTTTGGAATCTTTGACACCAAGTTCTGTAAGTTCTGCAAAATCCTCTTTAGATACAAAAGTAGCAACAACTGTGATTGGTCCAAAGTAGTCACCAGTTCCTACTTCATCAGAGCCAATTAAAGACATGCGGGAAAAATGAGCGCTGTTCCCACCAGTTTTTTCTTTAACAACTTTTGATCTACTATTAGGTTGAGGTTGTCTTTTAGCAAATTCAGCCCAAATCAAAGCTTCTTGCTCATGATTTGCACCTTGAAATAATACCTTACCTGACTTGTATGCAGTGATCGAGCAATTATGAGGCTTAGCTGCAAAGAGTGCGCCTTGAGGTAGCTTAGTTGCTAAATCATCTTGATAAAATGTCTTCATTTTTTCTATTGTGCTACTATCTAAAATTAAAACTCGCTGTGACAAACTGAAAACCCCTTTATATTCTCAAAATAAAAAAATACGTACAATTCCTAGATTGATTCGCTTTGAAATTCGTCGGTTTAATTGTATCACTAATTCCCAATCTTTCTCAATTGTCGTTCACCATATTTTCAATCGTTGCCGTTCGTGTTATGATAGAATCTAAGATTTTTGTTATAATTAAAGTAGTTAATTCTGTAAGATGCGGCATTAAAGTTTTGCTATTCTTTTTATTTTCTCGACTAATACATAGGTTCTTAAAAAGGGAAGTGTTTTTTACACGTTACAATAAGATAATTTTTAAAAGTCGAAGTTACAAAGTGTTAAGCACATAAAGCACAGAGGTTTGGTAGGATGAATTTCAGGAGTTGGCAAAAGTTTTTCTAAAGGGAGGCTCGTTGTGGGAGAAGAACCAGGTAAACGACGAACAACGGTATTAATAAATGGTCAAAATTATGTTATTTCCGGCAAAGCGGATGTCAGTCACATTCATGAAGTGGCTAATTTTGTCGATCAGAAAATGAAAGAAATGCGTAAAATTAACCCTTACTTAGACAAGACGCAGCTTGCCGTTTTGACAGCAGTTAATATTAGTGATGAATATTTGCGCTTAAGAAGACAAATGGAACAAGAACGTAAAAAGAGAGATGGGGAAAATTAAAACATGCTTAGTTTATTATTAATTATTCTACTAATTACTAGCTTCTTTATTGGTTTTCGAAGAGGCTTTGTTTTACAATTAATTCATTTGACAGGCTTTATCATTGCTTTTTTTGTTGCATACCGTTATTACAGCGATTTGGCAGTTCATATTCGCTTATGGATTCCATACCCGCAGTTTCCAAGCGATAATCCTGCGTTTATGTTAATAGATGCATTTAATGGTGAACACGTCTATTATAGTGGGATTGCTTTTGCTATTTTATTTTTTGGAACAAAAATAGCGATGCAAATTATTGGGTCAATGTTTGACTTCTTGGCACATTTACCGATTTTAAACGTTATTAATGGTTGGCTCGGTGGAATTCTTTGCTTCTTAGAAGTTTTGTTGATTTTAGTTGTTGTTTTACATATAGCAGCTTTATTACCAGTCGAACTTGTTCAAGACACGTTAAAAGAATCCACTTTAGCAAAATTGATTTTAGATTATACACCAATTTTGTCAAATCAATTAAAAGAATTATGGATCGAAAATAGGTTTTAGCCACTATGAGGGACTGCCACTTTGTAATAAAGTCAGTCCCTTCAGTTGTATAGGTTGATTTGTCCTATCTAAACTAGGTATCATAAAGGTTGAGGAAGTTTTTTAGCTTAGGAGTGAGGGGATTTTATGAATAAAAAACAAGTAATTCAAGCGTTAGAAACGATTGCTATATATATGGAAATTAAGGGTGAAAATAGTTTTAAGGTGTCAGCATATCGAAAAGCAGCTCAAGCATTAGAAATGGATGAAAGAATATTAGATCAAATTGAGGATGTCTCAAAACTTAAAGGTATCGGAAAAGGAACAGCTACAGTGATTGAGGAGTTAAAACATGAAGGGAAATCAAGTCTATTAGACGAATTAAAAGATGAACTGCCATGTGGGTTAATTCCATTATTGAAGTTACCAGGGCTTGGTGGGAAAAAGATTGGTAAGCTATATCAAGAGTTAGAAGTCGTTGATGTTGAAACATTGAAGCAAGCTTGTATAGATGAAAAGGTCCAAGTTCTCGCAGGGTTTGGCAAGAAAACGGAAGAAAAAATATTAGCGGCTATTGAAGAGTTTGGGAAACAGCCGGAGCGTTTGCCGATTGCTTTAGTGCTACCAGTTGCCCAAAAAGTTGAAGAGAACCTTGCAAAAATGGATGGGATTATTCGTTTTTGTCGAGCAGGAAGCTTACGTAGGTTAAGGGAAACGGTAAAAGATTTAGACTATATTATCGCAACAGCAGATCCTAAAACGGTGAAAGAGGAACTTTTGAAATTTCAAAATGTCGGTGATGTTATCGCTAGTGGAGATACAAAAGTTTCATTACAACTAAAATTTGAAGATCTCCGAATTTCTGTGGATTTTCGTCTCGTAAAAGATGAAGAGTTTGCTACTGCTCTACACCATTTTACAGGGTCTAAGGACCATAATGTTAAAATGAGGCAGCTTGCCAAAGATCGTGGCGAGAAAATAAGTGAATATGGTGTTGAGAATTTGGAAACTGGTGAAGTTATTACATTTGTGTCTGAAGAACAGTTTTTTAATCATTTTGGGCTCGAGTTCATACCACCTGAAGTACGAGAAGGTGATGGAGAAATTGATGCTTGGCAACAGCCAAATGAGTTAATTACATTGAAGGATATCCGCGGTGATCTTCATATGCACTCGACGTGGAGTGATGGAGCAAATTCCATTGAAGAAATGGCTGAAAGAGCTAGAGAAATGGGATATTCCTATATAGCTATTACCGACCACTCAAAATTTTTAAAGGTGGCTAACGGTCTTACAGAAGTAAGATTAAAAGCGCAACGAGAAGAAATCGCTAAATTAAATGAGAAGTGGGAAGATTTTACGATTCTAGCTGGAGTGGAAATGGATATTTTACCAGATGGAACACTAGATTATGCAGATGACGTCATTGAAGAAGTAGACTTTGTAATAGCTTCTATACATTCTTCTTTTTCACAAGATCGGGAAACAATTATGAGGCGTTTAACAACAGCTTTACAAAGCCATCATGTCGATTTAATTGCTCACCCTACCGGAAGGCTTATTGGTAAAAGAGAGGGATATGATGTTGATGTCGAGTTGTTAATTGATATCGCAATAGAAACAGATACAGCGCTTGAACTAAATGCAAATCCGCACCGCCTTGACTTGTCCGCTCTCTGGATTAAAAAAGCTCAAGAGAAAGGAGCTCGTATTATTATTAATACAGACGCTCATAATTTGGACATGCTAGAACATATGGAAATTGGAGTTGCTAGTGCAAGGAAAGGTTGGCTCAAAAAGGAAAACGTTATTAACAGTTGGGAACTTTCAGATGTTCTAAACTATTTAAATAGAAACAAATAAGGAGTTGGAGCAGTTGTTACAACAGCGTGTATGTCGTCTCCTCGAGTACGATAAAATGAAAGACCAGCTATTACAGCATGTTAGTTCCTCTCTTGGACGAAGAAAAGTTGAAGAACTCAGTCCAATGGTGAACATTGAGGAAATACAAGAAGCGCAAAATGCAACGTTTGAGGGAGCGAAAGTCATTCGTCTAAAGGGGCAAGCACCATTAGGTGGAATTCGTGACATTAGAGCAAGTGTGAAGCGTGCCCAAATCGGTGGCATGCTCAATGAGTTGGAACTATTAGATATAGCTAGCACGATTTATGGTGGTCGCCGCTTTAAGAAGTTTATTGAAGATATGATTGAAGATGAAATAGAGTTACCTATATTACAAGAGCTAGTAGCGATTATTACTCCTTTAACTGATGTTGAACGCGAAATAAAAATGTGCATTGACGACAATGGGCATGTCCTAGATTCAGCTAGTCCGACTCTTAGGACAATTCGTCAACAAATTAAAAGCCATGAGGCCTCTGTTCGTTCAAAGCTAGAGAGTATGATTCGCTCATCAAATAATCAAAAAATGTTATCAGACTCGATTATTACAATTCGCAATGATCGCTATGTCATTCCCGTTAAGCAAGAATATCGTAATAATTTCGGAGGGTTAATTCACGATCAATCTGCATCAGGAGCAACATTATTTATTGAACCCCAGGCTGTCGTGTCGATTAACAATCAACTACGAGAAGTTCGTGCTAAAGAAAAACAAGAAATCGAGAAAATCTTACATGAGCTTACAGCAAGTGTTTCCGAAGTAAGTGATGAACTAACGCAAAATGTACGGATTCTGGCAGAAGTAGATTTTATTTTTGCCAAAGCCCTATATTCAAGTGCAATTAAAGCAACTCAACCTAAACTAAATGACCTAGGGTTTATTAGTATGAAAAAGGCACGCCACCCTCTTATTCTAGATGAAGAAGTAGTGCCAATTGATATTGAGCTAGGGAAAACCTATAGCTCAATCGTCATTACAGGGCCAAATACAGGTGGTAAAACAGTCACATTAAAAACAACCGGCTTACTCACGCTCATGATGCAATCTGGTTTACATGTTCCTGTCGATGAAGGTTCTGAAATGGCGATCTTCCAATCTATTTTTGCTGATATTGGTGATGAACAGTCGATTGAGCAGAATTTAAGTACATTCTCATCGCACATGGTTAATATTATTGATATTTTGGAGCATGTTGATCATGAAAGTCTCGTCTTATTTGATGAGCTTGGAGCAGGTACAGACCCAACTGAAGGTGCGGCATTGGCTATCGCAATTTTAGATGATGTATATCAACGAGGTGCAAGAATCGTCGCAACTACACATTATAGTGAACTAAAGGCATATGCCTATAATCGCCCTGGAGCGATTAATGCTAGTGTTGAATTTGACGTTGAAACATTGAGTCCTACCTATCGGTTGCTTATTGGTGTTCCAGGTCGTAGTAACGCCTTTGCAATTTCCAAACGACTTGGTCTGAATACAGACATTATCGATAAAGCAAAAGCGCAAATCTCTACAGAGACAAATAAAGTAGAAAATATGATAACCTCTCTTGAAACAAGCCAAAAACAGGCAGAGAAAGAAATTGAAGAAGCTGTGAAAATTCGCGAAGAGGCTGAACGATTACGTAAACAATTAGTTGCTAAATTATCGGAACTTGAATTGGAAAAAGAAAAGATAATCGAAGCGGCGGAAAAGAAAGCGTTAGAAGCAGTTGAAACTGCAAAAGAAGAAGCTGAGTTTATCATTGAAGAACTAAGAGAGCTTCAAAAAGATGCTAACATTGTCAAAGAGCATCAGTTAATCGATGCGAAAAAACGTTTAAATGAAGCAGCTCCAAAACTAACAGAACAGAAGAAAAAAGCTGTTGTAAAAAATATCGTCAAACAGCTATTACCGGGTGATGAGGTTAAAGTAATTAGCTTTAACCAAAAGGGCCATGTTGTCGAAAAAATCTCTGAGAAAGAGTTCCTAGTACAAATGGGGATTATGAAGATGAAAGTAGCAATAAATGACCTTCAGTTAATTGAGCGTCCAAAACCAGTTGAACAAAAGCCAATGGCAACAGTTCGTGGTACTTCTCATCATGTTAAGCCTGAATTAGATTTAAGAGGAGAGCGCTTTGAGGATGCAATGCTTCGGGTTGAAAAATATTTAGACGATGCTCTGCTAGCTGGTTACAGCCAAGTATCTATTATTCACGGTAAAGGAACAGGCGCCTTAAGAAAGGGTGTTTTACAACTGCTAAAAACACACCCTCATGTAAAAGAATTAAAGATGGCAGGTATGAGTGAAGGCGGCCTTGGGAATACAATTGTACAATTTAAATAATATATCATAAGCTAGAAAACGAGTGTGGAGCAGCATTCGTGCATTTAATTTTTTTCTTTATGGGAGTTGGAAAATATATGGATCGCTTGTTCCAAATTGAGTTTGTATACACGGCAGCTTCCTATAGCGTCGTCGTTTTAGCAACTGTCTTATTTTTAGCTATTTTTGAAACCGTGACAAAATATAACAATTGGGAAGAAATTAAGAAGGGAAACTTATCCGTTGCCTTAGCAACAGGCGGGAAAATCTTTGGTGTAGCAAACATCTTTCGATTTTCAATCCAGCATAATGACTCTATCTTAACAATGTTAATATGGGGAGCCTATGGATTTACCTTGCTTTTGTTCGGTTATTTTATTTTTGAATTTTTAACACCAAAGTTTAAAGTTGACGAGGAAATTGCTCAAGATAACCGAGCAGTTGGGTTACTTTCATTTATCATTTCTGTCGGACTTTCATTTGTTATCGGAGCTGGGATAATTAAATAACTGAAAAATAAGAGAGATGCCAGCTTTTACAACCAATCATAGCTCAACTCTTAAATTAGGGAATGGAGAGAAGTATTTGGAAACACTTTGGAAAGTTTTATTTGTTTTTTGTGGGATTTTTATGCTTGCAGGGATTGTTTATTTATTTTTCATTGCGTAGTCTTGACTGATAAAAATTAATTTCCGACTATTGTCACTAAAAATAAACGTATCTTATTAAACCTTTGGAAATCTTAACACCGAAACAAAGCTCGTATTAAATTAATTTTGGTTAAAAGAAAGAGACTGACACATGTGAACTGCCCCCTGTCAAGTAGACAGTGGAAATAATAAAAATGATTTAAGCGGCTTTAGCTCTAAATTCCATAGGGCTAAGGCCGTTTAATCTTTTTTGG